>JBPCPG010000412.1:0-9341 GCA_050999445.1 Nakamurella sp. | reverse complement strand
CCTGGCGGACGTGGCGGACTGCCCGGCCTTGATAGACGGCTCGACCGGCGCCGCAACGACCTTCGGCGAACTCCGAGCTCAGATCGAGGCGCTGGCCGGCGGGCTGACCGCGCGTGGGCTCGGAATTGGCGAGGTCTCCGGGATCCTGTGTCCGAACATCCCTGCGTTCGTCACGGTGTTCCACGGCATCCTGCGAGCAGGTGGCACTGCGACCACAATCAATTCGCTGTACACCGCCCACGAGATCAGCGAACAACTGCAAAACTCGAAGGCGACTCACCTGTTCACCATTTCGGCGTTTCTTCCTCAGGCCGATGCCGCCGCAGCGGCGGTCGGCATGCCGGCGGCCAACGTGGTGCTGATGGACGGTTCACCGGACAATCATCCGGACCGGACCAGTCTCCGATTCCTCCTGACGACCGGAGTTCCCGCGCCCGATCTCGCCCTGGACCCAGCCACTGCGCTTGCCGTGTTGCCGTATTCGTCCGGCACTACCGGCCGGGCCAAGGGCGTCATGCTCACTCACCGCAACCTGGTGGCGAACATCGCGCAGGGCGGCGCTGTCATCGGGGTCACTCAGGACGATCGAATTCTGGCCGTGCTGCCGTTCTTCCACATCTACGGCATGAATGTGCTGATGAACGGCGGCCTCTACCGCCACGCACCGATCATCACCATGCCGAGATTCGATCTGGCTGAATTCTTGCGCATCATCGCCGAATTGCGGGCCACCTATCTCTATATCGCCCCGCCGATCGCGGTGGCCCTGGCCAAGCACCCGATGGTGGACACCTACGACACCTCGTCCATCCGGATGATCTTTTCCGGCGCCGCACCGCTCGACCAGGAACTGGGTAATGCGGTGGCAATTCGACTCGGATGCACCGTGCGACAGGGTTACGGGATGAGCGAGATGAGCCCGGTGAGCCACACCATTCCGGAGGATCGCGACGACATCCCCCTTGGCACAGTTGGTCTGACCCTGCCGAACATGGAGTGCAAGATCGTCGATCCGGCGACCGGCGAGGAGATCGACGTCCCCGCCACGGGATCCAGCGCTCCCGGAGAACTGTGGTGCAAGGGGCCGAACGTCATGATCGGGTACCTGGCCGACCCGCAGGCCACCGCCGAGACGCTGGATTCCGACGGCTATCTACACACCGGCGACGTAGCAACCGTTTCGGCCGAAGGCTTTGTCGCCATCGTCGACCGCGTCAAGGAATTGATCAAGTACAAGGGCTATCAGGTTCCGCCCGCGGAATTGGAGGCAATCCTGCTGACGCACCCGCTTATCGCAGACGCCGCAGTGGTCGGGGTCAACGACGACGACGGCGAGGAGATTCCGAAGGCGTTCGTCGTCGTGCAGCCAGAAAAGGAACTCACTGCTGCACAGGTGATGAGCTTCGTCGCGGAACGGGTGGCGCCGCACAAGAAAGTGCGTCGGGTGGAATTCATCCCGGCGATCCCGAAGTCGTCGTCGGGCAAGATCCTGCGCCGAGAGTTGCGCCTTCCCGGCTCACCGTAATCCGTTGCCCGACCGGCCCCGAGGGAGTTCTCTGCGGGGCCGGTCGCGGTCAGGCGCGGTGAGTCGCCGCCCCGGATTGCGTTGTCCGCTCAGGCGTCCAGTCGCGCGGACAGGTTCTCGTCCAGTGCGGCGAGGAACTTCTCCGTAGTGAGCCAGTCCTGCTCCGGACCGATCAGGGCGGCGAGATCCTTGGTCATCTTTCCGCTCTCCACGGTCTTGATGATGACGTCCTCGAGTGTTTCGGCGAAGGCTGTGACCTGCGGGGTTCCGTCAAGCTTGCCGCGATGCTTGAGTCCACCGGTCCACGCGTAGATCGATGCGATCGGATTCGTGGAGGTGGGCTTTCCGGCCTGGTGCTGCCGATAGTGCCTGGTCACCGTGCCGTGGGCTGCTTCGGCCTCGACGACGGAACCGTCCGGGGTGAACAGCACCGAGGTCATCAGGCCCAACGAGCCGAAGCCCTGGGCCACGGTGTCGGACTGCACGTCGCCGTCATAGTTCTTGCAGGCCCAGACATATCCGCCCTCCCACTTCAGTGAGGCGGCCACCATGTCGTCGATCAGTCGGTGCTCGTAGGTGATTCCAGCGGAAGCGAACTGTGCTGCGAACTCTGCGTCGAACACCTCCTGGAAGATGGCCTTGAAACGCCCGTCGTAGACCTTGAGAATGGTGTTCTTCGTGGAGAGGTACACCGGGTAGTTACGGGCCAGTCCGTAGTTCAGCGAAGCGCGGGCGAAGTCCCGGATCGAGGCGTCCAGGTTGTACATGGAGAGCGAGATGCCCGCCCCGGGAGCCTGGAAGACTTCACGTTCGATCGGCTCGGAACCGTCGTTCGGGGTGAAGACCACCTTCAAGGTGCCGGCACTGGGGAATCGGAAATCTGTCGCGCGGTACTGGTCCCCGAAGGCGTGCCGACCCACGATGATCGGCTTCGTCCAGCCGGGTACCAGTCGCGGAATGTTGGAGATGATGATGGGCTCGCGGAAGATGACGCCGCCCAGGATGTTGCGAATGGTGCCATTCGGCGAACGCCACATCTGCTTGAGGCCGAACTCCTCGACGCGCGCCTCGTCCGGAGTGATGGTCGCGCATTTGACGCCGACCCCGTGCGTCTTGATGGCATTGGCGGCATCGACGGTCACCTGATCGTCCGTCGCGTCGCGATTTTCGATCGAGAGGTCGTAGTACTCCAGGTCGACATCGAGGTACGGCAGAATGAGTTTGTCCTTGATGAACTGCCAGATGATGCGCGTCATCTCGTCGCCGTCCAGTTCGACGACCTTGCCGGTCACCTTGATCTTCGCCATTGAAAAACGCCTTTCCCTTGAACCTGTTGCCCCGCCGTTGCCGGGCCGGTCGTACCTGCTCGCGCCGTTCGCGGCGACACCGAACTTTCTTCCAGTACAAGCGTACTGCTGGAAGGAGCCGCCGTTTGTCGCTCTTCGCCGGGAACGCTACCGGCAGGAGGTGCTCCACCGTTCGGATGGCCACAGCCGATGGAACGACCCCGGCAGTTGGAACTACCCCCGGCAGATCGAACTACCCCCGGCAGTTGGAACGACACAGTGGTAAGAATGAACGACTGCGAGGGAGGCACCCGATGGCCGGGCCGATCGACATCGAACCCAACCGGATGGACGCCTGGGTGGGATTTGTGCATGCCCACGCCCAGATGATGGGAAAACTCGGAGCCGACCTGGACACCGCCGGCCAGGTGTCACTGCGGAGCTACGACGTACTCGTGCAATTGTCCGAAGCCGGCGGTGAACTGCGACTCCGCGATCTGCTCCAGCGCCTGGTCATCTCGCAACCCAGCCTGTCCCGCAAGATCGAGAAATTGGTCACCGCCGGGTTGGTGGGCCGCTCACCCGATCCACGCGATGGACGCGGCCTGGTGATCACCCTGACCGCAACCGGGCGGGCGGCGCTGCTGGCAGCCGCCAAGATCCACATGTCCGGCATCGACCGAGAGTTCGGGCAGCGGCTCACCGACGACGAAGCAGCTGTCCTTGCCACCGTCTTCCGGCGGCTGCGCAACCCGTTGCTCGCCGTTCCCACTCTGAAGAACTGACATGCCGGCCATCACCGACAGCGAACTGTTGCTGCTCCCCCGCGTGGTCGGACCTCCCGATTTGCAGCGTCAGCGGCCGGTGCAATCCGTGACGACGGCGCCCAAGGGCCTTGAAGGTGAGGGCTTCCCCGTGCGACGTGCGTTCGCCGGGGTCGGCGTCGCACAGCTCGACCCATTCCTGCACATGGACCAGATGGGCGAAGTCGACTACGCCCCAGGCGAACCGAAGGGCACGCCCTGGCACCCGCACCGGGGATTCGAGACCGTCACCTACATGATCGACGGCCAGCTGCAGCACTCGGATTCTCAGGGCGGCGGCGGCCTGATCGGCGGCGGAGACACTGCGTGGATGACAGCCGCCGCGGGAATTCTGCATATCGAGACGCCGCCCGAAGCGCTGGTGACCTCCGGTGGCCTGTTCCACGGCCTCCAGCTCTGGGTGAATCTACCGGCTGCCGAAAAGTTCGCCGCGCCGTCCTATCAGGACATCTCGTCCACCAGGGTGACCTTGCTGACCAGCGCCGACGGCGGCAGCCTGATTCGGTTGATCGCCGGTGAGCTGGGCGGCCACTACGGGCCGGGCTCGACGCGCACGCCGATCACGCTGATCCATGCGACCGTCCATCCCGGCGCGACCCTGTCCCTCCCCTGGCGCGCGGACTACAACGCGCTGATCTACAACCTGGGCGGTAGCGCCAAGGTCGGCAGCGACGATCGCCCGTTGCGCGAAGGTCAGTTGGCGCTGTTCGGTGCGGGCCACAGCATCACCGTGACGGCGCAGAACGAACAGGACGCACGTTACGCAGGAGGTGTCGAGTTGCTCCTTCTCGGCGGCCGCCCGATCCGGGAGCCGGTCGCCATGTACGGACCGTTCGTGATGAACACGAAGGCCGAGTTGCTGCAGGCCTTCGAGGACTACCAGTCCGGCCGGCTCGGCGTTGTTCCGGCGAGGAGGCTGGCCCACGTGAATACTGCCGGGAACTGACAGTCGGAGGGATGTCGCCGACCCGACTGGCTGAGAAGATCGCGGGGCCTGGCAGCATCGCAGACGTGACTGATGCCCGCCCCGCCCGTGGAAGGTCTCCGATCCTGCGGCAGGTCGTCCTGGACTGCCCGGACGCTCGCGCTCTGGCCGAGTTCTATCGACAGCTCCTCGATCTCCGATACCGCCCGGGCGACGAGCCGCCCGAGACGGGTCAACCAGATCCGAACGGCCAGGACTGGCTGGTGCTGCATGGGACCGCCGGGTCAGCGGGGCTTGCGTTGGCGCAGGTACCGGCCCTACTGGAGCCAACCTGGCCACAGGGCCCACGACCGCAGATGCTGCATCTGGACACGACCGTTCCGACCATCGAGGACCTTCGGGCGCAGCGTGCCAGAGCGCTGGATCTTGGAGCCCGCCAACTTCTGGACCGTGCCGACGACGACGAACCACTGTTCGTGCTGGCAGACCCCGCCGGCCACCCGTTCTGCATTTTCGTCTCCGCCTGACAGTGCCGCGCAAACCTGACGCAGCTACAGGCCGATGGTGGTGCCGAGGACGAAGATCAAGGCCAATCCGCCGAGGAACAGCACGTCGAAGGCCCGGCTGCGCACCGCGAGCGGACCGATCGCGCCATCCGGAACGAACAGTCTCGCCAACGCCGCAAGTCCGGCGGTCACCGCCAGCACGGCGGCTCCGCGCCGCCAGTGGCCGCCCAGCACCAGCGCCAGACCCACCGCTGCCACCAGTAGCACAACGGTGATCGGTAGTGCCCTGACCAAGCGACGGTCCGTCATCTCAACTCGGATCGACTCGGGAACTCAACCCGCGCCGGCCAGCTGCTCCGCCGCGCTCACCACGTTCGTCAGCAGCATCGCCCTGGTCATCGGGCCGACACCCCCTGGGTTCGGCGCGAGAAATCCGGCGACACCGGCCACCTCGGCGGCCACGTCACCGCGGATCTTTCCGTCCACCCGGCTCACCCCGACGTCCAGCACCGCCGCACCCGGCTTCACCATGTCCGCGGTGATCAGATCCGGTACACCGGCTGCGGCCACCACGATGTCCGCCTGCCGAACGAGGGATCCAAGGTTCCGGGTGCCGGTGTGGCACAGGGTCACCGTTGCGTTCTCGCTCCGCCTGGTCAACAACAGTCCGAGCGGGCGGCCGACAGTCAGTCCGCGCCCCACCACCACGGCATGGGCGCCGGCAATTGGCACCTCGTAACGGCGCAGGAGCTCGATCACTCCTCTGGGCGTGCACGGCAGCGGACCCGGCTGCCCGAGCACCAACGAGCCGAGGTTGAACGGGTGCAGACCGTCGACGTCCTTGCTCGGGTGGACTCTGGACAAAATGGCGAACTCGTCCAAGCCGGTCGGCTGTTGGACGAGGAACGCAGTGCAGACCGGGTCGGCATTCAGCTCGTCCACCACGGCGAGCACATCGGTCAGCGAACTGTCGGACGGCAGTTCCCGAGCGATGCTGTTGATGCCGATCTCCGCGCAGTCGCGATGTTTCGCGGCGACGTACCACCGGCTTCCCGGGTCGTCCCCCACCAGCACGGTGCCAAGGCCGGGCACCACACCCCTCTCCGCCAGTGCGGCGATTCTGAGCCGCAACTCGCTCTTCACAGCGGACAGAGTGGCCTTGCCATCCAGAATGGTCGCCGTCACGATTGCTCATCCTGCCACGGGTGACCGGTCCGGACGCGCCAGCACGAGTCCATGGGCAACCGCGAACAACATGGCCTGATCCGCGTCGATGCCGGCGCCGGTGAGTACCGCGCCGACCCAGGTCGCTGCGTCGATGGTCGCACCGCGTAGATCCGTGTCTCGCAGATCCGCCCGGCCGGTCCTGGCGCCGGCCAGATCGGCTCCGCGCAGATCGCAGCCGTGCAGATCGGCGCCGGTGAGATTGACCTCTCGCATCCGGAGGCCCGACAGATCCGCACCGGCCAGTTTCTCCCCTGCAAACGAGGCAAGCGTCAGATCACATTCCACCAAGCGGATTCCGGTCAGCCGGCAGGAGGTGAAGGTGCTTCCGACGAGCCGGCAGCCGGTGAGAACCGCGTTCATCCAGGAAGTGCGCTCGAAGGTGCATCCGAGGAACGAGCTGTTCAGATGCTGCGTGGAATACATTTCGGCACCGACGAATCGACACCGGGTGAAGCTGGTCCGACTTGTGGTGCACCCGGGCAGAGCCGCACCGGAAAAATCACAGTCGACGAATTCGATGGCTCCGAGTTCTTGTCCGGAGAAGTCCACCTCGACGAAGTCCTCGTTGTCATACCTGGACTCGGTGAGCGTCAGCGCCACACCCGGCTCCGATCGGTGTCGGGCAAGCCGTACAGGACATCGTGCCGGAACATCGTGCGGGTCAGTGGAAGAAGTGCCGGGTGCCGGTGAGGTAGATCGACACGCCGGCTGCCTCGGCAGCGGCCAGAACCTCCGGATCGCGCATGGATCCTCCCGGTTGCACGACGGCCTTGACGCCCGCATCGAACAGGACCTGCGGTCCGTCCGCGAAGGGGAAATAGGCGTCCGAAGCTGCCACCGAACCCGCTGCCCGGTCACCGGCCCGCTCGACGGCCAAGCGCGCCGAATCCACCCTGTTGACCTGCCCCATCCCGATGCCCACCGATGCTCCGTCGTGCGCCAGCAGGATGGCGTTCGACTTCACCGAACGGCAGGCACGCCAGGCGAAATCGAGGTCCGCCAGGGTGTCGGAGTCGACCGCGGAGCCGGCCGCAAGGGTCCAGCTCGCCGGATCGTCACCCGGAGCGTCGATGGCATCCCTGGTCTGGACCAGGACGCCACCGGAAATACCGCGGAATTCGATCGGGTCGGTGTTCACCTCGGCCGGCATCACCAGCAACCGGATGTTCTTCCTGCGAGTGAGGATGTCCAGCGCTGCCTCGTCGAAAGCCGGCGCGAGCAGCACCTCGGTGAAAACCTCGGCGATCTGCTCGGCCAGCGCTACCGTCACGGCACGGTTGACCGCGATGACTCCGCCGAAGGCCGAGACCGGGTCGCACGCCAGCGCTTTGGCATGTGCCACTGCGACCGATTCGTCGTTTCCTCCGGTAACCACCGCAATGCCACAAGGGTTGGCGTGCTTGATGATCGCCACCGCCGGATCGGCGAAGTCGTTCGCCGCCCGCCAAGCAGCGTCGACATCCACGTAGTTGTTGTAGCTCATTTCCTTGCCGTGCAGTTGCTTCGCTCCGGCCAGGCCCTCCCGCCAGTGCCGATACAGCGCAGCCCGCTGGTGTGGGTTCTCGCCGTAGCGCAGAACCGACTGCCGCTCCCAGGTGGCGCCGGTCCAGCGCGGCCAGCCGTCCGGATCGGGCGCCACTGCTGAGTTCATCCAGGACGCCACCGCCACGTCGTACGAGGCGGTGTGTGCGAAAGCCTTGGCCGCCAAAAACTGTCGCTCGGCGAGCGTGAACCCGCCGGCGTTCGCGGCCGCGATGACCTGTCCGTAGTCCCCGGGCTCGACGACCGTCGCGACGCTCGGGTGGTTCTTCGCCGAGGCCCTGATCATCGCCGGGCCACCGATGTCGATCTGCTCGATGCAGTCGTCGACAGAGGCGCCGGACGCGACCGTCGACCTGAACGGATACAGGTTCACCACGACCAGGTCGAACATCCCGATGCCCAGCTCGTCGAGTTGATCGCGATGACTCTGCTTCCTGGTGTCGGCCAGCAGCCCGCCGTGGATGTTCGGGTGGAGGGTCTTGACCCGGCCGTCGAGGAATTCCGGAAACCCGGTGACATCCTCGACCTTCTGCACGGCGAGACCGGCTTCGGTCAGCATCGCGGCCGATTTGCCGGTGGAGACCAGGGCAACGCCATGACGCAGAAGCTCGGTGGCAAGTTCCAGCAGACCGGTCTTGTCGGACACCGACAGCAGCGCCCGCCTGATTCGCCGACGGCCACCTGGCTCGACATCAATGGTCGGATCAATTGTCTGTCCGCCGGTTGATTGCTCTGTCATCTCGTGAAGACCCTTCTGCCATGGATGGTCCAGCCGTGCCGGGCCATTCGGGAAACCTGTTCGACGAGCTGGGCCCGTTCGGCCTGCTTGATGCGTTCGGTCAAGCTGTCCTCGGTGTCGTCATCGTGCACCGGAACGGCGACCTGAGCCAGGATCGGCCCGCTGTCCACTCCGGCGTCGACCACGAAAAGTGTTGCCCCGGCGATCTTCACGCCGTAGGCCAGAGCATCGCCCGGGCCGTGCATGCCCGGGAACGAAGGCAGCAGGGCATTGTGCGTGTTGATGTACCGGCCCGGGAAGCGGGACAGGAAATGGGCACCGACCAGTTTCAGGAAACCCGCCGAGACCACCAGATCGGGGCGATGCGACGCGGTCTCCTGGGTCAGCGCGAGATCCCACGCTTCGCGGTCCGGATAATCGCTGATCCGGTGTACGAAGGTCGGCAGGCCGGCGTTGCGCGCCAACTGCAACCCGGCGGCGTTGTGCCGGTCGGCGCCGACGGCGACGATCCGGGCCCCGTGGTCGGCCGACTGCTGGGCCGCCACCAGGGCTGCCAGATTCGAGCCGGCACCTGAGATCAGGACGACCACGCGCAAACCCGACGGATTAGGAAGGATCCGGCGCGGCATCGCTGCCAGATCCTGGGCCGCAACTGGTTCTGCTGAACGGTCGGAATGCACCTGAAGTCTCTCGTCGTCGGCGGATCGGCCCGCCCAAGCCTAGAGCTTGCGGAGCAGCCGTCCTATCCGGCCCGGCGGCCGGCGTCG
>JBPCPG010000366.1:0-15673 GCA_050999445.1 Nakamurella sp. | reverse complement strand
GACGGATTGGCCCGCGGCACCCTGCGAGATCACCTGGGTCACGGCGGCAAGACGCGAGAAGTACGGCGAGAAGCGGATCCGGTCCAGATCCTCCCGGAACGCCGCCTCTGCGTTCGTGTCGGTCGATTCTGGAGCGGAAACGCTGCCGCCTCGCCGGCTCAGCCGTGAACCCATGGGTAGGAAGCTACCCGGCCGACCGCGACCTCTTGATCACCGCAGCCGGCGCGGACGCCGGACCACCGGTCCCGCCGTCGGCGGCAGGGCCAGAATCCCCGGCGGTTCCGGACCCGGCGGCAGTGCCGGAACCGACGCCAGTGCCGATATCAAAAATCTGCCACGGTGCGAGGGGTGACGTACAGCACACCCATGGCGCCAACAGGGCGTCACCGGCGATGGTCAGTAACGGGAACGGCTCGGCCGGCACGGGGGCCACAAGAGGTCGCAGCCAACGGTTCGATCGATGTCAGCACCGACGCGCCATGACGAGCCGATCGAAGGCCGAGCCGATCGGGACAGGGGCCCGCCGGTGCCTGCGTGGACCACGAGATCAGATGTTGAAGCCCAGTGCCCGAAGCTGTTCCCGACCGTCGTCCGTGATCTTCTCCGGCCCCCACGGCGGCAGCCAGACCCAGTTGATCTTGTAATCGGCAACCAGCTCTTCGCCGGCCCCCATGATCGCTGCGGCGACCTGGTCCTCGATCATGTCGGTGAGCGGGCAGGCCGCACTGGTGAGCGTCATGTCGATGGTGAGCGTGTTGTTCGCGTCGACGTTCAAGTCGTAGATCAGGCCGAGATCGACGATGTTGACGCCCAGCTCGGGGTCCACCACATCGCGGAGCGCCTCTTCGATGTCCTCGATCAGAGCCTCGTCCACCGCCGGCGCGCCGGCGCCCGGCGCGGGCGTCGCATCGTCGAGTGCGGCCGCGCTGCGGGTGGACCGGTCGGGGATGCCAATCTCCTCGGGCAGCACATCAGCGTGATCATGACCAGCGTGATCATGACCAGCGTGATCGCCAGCCGGGAGATCCCGTTCGGTCGCGGTGGTTTCGATCGACGTGTCTGTCATCTCGCCGTGCTCCTGTCAGTTGAAATTCTGCTCATCATGCAACTCGGCGACATCAGTTCACGGCCTGAACAGCCGCGTCCTTGAAGGCCATCCATCCGAGCAACGCGCACTTCACCCGTGCCGGGTATTTCGCAACCCCGGCAAAGGCGATGCCGTCACCGAGGGTGTCCTCGTCGCCGGCGATCTTGCCGCGGCTGGTCACCATCTGGCTGAATTCGTCGAGTGTCGCCAGGGCCTCGGCCAATGGTCGACCGATGGTCAGATCCGTCATGACCGACGTTGCCGCCTGGGAGATCGAGCAACCCAGCGCGTCGTAGGAGATGTCCTGGACCACTGCGTCGATGTCGTTGCCGGACAACTTGACGCGAAGGGTGACTTCGTCGCCACAGGTCGGGTTCACGTGGTGCACCTGGGTATCGAAAGGGTTCCGCAACCCGGAATGGTGCGGCGCGCGATAGTGATCCAGAATTATCTCCTGGTATAGCTGCTCCATCTGCATGTCGGCCGACTCCTACTTCGTGCCCACACCGAAGAAGCGCTGCGCTTCCCGAACCGCGTCCACCAGCACATCGACCTCGCCCGGCGTGTTGTACAGCGCGAACGACGCCCGCACGGTCGCCGCAACCCCATAGCGGCGATGCAGGGGCCGCGCGCAGTGGTGTCCTACCCGCACAGCAACACCGGCGTCGTCGAGAATCTGCCCGACGTCGTGAGCGTGCACACCGTCGACGAGGAAGGAGACGCAGGCGCCGCGATCGGTCGTGTCCGATGGTCCGAGGATGCGAATGCCCGGCAGAGCCGCCAGCTTGTCCAGGGCGAGGCCGGTCAGCTCCGCCTCGTGGTGAGCGACGCTTTTCATGCCCAGCGTCTCCAGGTAGTCCACGGCTGCGCCGAGACCGACCGCTTGCGACGTCATGGGGACGCCTGCCTCGAACCGCGCCGGCGGCGGCGCGTAGGTGGAGTGATCCAGGAAGACCTCCTCGATCATCGAGCCGCCGGTGAGAAAGGGCGGCATCTGCTCGAGGAGTTCGTAGCGGCCGAACAGGCCGCCCACTCCGGAGGGACCGAGCATCTTGTGTCCGGAGAATGCCAGGAAATCCACGCCGAGAGCCTGCACGTCAACGCTCTGATGAGCGACTGATTGGCAGGCATCCAGCACGGTGAGTGCCCCGACCCTGCGGGCAGCTTCGACCAACACCTCGACCGGATTGACCGTGCCGAGCACGTTCGACTGATGGCTGAAGGCAACGACTTTGGTTCGGGCGTTGATGAGCGAGCCGATGTTGGACAGATCGAGGCGGAAATCGTCGGTCAGCCCGACCCACCGCAGCGTCGCGCCAGTGCGCCGACAGAGCTCCTGCCATGGGACGAGATTGGCGTGATGCTCCATCTCGGTGATCACGATCTCGTCGCCCGGGCCGACCGCAAATCGTGAATCGTGAACCCCGGCACCGGCGTTCACCGAAGCATTGCCCAGCGAGTAGGCCACCAGATTGAGGGCTTCTGTCGCATTCTTGGTGAAGATCAGTTCTTCGGGACGCGAAGCACCGATGAAGTTCGAGATGCGTTCGCGCGCAGACTCGTAGAAGTCGGTGGCTTCCTCGGCCAATTGATGGGCGCCGCGATGCACTGCCGCGTTGTGCCCGGTGATGAATTCCTGTTCGGCGTCGATCACGGTGGTCGGCCGCTGCGACGTCGCGCCGGAGTCCAGGTACACCAACGGTTTTCCGTCGCGCACGGTCCGTTCTAAAATGGGAAAATCGGCGCGGATGACAGCTACGTCGAACGGACGAGAATCTCCCACGCCGGGTTCGAGCACCTCAGCGATTGCGGTCACCGTGCCGCACCGGCCCCCGTCGTACCCAGCACCGCAGCATTGATTCCGTCGGCGCCCATCGCGGCTGCGGTGAAACGCACGTAGCCGTGCTCCTCGAGCTCGTCGGCAAGATCAGGTCCTCCGGATTCGACGATGCGACCGGCGACGAAGACGTGCACGTGGTCCGGCTTGATGTATCGAAGAATTCGGGTGTAGTGCGTGATCAGCAGCGTGCCGACCGCCTCGCCGGCTGCCGCGGAGGCGGCCTTGTAGCGGTTGACACCTTCGGACACCACGCGCAGGGCGTCGACGTCGAGCCCAGAGTCGGTTTCGTCCAGAACGGCGATCTTGGGTCGCAGCAACGACATCTGGAGAATTTCCTGGCGCTTCTTCTCGCCGCCGGAGAAGCCTTCGTTCACGTTGCGCTCGGCAAACGTCGGATCGATTTCGAGGTCCGTCATCGCCGTCCGCACCTCCTTGACCCACTTGCGGATCGGCGGCGCCTCGCCGCGAACGGCGGTAGCTGCGGTCCGTAGGAAGTTGGACGTGGAGACGCCTGGGATCTCGACGGGATACTGCATCGCCAGGAAGAGTCCGGCGCGAGCACGAGCGTCGACGGTCATCGCCAACACATCCTCGCCGTCCAGCGTCACTGTTCCCGACGTGACCTGGTACTTCGGATGTCCCGCCAGCGAGTAAGCCAGCGTCGACTTGCCGGAGCCGTTGGGGCCCATGATGGCGTGCGTCTGACCGGAGGTGACCGTGAGGTCGACGCCCCGCAGGATTTCCTGTGGCCCGTCGTCGGTGGCGACCGAGACGTGCAGGTCGCGGATCTCGAGTGTTGACAAGTTTGACTCCAGGTTGTCTTGACGATGTTTTCAGATGTTCGTGAGTGCGAGTTCAGTTTCGATCGTGGCTGCGGCCCGCTCGATCACGGACTCGACACCCAGCTTGTGCAGGACTTCGCCGAAGAAGCCGCGAACCACCAGGCGACGGGCGACCCGCTCCGGGATTCCACGGGACAGCAGATAGAACAGCTGCTCGTCGTCGAAACGTCCCGTTGCGCTGGCGTGTCCGGCGCCGACGATCTCGCCGGTCTCGATCTCCAGGTTGGGCACCGAGTCCGCCCGAGCGCCTTCGGTGAGCAACAGGTTGCGGTTCATCTCGTAGGTGTCGGTCCCGTCGGCGCCGGCCCGGATCAGCACGTCACCGACCCAGACGGTGTGAGCGGATCTACCCTGCAGCGCACCCTTGTACAGCACCCGTGACTTGCAGTTGGGCGCATCATGATCCATGAACAGTCGGTGTTCCAGATGCTGGCCGGCGTCGGCGAAATAGACGCCGAGCATCTCCGCGTCGCCACCCGGGCCGTCATAGCTCACCGAGCCGACCAGTCGGACGAGGTCACCGCCGAAGGTCAACGCGGCGTGCTTGACGACGGCGTCACGGCCGACCAGCACGTGATGATTCGACAGGTGGACGGCGTCGTCGGCCCAGTTCTGTTCGGAGACGTAGGTCAGCTCGGCCGCATCGCCGACGACCAGTTCGACATTCTCGCTGAGCGTGGCAGACCCCTCGTAGGCCACCACGACCTGTGCACGCGCATGGTGACCGACGCGAACCACCAGATGCGCTGCGACGGCCTGGTCGATCGAGTGCCCATGGAAGGTCACGACCAGCGGAGCAGTCATTACCAGCTCCGGAGCGATGTCGATGAGGAACACCGAATTCGCAGCCTGATAGGTCCGAGCGGACACGTAGTCTATGGGCTCATATTTTGAAAGCCCTTTGACAGCTGCAGCTTCGGCGCCGGTGAGAGAAGCCGTGGTCACCCCGTCCTGGGCCTGGACCTCGATCGAGAAGTCCGATCCGGTGAACGTTGCGTCGCTGTGCAGGTTCCGGAGCCGGCGTAACGGTGTGAAGCGCCAAGCCTCTTCCCGTCCGGTGATCGGCGCATGATCCGAGACCGACGTCGAACCGACGCGGTGCCCGTGCGAGCCGACACCGACGTTCCTGCCGCCGACGTTGGTCTGCGCCTCATGCTGTCCGACGGGAGTGACGGCAGGTGGTCGCTCCTGGGTGGTGATCGGCGTGGCCACGATCAGCCCACCGCCCCTTCCATCTGCAGTTCGATCAGCCGGTTGAGTTCCAGTGCATATTCCATCGGCAGTTCGCGGGCGATCGGCTCGATGAATCCGCGGACGATCATCGCCATCGCTTCGTCGTCGGTCAGGCCGCGGCTCATCAGGTAGAAGAGCTGCTCCTCGCTGACCTTGGAGACAGTTGCCTCATGACCCATCGACACGTCGTCCTCACGGACGTCGACGTAGGGATACGTGTCCGAGCGCGAAATCGCATCGACCAGGAGTGCGTCGCACTTCACCGTCGACTTGCTGTGGTGCGAACCGGGATTGACCCGAACCAGCCCGCGATAGGAGGTACGGCCGCCGCCGCGGGATACCGACTTGGAGATGATCGTCGACGAGGTGTGCGGGGCCAGGTGGAGCATTTTGGCACCGGTGTCCTGGTGCTGGCCCTCGCCGGCGAAGGCGATCGACATGACCTCGCCCTTCGCGTACTCCCCCGTCATCCAGACCGCCGGGTACTTCATGGTCACCTTGGAGCCGATGTTTCCGTCGACCCACTCCATCGTGGCCCCGGCCTCTGCCTTTGCCCGCTTGGTCACCAGGTTGTAGACGTTGTTCGACCAGTTCTGAATGGTCGTGTAGCGGCAGCGGCCGCCCTTCTTCACGATGATCTCGACGACCGCCGAGTGCAGCGAATCCGACTTGTAGATCGGCGCCGTGCAACCCTCGACGTAGTGGACGTAGGCGTCCTCGTCGACGATGATCAGGGTGCGCTCGAACTGGCCCATGTTCTCGGTGTTGATCCGGAAGTAGGCCTGCAGCGGGATGTCCACATGCACGCCCTTGGGTACGTAGACGAACGAGCCGCCCGACCAGACGGAACTGTTCAGCGCGGAGAACTTGTTGTCGCCGGACGGGATGACACTTCCGAAGTACTCCTTGAACAGCTCCGGGTACTGCTTCAGGGCGGAGTCGGTGTCGAGGAAGATGACGCCCTGGTCCTCCAACTCCTTCTGGATGGAGTGGTAGACGACCTCGGACTCGTACTGGGCGGCGACACCGGACACCAGCCGCTGCTTCTCGGCCTCCGGGATACCCAGCCTGTCGTAGGTGTTCTTGATGTCGTCCGGCAGGTCATCCCAGGTCGCGGCCTGCTTCTCGCCGGAGCGTACGAAGTACTTGATGGTGTCGAAGTGGATCCCGGACAGATCGGCGCCCCAGCTCGGCATCGGCTGACGCTCGAACAATTTCAGCGCCTTGACGCGGAAGTCCGTCATCCATTCCGGTTCGCTCTTCTTGGCGGAGATGTCGCGGACGACGTCCTCATTGATGCCGCGCCGGGCCGAAGCGCCGGCGGCGTCGGAATCCGACCAGCCGAACGCGTAGTGGCCCAGCGAATCGATGGCCTGCTCCTGAGTCAGAGCGGGGGCGATCTCCGGTATTTCCCGGGTACGTTCCGGAGCAGTCGTCATGACGGTCCTTCCCTCTGGGTGAAGCTGAATATGGCGGACATCAGGTGGAACTTGCACTGCTGGAGAAAACTTTTCAGGCGGAAGTGCCGGCCTTGTTCAGATGCGCAGCCGGAATGAACGTGGTGCAGAACGAGTCGCCCCTGGCGATCGTGGCCAACCGTTGCGCGTAGGTGCCCAACGCCTCGGTGATCACCGTCATCTCCTCCTCGCAGAGCTGAGGGAATCGAGTGGCGACGTGCGCCACCGGGCAGTGGTGCTGGCAGAGCTCTTCGCCGACGCCGATCTGGCGGACGGAGGCCGCGAAGCCCGCGCCGGTCATCGCCCGTGCCAGCACTTCGACCTTGGCCGGTACGTCGGCCGCATCTTCGAGCTCCTGACGGACGCCGGCGACCAGACCCTGCGCCCGTCGGCGGGCGAATGCGGTCACCGCCTCCGGCCCAGTGGTCTCGGCGAGGAACTCCAGCGATTGAACCGCCAGCGAATCGTAGGCATGCGGCAGCCGGGTACGTCCCAGGTCGGTCAACAGGTAGGCACGCGCCGGCCGACCGCGCCCTCGTCGACCCTGGGTGTTCGCCTCGCGGCCGATGATCGCGCCCTCGGCCAGCAACTGGTCCAGATGCCGGCGGATCGCGGCGGGTGAAAGACCGATCCGCTCGGCGAGCGCGACCGCCGTGAGCGGGCCGTCGGCCAACAGCAGCTGTACGACCGTCTCCCTGGTTCTGACCTCCGCGATGGGATCTGCGGCAATCTCATCGGCCGGACCTGCGGGCAGCAAGCCACCCGGCAACTCGACGGCCAATGTTTTCACAACACCAGTGTGACCTTTTTCCCGACGAAGATCAAAGAGGTACGCACCACAGCATCGAAACACCGACGGAAAGCGTGGCCGGCGGAACACCGGGAGACGGTCGGGCGGTAGGTCTGGGCGTGGCTCCTAGAATGCCTCGGTGACCACCGGCGGATCGACCAAGGCCGATCTGCCCGGGTTCCTGGACTCGGGTGAGCGTCGCCAGCTGACCCGGCTCCGGCTGTGGGGTACGGCCGGCGCTCTGCTGATGATGTTCGGATCGACGTCTTCCTACGGCGCGGCCTCGCCGATCCCCAACCCGGTTGATGGACTGCGAATCCTGGGACTGCTGTCCCGCGTCGGTCCGGCGGCGCTCGCGGTGTCGTATTCCGGCATCGGGCTGGTGGTGCTGTCCTGGTTCCTCATCGGCCGACTCGCCGCCCCCGGGCGGGCGCGGCGCCTTTCCCGCACCCAGCTGACCCACACGCTCGCGATGTGGACTGTTCCCTTCCTCGTCACCCCGCCGATCTTCTCCCGCGACTCGTACTCCTATCTGGCCGTCGGCGCGATGATGGTGCACGGCGACAACCCTTATCAGACCGGCCCGTATGACACCCTCGGCGACGGCAATGCGCTGGCTCATCAGGTGGACGCCAGATGGCAGCACACGTCGACGCCGTACGGTCCGGTCTTTCTGCTGGTGGTCAAGGCGGTGGTGTCGGTCTCGCACAACAACGTGATCGTCGGTGTGCTGCTGCAGCGCTGGGTCGAGCTGATCGGGGTCGCCCTCATCGTCTGGGCGCTCCCCAGGCTGGCTCGCCGGTGCGGAATCGACCCGGTCAGTGCCCTGTGGCTGGGGGCGCTCAATCCCCTGCTGCTGTTCCATCTGGTCGCCGGCGGCCACAACGAGGCGCTGATGATCGGGCTGATGCTCTCCGGGCTGCAGATCGCCCTGCCTGCCGGTCCTGAGCATCCCAGCATCCCGCTCTGGCCGAACGTCCGTCGAATCGCAGTCGGCACCGCCGTGATCACCGTCTCGGTCGGCATCAAGGTGACGGCGGCGATGGCCCTTGCCTTCCTGGCCATCGCGCTCGCCCGCCGCGCCGGCGGTCGCTGGCTCGATCTGCTTCGCTGTGCCGGCCTCGTGGGGGCCGTGTTCGTGGTGACCTTCGGCGTCCTGACGCTGGCGGCGGGGTCCGGACTGGGTTGGGTCCACGCCGCCCTGTCCGCCCCCGGCAGCGTCCGCTCCTTCCTCTCGTTGTCGACGACCCTGGGCGTCGGTGCCGGTCAGATCGGATTGCTCCTGGGCCTGGGCGACCACAGCTCGGGCACCATCGCGGTGATGCAGCCGCTCGGCACGGCGGTCGGAGCCGCGCTGGCCGTGGTGGTGATGTGGCACTGCTGGCGGCGCCGCATCGAACCGTTGCAGGGGCTCGGCATCGCCCTCGGAGCGTTCGTGCTGCTCAGCCCGGTCATCCAGCCGTGGTACCTACTGTGGGCCGCGCTCCCGTTGGCAGCGTCGACCGGACTGTCGCGGTACCGCCGGGCGACCGTCTGGCTGACCGCGATCTTCGCGGTCATCATCATGCCCAACGGCGCCACCATTCCGGTGTTCACCATCGTCCAGGGCGTCGTGGTTGCCGCGGTCGTCGTCGGCGGCGTGCTCTTGCTGTTGCTCCGATCCGGACTGCCGGAGGCGAAACCCCGGGCCGGTGGTCTGTTGCATCCGGTGACAACCGCCGCCGAAGGCGGCCGAGGGCGGCCGAGGGCGGCCGAACTCCGTGATTGACGTCGCACCCGGTGCCGCCGAGACCCCGATCGGGCCGCGTAATCCTTACCCTGGGGACTTGTGACCTCGACACCGATCGGCCCTGCTCGCAGCGGGCGCCATCCTGCGGTTTCCGGTGCCCGCGCAACTGGCGGACCCGACGCGATCGTCGTGGACGGGCTGCACCGGGCGTTCGGCGCCGTCGCCGCGGTCGACGGCCTGTCATTCCGGCTCCCGAAGGGTTCCCTGCTCGCGCTGCTCGGTCCGAACGGAGCGGGCAAGACCACCACGGTCGAGATCTGCGAAGGATTTCTCCGGGCGGACGCCGGCCAGGTTCAGGTGCTGGGCCTGGATCCGTGGCGGAACGGAGCCGCTCTGCGATCGCGAATCGGTGTCATGTTGCAGGCCGGTGGCGCGCACGCGGCGGCCCGGGCCGGCGAGATGCTGGGTCTGATGGCCGCGTGCTCGGCGAACCCCCATGATCCCGCCTGGTTGCTCGACATCCTGGGGCTGTCGTCCTTTGCGCGCACTCCGATCCGGCGGCTCTCCGGCGGACAGGTGCAACGGCTCAGTCTGGCGATGGCCCTGGTCGGACGCCCCGAACTCCTGTTTCTCGACGAGCCCACTGCCGGAATGGACCCGCAGGCCCGGCACCTGGTGTGGGATCTGCTCACCGCGATCCGGCGGGACGGTGTCTCGGTCCTGCTCACCACCCATCTGCTCGACGAAGCGGAGTTGCTGGCCGATCGCGTTGTGATCATCGACCACGGCCGCAGCGTCGCCCAGGGCACACCGGCGGAGCTGACGGGTGGCGGCTCCACAGCACTTCACTTCACCGCGAGCCCCGGCCTGGACCTCGACCTGCTACGTCGGGCACTGCCGCTCGGATTCGTCGTCGCCGAGAGTTCCCCGGGCCGCTACCTGATCAGCGGAGACATCGTTCCGGCCACCATGGCCACCGTGACCTCGTTCTGCGCCAGAGTCGGTGTGATGCCGACGGGCCTGCACGTTGGTTCCCGTTCGCTCGAAGAGGTCTTCCTGGAACTGACGGGCAACGGTGTTCGAGCATGACGGATGCCAGAACAACCGACTCGCCCGGGGCGAAAGCACCGTTTCCGGCTGGGGCTTTCACGGCAGACCCGCGCCCGGCCGGCGCCGTCCAGATGGTTCGAGCGGCGTCCGGGCTGGAGTTGCGGATGCTGCTGCGCAACGGCGAACAACTCCTGCTCGCGCTCGGTATCCCGCTGGCCGTGCTGATCGGCCTGTCGACGACCAGCATCGTGGAGCTCGCTTCGACCCCGGTCGACCCCTCGCGCCGGATCGACATCGTGACGCCCGGCGTTCTCGCGCTGGCCATTCTGTCGACTGCGTTCACCTCCCAGGCGATCACCACTGCGTTCGATCGGCGCTACGGCGTGCTCAAACGGCTCGCCGCTGCCGGCGTCGGACGCAGCCTGCTGATTGCTGGAAAATGTGGTGCAGCAATGGTCGTCATCGTCGGCCAGTGGATCGTTCTCGGTGCCGTGGCGCTACTTCTCGGGTGGCACCCGCACGGCAATCCGGTCTGGTTGCTGCTGCTCGTCCTGCTGGGTGCTGCGGCCTTCATCGGGCTTGCCCTGTTGCTCGGCGGCACGCTGCGCGCCGAGGCCGTGCTGGCGCTGGCAAACGTGGTGTGGCTGGTGATGGTGGTGGTCGGCGGCGTCGTCATTCCGCTCACCAGAGCTCCGGGCTGGTTGCGATTCGTCGGCGAGCTGAGCCCGGCGGGAGCGCTGTCGACTGCGCTTCGGGCAGTTCTTCAGGCCGGAACGACCCCGGCCGCAACGAGTTTGGCGGTTCTGGCCGGATGGGTGGCCTTGGGCTGGGTCGCGACCGTACGGTGGTTCAAATGGCAATGACCGTGAAGACCCGGGCGGCGCAGGCCACCCCGATCCGGTTGCCGTGGTGGCGGCGCTGGCCGACCCAACGGGTCCAGCGAGTGCTGGCCTGGCTCGCGGTGATCACCAATGGCGCCATCGGGGTGACCGGAGCGACCGTGCGGGTGACCGGATCCGGCCTGGGATGCCCCACCTGGCCGCAGTGCAGCCCCGGATCGCTGGTCCCGGTTTCCCGGTCCGGCATGGATGCCTTTCACCAGGCCGTCGAATTCACGAACCGGATGCTGACCGGCGCCGTGCTGCTTCCCGCCCTCGGCATCTTCCTCGCCCTGCTGCTTGCCCCCGCCGAACGGACTCGACTCACCTGGCTGGCAGCGGTACTACCCTTCGGCGTACTCGTCCAGGCGGTCTGGGGCGGGATCACGGTCCGCACCGGTCTGGCCTGGTGGACGGTAGCCCCACACATGCTCGCCTCACTGCTCCTGCTCTTCGTTGCGATCGGAGTCCTGGTCGGGCTTTCCGAGACCGACGATCCGCCGGTCGCCGTCGTTCCTGCGCCGTTGCGGATCCTGACCTGGGCAACCGTGGGTGTGCTCGCTCTGCTCTGCAGCGCCGGCACCCTGGTGACCGCCGCCGGCCCGCATGGGGGTGACGCGGCGACACCCCGCCTGAATCTGCCGGTCGACACGCTCGCTCATCTGCATGCGGACCTGATGTTCACGTACTTCGGGCTGCTGATCTCGCTCGCGGTCGGATTTCTCGCCGTCCGGGCTCCGCGCCGACTGCTGGTCCGCGCCGGCATTCTGATCGTCGTCACCGGGGCCCAGGGGGTGGTCGGGCTGGTCCAGTACGCCACCGGGGTTCCAGAGGCACTGGTCGTCTCGCACGTGCTGGGGGCGGTGCTGTTGACGGCCACTGCGGCGACGGTCGCGCTGGCCACCAGGACCCGGGGCTCACGACGGACGGTATGAGCTGATCCTTCCGGTCATCGAACCGTGATCAGCGTCCCGTTCCCGCCATCCGAACCCGATCCGCCGCGCTGACGGTGATCCGGTTCGTCAGTTCCCTGTCCCAGGTGCCTATCGGCATCCCGGCCGCGTCGCAACAGGCGGTCGCGACGTCCATGCCGTCGACCACGGCATCCGCGAAGCGGCCGTCGGCAGCGACGACGACGATGCGCACACCGCGCCGGCCCAGGTAGTTGCAGAGGGCAGTACCGGTGCCACCGTGAGATGCGATGAAGGAGCGAAATCGATCGGCGACTTCGGACACGGCGGCTGCCGTCCCCGTCGAACCAGGACCGGTTGGCCGCACCGCAGCGCTCTCCGGGGACTGGGTCATCGTGGCCAGCCGACGGCCGTGACCCCGATCGCGGCGTCCGCCGCCCACGCCACCGAAATGGCGGTCAAGTACAGATTCGAAAGATGGAACAAGGTCATCGGCTGGGCCGGAACTCCGCGCAGCACCCGAAAGTGCAGGACATGCGCAATGGCGAGGAACACCAGGCCGGCGGGGACCGCGACAGCCGCGTAGATCCACGACGACGCCGGAACCAGCAGCAGCGAGCAGGCCACCATCGCCCAGGAGTACAGCACGATCTGACGGACGACGACCCGCTCCGGTGCGACGACCGGCAGCATCGGTACCCCGGCCGCGGCGTAATCGTCGCGGTAACGCATGGCCAGCGCCCAGGTGTGCGGCGGGGTCCAGAAGAAGATGACTCCGAAGAAGACCCATGCCGGCCAGCCGATTCCGCCGGTGATGGCGGACCAACCGATGACCACCGGCATGCAACCCGCCAGGCCGCCCCAGACGATGTTCTGGCTGGTCCGGCGCTTGAGCCACAGGGAATACACGAAGACGTAGAAAAGGATGGCCACCACGGCAAGCACCGCGGCCTGCCAGGTGGTCGTCCAGGCCAGGAAGCCGCAGGAGGCCAGGCCCAGCACGACGCCGAAGATGAGGGCGTTCCGGGTGGATACCAGGTGGCGGGCCAGCGGGCGGGCCTTGGTCCGACGCATGATCGCGTCGATGTCCGCATCGACCACACAATTGAGTGCATTGGCGCTGCCTGCCGCCAGCGTGCCACCGACCAGGGTTGCCAACACCAGCCAGAGCGTCGGAACCTCCCGCCGGGCGGCGAACATCGCCGGGATGGTGGTGATCAGCAGCAGTTCGATGATCCGGGGCTTGGTGAGTGCGACGTACGCGCCCAACCTGACCTTCAGCCCGGCGCGATCGGCTGCCTCGCCGGAACGATCGGACGGCGACGCCGGCGCCGATGGATCGGCAGAGGTTTGGAACGTCACGCGCGCCTCCACGTTCTCTTGGTCGTTCTGTTCGGTCGTTCTCCTCGGCACAGCCCGGCTCGATCGGTACCGGAGGGCCGAGCCGCCGCCTTCGACCTCCATCTTAGGGCGGACAGGGCGGCCGGTTCGTTCGGCTCGGCGTTGCGGTCGTAGTCCGAAGGACGGCCACCGTGGCGCGGCGTGATCGGTGAAAGTGCGGGGTACTAGGGTTTGGACGGAGCGCAGCGTTGGTTCGGTCCGTTCGCGGACCGATGAGCAGCCGCACTCGTGAACACCCCGCACTGATGGACACCCTGAAGTCATGACACCTCCCATTCGCGACAGCCCGCATTCAGGCCAGCCCGCGTTCATCACAGTCCGCACGAACCGCGGCCCTTGCGGTCGCCCGGCCGAGGAAGGTCCCACCCTGTGACCAGTACCGCAGAGATCACCGAACTCACCACTGCGCATGTACCCGACGATTGGTCCGAGCTGGACACGCGCGCCGTCGACACGGCCAGGGTGCTCGCGGCGGACGCCGTGCAGAAGGTCGGCAATGGCCATCCCGGCACTGCAATGAGCCTGGCCCCGCTTGCCTATACCTTGTTCCAGAAGGTCATGCGGCACGATCCCGCCGACGACGACTGGCCCGGACGGGACCGCTTCGTCCTCTCCGCCGGGCATTCCAGCCTGACCCTGTACATCCAGCTGTATCTGGCCGGCTTCGGTCTCGAGATCACCGACCTCGAGTCGCTGCGCACCTGGGGCTCCAAGACCCCGGGGCATCCCGAGGTCCGACACACCCGCGGCGTCGAGATCACCACCGGCCCGCTGGGCCAGGGACTCGCCTCGGCCGTGGGGATGTCCATGGCCTCCCGGCGTGAGCGTGGTCTCTGGGATCCCAACGCCGCGCCAGGTTCGAGCCCGTTCGACCACTTCATCTATGTCATCGCCTCGGACGGTGATATCGAAGAAGGCATCACTTCCGAAGCGTCGTCGATCGCCGGTCGACAGCAGCTGGGCAATCTCGTCGTCTTCTACGACCACAACCAGATCTCCATCGAGGATGACACCAACGTCGCCCTCTCGGAGGATGTCGCCGCCCGCTACCAGGCCTACGGCTGGCACGTCCAGAAGGTCGAGGGCGGCGAGAACGTCACCGGCATTCTCAAAGCCATCGAAGCTGCCAAGGCCGTGACCGACAAGCCGTCGTTCATCCAGCTGCACACGATCATCGGGTTCCCCGCGCCCAACAAGATGAACACGGGCAAGGTCCACGGATCGGCGCTGGGCGATGACGAGGTCGCCGCGGTCAAGAAGATTCTCGGCTTCGATCCGACCAAGACCTTCGAGGTCGACGACACTGTGATCAAGCACACCCGCCTTGCCATCGACCGGGGCGAGGCGGCAAGGGCGGAGTGGCAGAAGACTTTCGACCAGTGGGCTGCCGCCAATCCCGACAAAAAGGCGCTTTTCGACCGTCTCGTCGCACGCGAGCTTCCTGATAACTGGCTCGATTCCTTACCGTCGTGGCCGGTGGATCCCAAGGGCCTCGCGACCCGCGCCGCATCCGGCGCCGTGCTGTCGGCGATCGGTCCGGTGCTGCCGGAGCTGTGGGGCGGGTCCGCCGACCTGGCGGAATCCAACAACACCACGATCAAGGGCGCCGATTCCTTCGGCCCGGCCGACGCCGCGACCAAGGAATGGAACACCACTCCGTACGGCCGCACCTTGCACTTCGGCATTCGCGAGCATGCAATGGGCGCCATTCTGTCCGGCATCGCACTCCACGGTCCGACCCGCCCGTACGGCGGCACCTTCCTGCAGTTCTCCGATTACATGCGCGGAGCCGTCCGGCTGGCCGCCGTGATGGGTGCGCCGGTCACCTACGTCTGGACGCACGACTCGATCGGGCTCGGTGAGGACGGTCCCACGCATCAACCGGTCGAACACCTGGCCGCCCTGCGGGCGATTCCTGGTCTGGCGGTCCTGCGACCGGCGGACGCGAACGAGACCGCATTCGGTTGGCAGGCGATCCTCGAGAAGCAGAGCGTGTGGAACACCGGACCGGTCGGAATGGCGCTGACCAGGCAGGCCGTGCCGGTGCTCGCCGGAACGAGCGCCGCCGGAGTCGCCAAGGGCGGGTACGTGCTGGCGGACGCCGAGGGTGAGCTGCAGGTCATCATCCTGGCAACCGGTTCGGAGGTTCAGATCGCCCTTGCCGCAAGAGAAATGCTGCACGCCGAAGGCATCGGCACCAGAGTCGTGTCCGTCCCGTGCCTGGATTGGTTCGAAGCGCAGGACGAGCAGTACATCGAGAGCGTCCTGCCCAAGGCCGTCACCGCGCGGGTCTCCGTCGAGGCGGCGATCTCCATGCCCTGGTGGCGTTGGATCGGGAGCCAGGGTCGTCCGGTTTCCCTGGAGCACTACGGGGCCTCGGCGGACGCCGCGACCCTGTACAAGAAATTCGGCATCACGCCGGAAGCGACGGTTGCGGCTGCGAAAGCGTCGCTGT
>JBPCPG010000343.1:0-5712 GCA_050999445.1 Nakamurella sp. | reverse complement strand
AGCGTCACCGATCGGACGCTTTGCGGGGCAGTTGGATCGCCATCGCCATCAGGTGCGGATGGGGGCAAGCCAGCCGCGCACGGTCGCCGCCGCCGCCGCATCGAAGAGTGCGTCGACCGTCGACCGGTCCTCCGGTGCGCATCTGGCCAGCACCAGGGAGACCACCCCGTGCACAGCGGCCCAGATGCCGAAGGTGATCGTGAACGGATCACCGACCATCACACCCGATCGAACGGCCGAGGCGACCACGTTCGCCAGCGGTTCGATGGTGGCCTCCGCCGCAGCGGCCTGCTCCGGTGTCCGATCCAGGTCGGCGAGAACCTGGCTGAACATGACACCGTAGAGGTCGGGGTACTCCATGGCCCAGGACCAGTAGGCATGGCCCAGGGCGATCAGATCTGCGACCGCGTCGCCGGTGAGCGTCACCGCCCGCTGACCGGCGCCGAAACTTGCAAACGATTCCTCGAACAAGGCGCCCAACAGGCCCGGCTTACCCCCGAACAGTGAATAGATCGCCGTCGTCGAGGTTCCGGTTTCGGCGGCCAAGGTCCGGAGCGACAGTCGGGCCATTCCGTGGGCGGTGACCGATTTCCCCGCCTGCGCGAGAAGTCGAATTCGCAGGTTGTCGTCATGAACTCTTGGCCGGGGCACCGCTCGATGCTACGGTAACGGTGTTTTGTAACGGCGTTACACAACTATCGAGGAGTACACATGGCCCAGGTCTTCCCCGGTCGATACACCACGCACGCGCCCGGTGAGGCGACTGCAGTGTTCTTGATCGGCTTGCGCATCAACACCTTTCGCGGTTTGAGAAAGGCGCCGGCCGTCGTGTCGGCAATGCCGCGCATGCTGAAATTCCTGTCCGAAAACCCGGACTCCGGCTTGCTGGGCTTCCAGAACTGGCTCAGCCGCACCACCGTTGTCGTCTCCTACTGGCGCACTGCGGCCGACGTCCAACGCTTCGCCTCGGACCCGTCGGCTCCGCACGCCGACGCCTGGCGCGCCTTCAACCAGAAGGTCGGCAGTGGTCGGGACCTGGGCGTATGGCACGAGCTTTACACGATTCGACCGGGTGACTTCGAGGGCGTGTACGTGAACATGCCGAGATTCGGGATGGCCGGAGTCAGCGAGCACCTGCCCGTCGGGGACGGGATGCGAACCAGCAAGCAGCGCATGGCGGCCGGAATTCCGGCGATAGATCGCACCTGAATCGCGGCCCGTCGACGGCGGTCAGCCGGCCGGCCGCCGACGAACAGCTGCCGACCAACTCCTGTCGGCCTGTCAGCGGGCGCCGAGTGCGTGCTCCACGGCGAGCTGGTTCAGGTGGATGAAGGCGAAGGACCGCTCCGCGGTCTTGTCGGCGTCGAAGTTCTCGAACGCGGACTTGTCGGCCAGCAATTCGGCGGTCGTCTCACCTGCCGCGATGGTCGGCTGGGCCAGCTCACCGACGCCGGAGGCAACGAGCGCTTCCTGTACCTCCGGATCGGCGCGGAACGCGATCGCGCGCTCCTTGAGCAGTAGGTAGGTCCGCATGTTCGCCAGCGCCGAGACCCAGACTCCGTCGTAGCCTTCGGTTCTGGACGGCTTGTAGTCGAAATGTCTTGGACCGTTGTACTTCGGACCGCCGCCGGGGAAGCCGTTCTCCACCAGGTCGACGGTGAAGAAGGCGGAGAGCAGATCGCCATGACCGAAAACCAGGTCCTGGTCGAACTTGATGGACCGCTGTCCGTTCAGGTCGATGTGGAACAGCTTCCCGGCCCACAACGCCTGCGCGATGCCGTGCGTGTAGTTGAGCCCGGCCATCTGTTCGTGGCCGGTTTCCGGGTTCACCCCGACGATGTCGCCGTGCTCCAGGGTGGCGATGAACGCGAGGGCGTGGCAGGTGGTCGGCAGCAGGATGTCGCCGCGTGGCTCGTTGGGCTTGGGCTCCAACGCGATCTTGATGGTGTAGCCCGAATCCTTGATGTACGCCGCGACGGTGTCGACGCCCTCGCGGTAGCGGTCGAAGACGGCGCCGAGGTCCTTGGACCCGTCGTACTCGCTGCCTTCGCGGCCACCCCACATGACGAACGTCTCCGCGCCGAGCTCGGCGGTCAGGTCGACGTTGCGCAGCAGCTTGCGCAGCGCGAACCGGCGTACGGACCGGTCGTTCGACGTCAGGCCGCCGTCCTTGAACACCGGGTGGCTGAACAGGTTCGTGGTGACCATCGGCACGACCAGACCGGTGCGCGCCAGCGCCGCCCGGAAGTCGGCCAGGATCTTGTCGCGGGTAGCCGAGTCCGAGCCGAACGGCACCAGGTCGTCATCGTGGAAGGTGATACCCCAGGCGCCTAGTTCACTGAGTTTTTCGACCGCCTCGATCGGATCGAGCGGAGCACGGGTGGCGTCGCCGAACTGGTCGTGGCCGAGCCAGGACACGGTCCACAGCCCGAAGGAGAAATGATCATCGCGGGTGGGGGTGACGGGCATGAGAGCGACTCCCTTGTGGAACGGATTTGTTGTTTGACTGAACTTATCCCCACCGGCCACTAGGGTCAAGGGCATGACCGATTTCGGTTCTTCCGGGATGGCTTCGGAAACCGCACGCGCCGCAACGGCTCCGGCGCGACAGGCCAGTCTGCGCGAACACAATCTCGGGATGGTCCTCGACCGGATCGTGAACCCGCCCGACGCAGCTCCGCCGTCCCGGGCCGACATCTCGGCCGCGACCGGACTGACCAGGGCCACCGTCTCCGCGCTCGCCGGTCGACTGATCGCCGGTGGCTTGATCGCCGAACTCCAGCCGGTCTCGGTCCAGCGGGCCGGCCGCCCGGCGATTCCGCTGGTGCCCGCGCCGCGGGGTCTGATGGCCGTCGGTCTCGAGGTGAACGTCGACTACCTCGGCGTCCGGATGACCGACCTGACCGGCGCCGTGCTGGCGCAGCAGGTGGTGGCCGGTGATTTCCGGCGCACCCGGCCGGGCCCGGTGCTGAGCCGACTGGCAGAACTGTTCGCCACCACCGCCGGCCCCCTGATCGCCGAGGGCATACCGTTGGCCGGCTGTTACGTCGCGCTACCGGGTCTGGTCGATCGCCGGACCGGACCGTTGCGGCTGGCGCCCAACCTGGGCTGGACCTCGGTGAATGTGGCCCGGCTGCTGCGCGCGGCCACCGGCATGTCGGGAGTGCCGATCCGGCTGGCGAACGAGGCCACCCTGGCAGCCAGGGCGGAAGCGGAGGCTCTGCGGTCCGAGGGCGTGCACACGTTCTTCTACGTCTCGGGCGAGATCGGCATCGGCGGAGCCATCGTCACCGACGGGTCGGTGACGATGGGCAGACACGGCTGGAGCGGCGAGATCGGCCACATGCTGATCGATCCGGCCGGCCCACGATGCGGCTGCGGCGCCTTCGGGTGCCTCGAGCAATATGCCGGCAAAGATGCCCTGATGCGGGCGGCCGGACTCGATCTCGAACTCGGAATCGACGCGCTGCTCGCGGCGGCCGGCACAGATGCGGCCGACGGTGCGCTGGCCGCGGGCGGCGCTGCGCTGGGTACCGCGTTGGCCAACACGGTCAACCTTCTGGACGTGGACACCGTCGTACTGGGCGGGATCTACGCTCCACTGGCTCCCCATCTGTTGCCCGCAATCAATCGACAACTCACGGCCAGGGTGCTGTCCAGCCCGTGGTCGGCGGTTTCGGTGCGGCCCGCGGCGGTCGTGGATCATGCTGCGCTGACCGGCGGCGCGATGACTGTGCTGGGTGACATCGTCCAGGATCCGAGCGGTTGGACGCGGCGGATTCTGCGCGTTCCCTGAGTTCGGGCCCCTTCGGCCTAGTACGTTTTCGTGGTGCCCTCCGGTCCGGAAGTTCCGCCGCTCCCTGCTGCTCCGCCGCTCGCGCCTTCCGTTCACCGCTCACCACGGTCGGCGTTGCCCGTGACAGCCGGACAGGAACGGTTGGCACGGTGGACCGTGCTGGCGTACGTCGTCATCGCGACGCTGTCGTTGTCGTCGTGGCCCATCGGCCGCATCGGAGCCGAACGCGGCTGGGCGGAGGTGGTCGCGGATGTGTTGAATCTTCCGCTGACGCATAGCCTGTTCGGTACTGTGCTGCTGTTCCTGCTGACCGGCGCATTGGTGCGCCGCAAGCGCTTTGCGTTGTGGATCGTCGTCTTCTACCAGGCGCTCGGCGTGTTGACCGCACTTCTGCTGATGCTGCGGGACATGACTGGACGACGTGCGCCCACCATTCGCCTGTTGCCCGATGATTCGGCGGGCAGAATCTCCGTTCTGCTGGCCGCCGCCTTCGCCGTCGTCGCCATTCTCGGGCTGGTCTGGGCCCGGCCGGCCTTTCCAGCCCGCCGCTCCCCCGGCTCGCGCTGGGCCACCTTCGTGACGCTGCTACTTGGAATGACGGCGTCCATCGCTCTGGCCGTCGTGCTGGCGGAGCTGTACAACGGATCGCTCCGCCATCCCTTCCTGCCTGTCGCACAGGGTGTTCGAGCCGCCCTCGGCCTGCAGACCACGCTGACCGGCAATCCGGAATTTCGTCACCTGCCCACTTGGATCGTCGGCTTGTCGAGCACTATTTCGGCGCTGGTACTACTGGCTGCGGTCTGGGTCTTCCTTCGGTCGGGGCGAACTCGGCAGTCCATCGACGGCCGCGCCGAGTTGCAGATCCGCAAGCTCCTGCTCGCCGGCGGCCACGACGATTCGCTCGGCTACTTCGCCACCCGGCGGGACAAGTCCGTGCTGCTGAGCCCGGACGGCCGGGCTGCGATCAGCTATCGGGTGATCGCTTCGGTGGCGCTGGCTTCGGCGGATCCGCTCGGTCCGAAAGACGCCTGGCCCGGCGCCATCGAGGCGTGGCTGAACCAGGCGCGGACCTACGGCTGGGTGCCGGCCGCACTCTCCCCCGGTAAGGAGGCAGCTCAGGCCTACGTGGCGGCCGGTCTCCGGGCCATCCCGCTGGGCGACGAGGCGATCATCGACGCGTCGACGTTCACCCTCGCCGGGCCGGCGATGAAGGCGGTCCGTCAGGCCGTGGTGAGGGTGCAGCGGGCCGGCTACACCGTCTCGATCCGGCGACACCGCGACATTCCGCCGCAGGAATTGACGGCCCTGGCGGCCTGCGCCGAATCCTGGCGTGGGGACGCACCCGAACGAGGGTTCTCGATGGCGCTGTCGCGCCTGGGCGACCCGGCCGACTCCTCATGTCTGATGGTGGTGGCACATCGCCCCGACGGCCGGCCGGCCGGTCTGCTGTCGCTGGTGCCGTGGGGCCGTGGGGCCGTCTCCCTCGATCTGATGCGGCGCGACCGGGACAGCCTCAACGGACTCGTCGAAACCATGGTGACCACTCTGATCCAGCGCAAGGCAGAATTCGGATTACGCCGGATATCGCTGAACTTCGCCATGTTCCGCGCCGTGTTCGCCGAGGCCGAGGAGTTCGGCGCCGGCCCGGTCACGAAACTGAACAATGCGGTGCTCGGCGTCTTCTCGCGATTCTTCCAACTGGAGAGCCTCTACCGGTCGAACGCAAAATATCGGCCGGGTTGGGTCCCTCGCTACCTGTGCATCGACTCGCCGTTATCGCTCCTGCGGGTGTCGATCGCGGCCGGTGTGGCCGAAGGATTCCTGCCGCGGATCGGTCGTCGGGAGCGTCTCACGGCGCCGGCGACCGCGCCTTGGCTGCTGGCCGCCATCACCGAGGCCGAGAAACAGGCGGCCGC
>JBPCPG010000338.1:0-5292 GCA_050999445.1 Nakamurella sp. | reverse complement strand
GCTGGTCGCCGTTGCGCCTGGCTCCGGCATCGGCTGGTGGGGCTGCGACATCAGGAACCTACCCGGATTCGAGGGTCGAGGGCTGCGTAGGCGAGGTCGGCCAGCAGATTGACGAGCACCGCGATGGCGGCACTGACCAGGAAGAAAGCCATCACCGGATTGGGGTCGTGATTGACCAGACCCTGCTGGAACAGCGCCCCCATTGCTTTCCAGCCGAACACGGTCTCGGTCAGTACGGCACCACCGATCAGCGCGGCGATGTCGAACGCCACCACGGTCGCCATCGGAATCAGCGCATTGCGAAGCGCGTGCCGCATGACCACGGTCCGTTCGGTGAGCCCCTTGGACCGCGCCGTCCGGATGTAGTCCATGTTCATCACCTCCAGCATGCTGGCCCGGGCGAACCGCGAGTGGGTGGCCAGCGAGATCAACATCAGCGTGACGGTCGGCAGGACGAGGTGGGTCAGGGTGTCGGTGGACTGGATCCAGAAATCACCCTTGAGGTTCGGCGTCGCAGGTCCGAGCGTCTTGATCGGACGGCCGTTGATACCGGGCGTCTTGATGTAGGTGTGCCAGGTCCGGAACATACGGTCGACGAAGATGATGAATGCTGTGGTGAAAGCCACCAGGGCACCGTTGCGGACGGACAATCCCCGGTCATCGCCGCCGAAGAGATAGCCGATGACCGAGCCGACGATCAGTGCGACGATCAGCAGCCCGACAAGCTTGAGCCCGCTCATTCCGCTGTAGAAGAAGTATTGGAGTGGGTACCACAGGGCGACCCCGACAGCCACTGTGGTCAGTGCCGTGTAGAGCGACTTCCTGTTGCTCAAGCCGGAGGTCAACACGGTGCAGCCAAGGGCTGCCCCGACGCCGAGGATGGCGATCACCACCGGTCCGAGACCCGGGTCGAGCAACCATTGGTCGACGGTGATGAAGTACAGCGCGGCGAACGCGACCGCAGCCGAGATCGCGCCGGTGGTGAGGCGCCGTCTGCGCTCTCCCCCGAACAGCGCGTAGGCCACAATTCCGATGAGTACCGCCGCAAGAATGATCGCCGCCCAGCTCAGACGGGCCCCGTCTTGCAGAAACGAGTTGAACCGAATCGCCAGCAGATCCTTCAGGATCACGCCGATCCAGATCACCGGGAGCGAGAAGAAGAGGAAGGTGATCAGCGTGACCGTGTAGTCCAGCCCGGAGTACTGGCGGAGTGCAGTGATGATGCCGATGGAAATTCCCAGGATGATCGCCAGCACGGTGGACGCGGTGATGAGCTTCAACGAACTGGCCAGGGCCAGCGAGAGCTGGCCGTTGACCGGAACCTGGGCGATGTTGACGCCGAAGTCGCATTTCCCGACCACGCAACCGCCGACGCCTTTGAGCCAGACGAAATACCGGAAGACCGGGTTGACATCCAGATGCAACGTCTGGGTCACCGTGGCCACCGTTTGGGCCTTCTGCGTCGGATTCGGCAGCGAAAGAGCATTCTCCAGCGGATTGCCGGCATTCGCCACCAAGATGTAGGCGATGAAGGTCGCGCCGAGCAGGATGAAGAACGAGGCCACGATCCGCCTCAGGATGAAAGTCAACAATGGTGGCTCGATTCTTCCGTGCCCGTTGAAGGAGTGTTGTGCCCGTCATCCGGCGCGACACCGCGAACATACCGCCGGGACCGCCTCTACAGGGCGAAAACTTGGCGGGAGGCACCACATTCGCGACTGCGAAGTGGTGCCTCCCGCCGGAAGCTATTACGTGGTGACCGATTCAGGCCGATCGCCGTACTGGAATCAGCTGAGCTTCCACTCCCAGAAGTTCCAGAACACGGCCGGGGACACCGGGATGGAGCTGACGTTGGTGACCTTGTTCGCGTCATAACCGACGATGTCCGGGTACTGGTACAGAATCGTGCCGAACGCGTTGTCCACCAACGACTTCTCGGTGGCAGTGATCAGCGGCGTCTGCTTGGGGATGTCCGAGGTGACGTTGAGAGCCGTCATGTCCTTGTTCACCTGAGCATCGTTGAAGTGGCCGTGGTTGTTGGGACCCCAAGCCTTGGAGACCGCATCCTTGCCGAGGAAGTTCGGCGGAATCTGCGCAACGCCCAGGTTGGTGTTCTGCCAGGCGAAGAGCGACGCGTCGTAGTTCGGTCGGTTGTCCAGGTGAGAACTCCAGTCGGCGTCCTTGCCGTCGACCACGGTGATACCGGCCAGCTTGGCCGACGCCGCGATCAGCGCGAACTCCTGGCCACGCACCGGGTTCGTGGCCGAGTACAGGAAACGGACCTTGAGGTTTGAAATGCCGGCCTTGGTCAGTAGATCCTTCGCGCCCTGGATGTCGACCTTGTCGTAGGCGGACATGCCGTTGGCCTTGGTCACCTGGTCATACAGCGGCGAGCCGGGAACCTGGGTGAACGAATCTCGCAGCACGGCGCTGGAGTTGATCGGCTTGACCAGGCGATCGAGGATGCCCTGACGCGGGATGACCTTGAGGAACGCCTGCCGGGCAGCGAGCGCCTTCGCCTTGTCGCCGCCGTAGGTCTTCGGGTCGAACGGGCCGCCGTTGTCGAAGACGAGGTCGACGTGCTCGTAGGAGCCGCCGACACCGACGTCGTACTTGACGCCCTGGTTGGCCAGCGCAGCCAGGCCCTTGGTGGTGTTGGCCGTCGGGTGCTCCGGGTAGTAGATCTGCACCTCACCGTTGGCGATGGCCTGAACGGCGGCGGTGGCATCGGGCAGGAATTGGTACGTGATCGTCTTGATCGTGGGCTTCGGGCCCCAGGTGTAGGCCGGATTGGCTTCGAAGGTCATGTACTGGTTCGCCTTGAAGGCGGTCAGCATGTAGGCGCCGTCCGACAGGTACAACGACTTGTCACTGGGCAGCGCGGTGAAGTCGAATCCGGTATTCCAGAAGTTGGCGACCTTCGACAGCGCAGCCTTGTCCTTGTTCTTGAATGCCGCATCGACGGCAGCGCTGGCCTTCGCCGGATCGGCGATCCCGAGGGCCTTCTGGCCGATGACGTGCGAGGCCATTCCGGGGTAGAGGTTCAGCTGGTAATCGACGAACGGCTGGTCGTAGACGACCGTGATCGTCTTGTCATTGTCGGCGATGGTCGGGAACTTGCTGATCAGCGCCAGCCCCTGGCTGGAGGTGTCGAACGCGACAACGTTGGCCTGCGGAATCGGGTTGCCGGCCTTGTCGGTCTTCAGGTCACCGGTGTTGAACGAGCCGCTCTGCGCTCCCCAGGCCAGCACCATGTCCGACGCGGTGACCGGAACGCCGTCCGACCACTTGGCATCCTTGTTGATCTCGTACTTGACAGTGAGCGGGCTCTTGGAGGTAACGGTGCACTTGATGAACGAATCGTTGTTCACCACGGTGAGCTGCTTGTCGTAGTAGAACTCCTGAGCCTGGGTCAGGTACTGCGGGTTCGTGTTGTACACCGAGTTGCCGTGCGAGGACAGGTTGTTCCAGGAGGTCAGCAGCTCGGCGCTGCCCGTCGTGACGGTGCCCGCCGCCGCGCCGGGGTCGGTGTACGGGCCGTGCGGCTTGCCGCAACCGTCCGCCCCGCCGGGGGCCGACGTTCCGGTGCTGCTCTTTGCTCCACTGCTGGCGGCAGGGCCGCTGGTAGCAGGGCCGCTCATGGCAGGGCCGCTCGTGGCAGCGCCGCTCTTGGCAGGGCCGCTCGTGGCAGCGCCGCTCTTGGCAGGGCCACTGGCCGACGGCGCGCTGGACGCACTGGAGCCTCCGGTCGGCGCGCTCGTGGCCGAGCTTGCCTGCTGCCCTGGGGAGCTGGAGCAGGCGGCGAACAACAACGATGACGCCGCTACGAGAGCAGTGAGTGTCACTGCCCGTGTTCTTGTCATGAAGGATCCTCCTCGGAGCGCTGCCCGATCCGTCAACGCCGGCCCCCATCGACCGACGCCTGGTGCGGATTCATGCAGCGACTATTTCGTGTCTGACCGCCAGACCTTACGAACTTTCCCATCATATGGGCCAGGCAACCAGGACGATCGTGACCAAAGGGTGACCGATGGTTAGCCGCCGCGAAACGCAATCCGGACATTTGGAGGAACGATCCGCAGCTTCCGAAGGACTTCCGGGCGCTCGTCCAGCGGCCCGGATAATTTATCGCCTTGCGTTCGGTCCGGCAAGTATGCCGTGGTCAGTGCCCTACGGTTCAGCCGGGCGGCCACCCGGGCAGCCCGCTCAGCGGGCCGGAGTAGACCCAACCGCGCCCCGCGCCCGACAGAATCGGCGCGATTCCGGCCGAAGCGGCGAAAATTGCCGACGGTCGGCCGATCGGGAGCACCGGCAGCGACGCCTGGAGCAGTCCGTTGAGGTCGCCGGGCATCGATCCGTCCGTGGCCTGGTCCACTGACTGCTGAACGGCCGCCGAACAGAACCCGGCGAGGTTTCCGGCACGCAATTGCGGATCCGTTTGCCCTGGCTCGGCGGTCGACGCCGATGCCGGGCAGCCGAACGCCGAGGCCGCGGCGAGTCCGTCGGACGGCCCGCGGGTCACCATCGCCAGGGTGAGGGCCACCGGGTCGACAGCCGCCGGAACACCGAGAACGGTCCGCAGGTCGGCTCGCACGAGGTCGACCTCGATGCCGGCCTGCGCCAACTGTTGCTGGATCAATCGCGCGGCCGCTGCCATCCGCGCATCGCCGCCGGAATAGGCCAGCCGAAGTCGCAGGATGTGCCCGTCCTTTCGCAGGTAGAGCGATTTCCGGGTATAGCCGGCCGTCAGAAGTTCGGCAACGGCCATGGACCCGCCGGCAGCAGGAGGCGAGGTGGTGCCGGCGATCGGAGCGCTCGCGGTTGGTGTGGTAGGCCCGGGAGCAGCGTCGGACGACGGGTTGGACATGGAAGGTCCATCGGTGCTCTGCCCGACAGGAGTCGCGGGCAGGCGCAGCAGCGACGGCGACGGCGCTGCTCCGTCGAGGTTGCCGCCGCTGAGCACCGCCCGAATCGCAGCCAGATCCAGGCCGGCGGCGACGGCTCGGCGGACCCGCACGTCTGCTGCTGCGCCGGTGACCGTGTTGAACACCAGCTGCACGGTTCCCGGCAGCGGCACTGCAACCCGATGATCAACTGGGACGACCGTCTGCAGGGTGCGCTGCTCGGCGGCGTCGGGTTGGAGGTAGACCGCCTGGAGGTCGCCCCGGCCCAACGCCTGGATCAGGGCCGTGGGGCTACCGATCCGAAGCACCGCGATGCTGGGTCCGGGTTGGCCCTGCCAGTATTTGTCGTTCCGGACCAGGGTGATCTCGCCGGTCGCCGCGTCGTAGC
>JBPCPG010000270.1:0-2801 GCA_050999445.1 Nakamurella sp. | reverse complement strand
CAGCACCGGCAGACCGGGTTCCATGATGGTGTCCGAGATGCATTGCATGCCAGCAGGTTTCCCGCTCTCCAGCACCACGGCATGACCCCAGTCGCCGGTTCCGTGGCAGTCGTGCTTCTCGGTGATGCCAGACTCCGCCAGGTCGCAGCGGACGAAGGTGACGCCGCCCGGCAGGTACTGGCAGGTGATGTTTCCGGACGGGGTCACGAAGTGGGAGATGTCCAATCGGGGACCGCCGGCGGTGGCCACACTCCGTTCCGTCGAGGGCGGTCGGCTGGATGATTCCGCGCTGGATGATTCGGCGCTGGATGATTCGGCGCTGGATGATTCGGTGCTGGGCGGCTCGGTGCTGCGCGGCTCGGCGCTGGATGATTCGGTGCTGCGCGGCTCGGCGCTGAAGGACTGCGGGGTCGATGATTCCGCCGTCGATGACTGTGCGTTTGCGGTATCGGAGGCGTCGGTCAGCGTTGTTCCCTGGTCCGCCGAAGCCGTGGGGGAGTCGGACACAGTGGATTCGAGCGTGGAGCTGCCCGGGGACTGATCGACCGTGGCGTCGGAGGAGGACAGGGCGCCCGGCGCGGATTGGCTCTGCTGAGACGACGGCGCCGCCTGGGGAACGGCCGACCCGGCGAGTCCGCCGCCGCACGCGGAGCCCACAAGCACAGTGACCAGCAGCGGGACCACGCGCAGCAGACCTGGAAGTGCGCAGGAGGCAGTGCGCAGGTGTGCTTTCATGATGACCGGTTCCGGTCCGCCGTCGGGATTTTCCGGACCTGGGTCACGCTATCCGGCTCCCGGGCGACAATGGAACACGTGAGCCGGGACAAATCCGTGCAGAACTGGTGGCTGGCGGGCCTAGCTCTGGTGGTCGCCAGCTGGGTGTTGCTGGTCTTGGCCCAGGCCGTCACCGGCGACTGGCTGCCACCGGAGATCTCATTCTCGCAGTACGGCGTCGGCACGAACGGCTGGATCTTCAGCCTCTACCTGATCTGCCAGTCCGTCGGCCCGATGTGCCTGGATCGCGCGGTTCCAACCGGCCGGGTCACCAGAGTCTTGCTGGTCGCCGGCACGCTCGGCAGTCTGGTGATGGCCGTCGTCAGGACGGACCCGGGCGGACTTCAGCATTCGGCAAGCGCGAAGGTCCATATGGTGGCCTCCGTAGTTGGGCTCGTTGGTGTGCCGATCGGCACGACGGTCGCCGCGCTGCGGAGCGGAAGAACGCCTCGGTTTCTGCCCTGGACGTTCGTCATGATCTCGGCGGCAAGCCTGGTGCTGCTGGTGATCTCGGCCACCGGCGTCGATACCCTTGGCGTCGGCGCCACTACTTCGTGGGCCTACTGGCAGACCTGTGCCGTGCTCGCCGATACGGTGCTGACGGTCCTGATGCTCCAGACCACGCGGCGGACGATCCGGCAATCTGGCCACGGCTGGTCCGCGGAGGGCGGGCCGCGGATCCACCGGTGTGACAGTAACCCCCCCGAGCACCTAGCGTTGGCGGCGACCTCCGCCCCGCCCGACGACGCGCCCGGCGAACCTGCGGTCGACGGCGTTGCGGCGCGGCGAGGATTTACGCCAACGACGGCCCCCACCGAGCAAGGGAAACCATGACCGACAAGATCGTCTCCCCAGCCAGGCCCGTCACGTCGGCCGGCGGGCGGCGCCGGCCGCATGTCGTCATCATCGGCGGCGGATTCAGCGGGCTGTCGGCGGTCAAGCAGTTGGGCACGGCGGACCTCGACATCACGCTGGTCGATCGGCATACCTACAACACATTCCAACCGCTTCTCTACCAGGTGGCGACGGCCGGCCTGAATCCGGGCGACGTCACCTATTTCCTGCGGGCGACCCGGATGAACCAGCGGAACGTCAGCTTCCGGCAGGGCGATGTGACCGAGGTGGATCCGAAGGCCGGCAGCGTAGCCTTCGCCGACGGCGGCTCCGTTGATTTCGACTACTTGATCATCGCCTCGGGGGCGACAACGAACTACTTCGGTACTCCCGGCGCCGAGAACAATTCGATGGCGATCTACACCAGGGCGCAGGCGCTGCAGCTGCGTGACCGGATCTTCACCAAGCTGGAACACGCGGCGGCGGCCGCCAGCGGCAAGGATCTGACCATCGCCGTCGTGGGCGCTGGGCCCACGGGCGTCGAGATGGCCGGCGCGCTGGCCGAACTCCGCAACGACGCGATGGCAACGGTGTATCCCGAACTGGACCCCCGGCGCACCCACATCGTGTTGCTGGAGATGGCGGATAAGCTGCTCGCGCCGTTCGCGCCGAACCTGCAGGAGTTCGCCGCCAGAGCCCTGCGTGAACGGGGGGTCGAGATCCGGCTCGGCACCGCGGTGAAGGAGGTCCGGCGGGACGGCGTCGAACTGGGCAACGGCGACTTTTTGGAAGCCGGTGTCGTCATCTGGGCCGCAGGCGTGGCGGTGCCGAAGATCGTCGGAGACTGGGGGCTGCCGCAGGGACGGGGTGGCCGCATCAAGGTGGACCCCGATCTGCGGGTCGAAGGGTTCGAGAAAATTTTCGCAGTGGGCGATGTCGCCGTGACGCCGGAGCCGTTGCCGCAGCTCAGCCAACCGGCGCTACAGGAAGGCAGGCACGCCGCCGAGCAGATCGTCGCCCTGATGGCCGGTCGTGGCACGGTTCCCTTCAGCTACAAAGACAAGGTGACGATGGCCACCGTTGGCCGCCGGGCAGCCGTCGCCGACATCAAGCTGCCGGGAAACAGATCGCTGAGACTGACCGGGAGCATCGCCTGGCTGATCTGGATGTTCGTGCACATCGTGAACCTGCTG
>JBPCPG010000209.1:0-16834 GCA_050999445.1 Nakamurella sp. | reverse complement strand
GAGGTCGAGATCGGCGAAGACCCCCAGGCCGCGGCGGTCCGCGAATTCACCGCAGAGCTCGGGTCGGCTCCACCGGCCGGCTCCGATCTGCGACTCGGTTCGATCAGAGCGTCGTCGGCCAATACGGTCACAGTCTTCGCCCGCCGCGGCGACTTCGAGGCAGCGACCAGTTCCAGCAACACCATCGAAATCCAGTGGCCGCCGCGCTCCGGCCGGACATTGACGATTCCCGAGGTCGACCGGTCCCAGTGGTGCTCCGTCGCCGAGGCCAGGATCAAGCTGGTGAAGGGGCAGGTTCCGTTCCTCGATCGGTTGCTCGAACAGTTGGGTCGATCCTCTTAGCGGCCGGATCGATGTCCGGATCAGTCGGCCTGACGCCCACCAGGTGCAGGTTCCTGGGGATCCCGTCAATATGTGCGCCAGACCACGGCGTCGGGCTCAAGAGGTTTGCCGCACGCGCGGCCCGTCTGGGCCGTACTACGCGCTTCGCGGCGTCGGTCTGATGATGCTGCCGGGCCTCCTGTCGGATTCGATACATCCCAGTATGGTCGCGTTCGTGGTGGTCTACGGGCTGGACTGGGTGGCCACGGTGCCTCCGACGGTTGCGCTGTGCCGGCAGGCCTTCGGAGACCAGGGGACATCGTGTTCGGCTGGGTCTTCGCGTCACACGAAGTGGGCGCTGCGCTCGCCTCCGTCGCGGCCGGAGTGATCCGGGACCAGAGCGGCGCCTACACGATCGCCTGGTTCGGCGCCGCCGGCATGTGCCTGGTGGCCGCGCTGGTGTCGTTCCAGATCCGCAAGCTGCCCACCGCACTGGCGACCGCACCGGCCCGCTCGAGCTGACCCGGCCCGATCAGCCGACGAGGACAACCAACCACATCAGCCAACCGGGTTGGCGATGTGGGTCAGATGGCTACGGATCCGATCGCCAGCGCGACGGCAACCAGGATTGCCGCCATCACCGAAGCGGCCACCGTTTCGTTGCCGTCGACGATCTGGCGCAGATTGTGGCTTCTGACGAGCACCAGATCGAGCACGAAGATCAGGACGACGAGCAGCACGTAACCCAGCACGAACGTCACCGCGAAGCCGACGACTCCCGATCCCCAGCCGTTGAAATCGCCGGCAATGGCAAGCCGCAGGATGAAACCGAGTCCGACCACCACCCCCGCCGAGAGGATCGACGCCGCCAGATCGTTCGTGCCCTGCTTCCGGCGGCCTCGGAACGGGCCGATCAGGCCGAGCACGAGGTAACCGATCAGCAGCGCGACCAGGCCGAGCGCGGCGAACACGATGCTCGCCGCGATGGCCTGGCCCAGGCTGGGAGCCGACCCACTCAGCGCTGCATTGAAGATCAATCCGGTCGCGATGTACAAGCCGCCCCTTGACACGGCGTCTGCCATCGAGATGCCGGTCAACTCGCCAGAGCCACCGTCGCGGTGAAAGACTCTGTCGAGCAACAGGTTCAACAGCAGCACCACGACCGTCACGGCCACCCCCCAACCCAGCAGTGGCCCGACCTCGTCCCAGACGGAGCCGCCGGTGTTCACCGCTACGAGGGGTAGCAGCGCCACGACCTGACAGGTCACGATGCTGATGCGCAGCACGGCGTAGGCCATGTTCCGATTGCGGAACAGCTCCTTCTCGTCGTCGAAGCTGGTGATCTTGTCGATGATCAACCACAGGATCACCAGCAGGAGCACCACGATGAGAACCTTGAGCGCTGCGACGGCATAGTCCCCGAAGGTGGGCAGGTCGTACTTCGTCGTGAGGGTGTTCATTCCGCACTTCCGCTTTCGTCGTCGAGAATGCAATGTGGGGCGAAATACGACTGGTTGTCGGTGATCAGCCCGTCGGATTCCCGAATACCGAGACCGCAGGCTTCACCGTCGACCATCCACACGCCCAGAACGGGATGATGGGGGCCGTCAACTCCAGCGAAATTGGGCAACCGCGCCAAACCCTGTCGAACATGACCCTCGGCACCGTAGGGGCCATCCAGCGACGCCAATACCTGCCCCTTGTCGATCAGGCGTACGTTCGCGCCCTCGCGGCTCAGCAGGGGCTTCTCCGCATAACTGGTGAAACCGGCGGGCTCCTCCCCGGCGAAATACGCAGGCAGCAGGTAGCGCGACCGCAGCGGGTCGCTGCCGAACATCTCCCACAACACCGCCAGCATGCCCTTGTTGCTCCACAGCATCTTGTACGGGGGCTCGACCCAGACCGTGCCCTGGACACCGAACGTGTCCCAGAGCACCGAATTCTGCCCGGTCTGCACGGTGTTCCACAGCACGGACTTACCAAAAGCCTCCTGTGCCAGCGACTCCCACGGGTAGAGCTTGAAGATCACCTCGATGTCCAGGCCCTCCTGGTCGTAGAACCGGCAGGGCTTGACCACCGAGCCGTTGAGAGGTTCCGGCGTGGTGTCGAGTTCGGCCATCTGGATGTCTTCGACGTAGAGAAACTTGACCTCGATGCCCGCCTCGTGAGCCGAATCCGCCAGGCAGAGAACGTTGTATTTGTCCTCTCCGGAATCGTCGGCCGAACTCCACGCGAAATGCACGACCGGCACCCGACGTCCGGTGCGTTTGCGCAGCAGCTCGATATTGCGTTTCCACGCCTGCACCAGGGCGTCGTACACGTTGTTCCACTGGTCCCGATGGGCCGCTGCGGCGTTGCCCAGCAACCAGTTCCACTGGATGACGGACGTCTCCAGCAAAGAGGTGGGCGTATCGGCGTTGAATTCCAACAATTTCGGAATCGCCAGCGAGGGATCGGCCGCGACGAGTTCCGGATCGTTGCCGTACCGGAGATCGAAGCGACCGATCACGCTGGGGGAGAATCGACCGGCGGTGTTCTCGTCGTTCCAGGTCTGGATGATCGCCGGGATCGCCCACCCGGGTATGCCCAGTTTCGCGAAGAGGTTGTTCTCGATGATGTAGTCACCGGCTTCGGTGAACATCTGGAAGAGGGTGTTTCCCGCCGCCGCCAGCAACTCGGTCTCGGAATTGGTCAGCGAGTAGTACTGCGCCTCCCGCCAGTAGGACACGTCCGTGTCGCCCACCCTGGTCACCGAGTAGACCAGGCCCTCGGCCTGGATCTGGGCCTCCCAGCCCGGCCGGAGGGATCCGTTCTGATGACGACGCATCAGCTGCTCGACCCTCTGCCACTGCTGCCGCCGGAACCCTTGCCGACGCCACCACTGTGCACGCTGACGCCGCCGACCCGGCCTCTGCTGGGGAGGCCCGCGCGGGCCCGGCCGCTCGAATCACCCGGGTTGATGTAGCTCCGGGAACTGGAAGGCACCGAATATCCCCGGCCGTAGTGGCTCGAGGACATCCAGATGACATATCCGCCGCCGCCGTAGTACTGCGAGTCATCGCAGTACCGATCGTCCACGACGACGTTGTTGCGATCAACGCAATTCGCGTACTGGTCGACATGGTTGCTGCTGCAGCCCGCCAGTGACGGCAGCGCGAGCGTGCCGGCCAGGGCCGCCTTCACCAGCCGCAGGTTCCGCGGCGCACGCGGTGAACTCGACACGAAATTACCTCCTCCGACCGGCCCTACAGGTCGCTGCGGTCACCGGTTCTCACGCATCGGAATGCGGTACGTCAGGCAGGAGGTTACACACAGATCCGCACTCACCGGCTCCGAATGGGCCTTTCCGTTCTCGGCAGCGGGCGGCCACTGGCCGGGCGACCGGGCCCGGAAGCGGCGGCCAGGCCCTGGAACGCGCGGGCCGCCTGCTGTCGCTGCGCATCGACCCGGCCGTAGACGGTGGTCCGCTGACTGACCGGGCGGCCGATTCCACCGGTGATCGACTCGATGTCGGCGACGGTCTTGTACGACCCGAACTCCGAGCCGGCCATTCGGGAGATGGTCTCCTCCATCAGCGTTCCGCCGAGATCATTGGCGCCACCGGCGAGCATGGCCCTGGTGCCCTCGACGCCGAGCTTCACCCACGAGGTCTGGATGTTGTCGATGGAGCCGTGCAGCATCAGCCTGGCCAACGCGTGCACGGCCCGGTTCTCGTCGTGCGTCGCGCCGGCCCTGGCCAGGCCGGCCAGATAAATCGGGGAATTGGTGTGGATGAACGGCAGCGGCACGAATTCGGTGAAACCTCCGGTCTCGCCCTGTAGTCGTCGCAGCAGGGCCAGGTGGGCTACCCAGTGCTCGGCATTGTCGACGTGCCCGTACATCATGGTCGACGAGGACGGAATGCCGAGCCGGTGTGCGGTGGTGATGACCTCGATCCAGGCAGCCGTCGGCAGCTTCCCCTTGGTCAGCACCCACCGGACCTCGTCGTCGAGGATCTCGGCCGCAGTTCCCGGAATGCTGTCCAGTCCAGCCTCTTTCGCCGCACCGAGCCAGTCGGCGATGGAGAGATTGGACCTGGTCGCGCCGTTGACCACCTCCATCGGCGAGAAGGCGTGCACATGGAGGTCCGGCACCGCCGATTTGATCGCCCGAACCAGATCGAAGTAGGCCGTGCCAGGCAGTTCCGGATCGATGCCGCCCTGCATGCAGATCTCGGTCGCGCCCAGCTGCCAGGCCTGCGTCGCGCGCTGCGCGACCTCGGCGGCGGACAGCGAGTAGGCGTCGGCATCGGTGCGGCGCTGCGCGAACGCACAGAACCGACAGCCGGTGTAGCAGACGTTGGTGAAGTTGATGTTCCGATTGACGACGTAGGTCACGGTGTCGCCGTTGACATCCTTTCGCACCGAGTCGGCCAGGGCGCACACCGCGTCGAGCTCGGTGCCGTTCGCGCTCATCAGCGAGAGCGCCGCCGAACCGGCCAGCGACCCCGGATCCCGCTCGGCGATTCGCAGGGCGGCCAACACATCGGAGGAGAACCGGCGGGGCGCCCTGATCTGCGACTTCAGGGAGTCCCAGTCCCCGTAGACGTCAAGGAAGTCCGATCGCCGGTCGGCGACCCGACCTTCGGTGTCGATCGAGAGTGCAAGGTCGGTGCGACCGGACGAGGAGAGTCCACCGGGACCGTTCACCGGCTCGTCCGGTTCCTGCCATGGCCGCCCGACGGCGATCGCGCCGGTACGCGCCAGACCGGTGACCGGATCGGCCAGGAAATCCACGTGCGGTCGCAGCCGCGGATCCAGCCACGGCTCGCCGGCTCTGACGTACTCCGGATAGATGGTGAGGCGTTCGGCCAGCGTGAAGCCGGCCTGCGCGGTCTGCGCGGTCAGTTGCTCGATCTGCGGCCATGGACGTTCGGGGTTGACATGATCGGGCGTCAATGGCGAAACCCCGCCCCAGTCGTCGATTCCAGCGGCCAGTACCCGGGAGAACTGATCGTCGATCAGATTCGGCGGCGCCTGTAGCCGCACCGAGGGACCCAGCAACACTCTGGCCACAGCAACGGTGGCAATCAGCTCGTCCAACTCCGCGTCGGGACGGCGCGCCATTGCGGTGTCGGCCTTGGCGCGGAAGTTCTGCACGATCACTTCCTGAATTCCGCGGAAGCCCCGCGAAACCCGCCGAATCGCGAACAAGGACTCCACCCGGTCTGCCGGCGTCTCGCCGATACCGATGAGAATGCCGGTGGTGAAAGGGATCGACGATCGGCCGGCATCGTCCAGGACGCGGAGCCGAATTGCCGGATCCTTATCGGGAGAGCCGAAATGTGCGCCGGATCTGCTCTCGAACAATTCTCTGGAGGTGGTCTCCAACATCATTCCCATCGACGGTGCGACGGGCTTCAGCCGGGCCATCTCCTGCCAGCTCAGCACTCCCGGGTTGAGGTGCGGAAGCAACCCGGTCGCCTCCAGTACCCGGATGGAAGCGGCTCGGACGTAGTCGAGAGTCGATTCGTACCCGGCCTCCGCCAGCCACCGCCCGGCGGCCTCCCACCGGTCCTCCGGTCGGTCGCCGAGCGTGAACAGCGCCTCCTTGCAGCCGAGAAGCCTTCCCGCTTCCGCAATCTCGAGAATCTCGTCGATCGACAGGAACGGAGCAGCAACGCGATTGGGAGTGGTGGCGAAGGTGCAGTAGTGACAGCGATCACGGCACAGCCGAGTCAGCGGGATGAACACCTTCTTCGAAAACGTGATGACGCCAGGGCGACCCGCGGACAGCAGACCCTGGTCGCGGATCCGAGCCGCCGTCCGGCAGAGGTCCTCCAGATCGGCGCTGCGCGCCTGCAGCAGAATGCCGGCCTCGGTCTCATCCAGGGTCGCGCCGTCGCGGGCCCGGCGGAGCGCTCGGCGCATCGCGCTCGGAGACGGTAGGTCCGTAGCGGTTGTTCGGGCAGCCGGCTGGGGTAGGTCGGTCATCGAAGTTCCTTCGTCGGGAGTTCACCGATGTAGGTCTCGCCGAACTCCTCGGCCGACGGCTGGTCGTTTCCGACCGCCACCCACTGATATCGCGGGACCTGGCGGCCCCATCGTCGAACCACCGCGCTGGACTGGCCCCGCCGGAAAACTTCTTCCGGACTGCAGCGGCATTCGGGCGTGCCCCGACCGATGCTCGGAGCCCGCCGGTCGACGATAGCGGGCCACCCTCCGGGCATCGCGGCCGGCACCGGGATCCCCAGCCGTTCAGCCGACCCGGGCGCTCTCCCGCCACCACAGCACTGTCCCGAGCAGGAGCACGGTGACGAGGTGAACTCCGGTGCACCACAGGCAGATTGCTTGCACCTCGAAGATTTCGACGTAGATGAGCCAGAGCACCATCAGGGTGCCGGTCACGACGCCGATCAGCCTGAGCAGCCCCAGATCCGCGGCGAACCGGGTGGGCGCGCACAGCAGCGTCATCGCCAGGAAATAGCCCAACCCGGCGACGGCCACGGGAACTCCGGCGATCTCGGACCATCTGCTGGTCGTCACCTTCAGGCAGTTCACCGCGCCCGTGTCGGAGCAGGCCAGCGTCGCGGACTCGGTGAAGTGTTCGTAGGTGAGGTAGGCGCTGAGCAGCAGACCTACGAGGCAGAGCGCAAAGGCGATTCGGGCCGGTACCGATCTGGTGGCGGTTCGAGCCGCCGTCATCCGGTCAGCTTCTGCGAGGTGACCGCTGTCGAACCGCACACGGCGGACGGCTGATTCTTGGTCAGTGTGCACAGCACGGCCGTCATCATGTTCGCCGCGCCGAGCGTGTGCTTGGCGACCGCGGAGTTCGGATCGGCCAACTGCGTGGCGATCTGGGACTGGTTCAGACCCTGCAGAACGGCCGGGTCATAACTGGCACCCGCGATCACGAAGGCGTTGCCGAAGTCCACGAAGGGGATGGAGCCGTCCTTGTTGTATTTGTCGTCGATCTGCTGGTCGGCGGGGGACAGCGGGTCGAGCTTGGTGTAACCGCCACTGGCCGGATCGGGAATGTTCGTCGTCGTCTCGACGCCGGTGAACGCGAGCAGGTCGCTCGTGTAGGTCGCGCCATGGAAGGACAGGGTCGCAGTGTTGGGATACGAGTCCTTCGCCGCAGATCGGGTGACACCCAGATTGCTGAAGGTGCCGAACCGGGAGAGCGCCGTCACCACGGCCCACCGCTGGGCCGCGCAGAACGGGCAGTACTCCGCGCCGATGTACAACACTCGCGGCTTGCCGTCGGCCGACAGCGCGGCACCGGTGACCGGCGTCGGCCGCGCGGCACCGGTGCCCACTCCGACGGCGTCGAACGTCGCTGCCGGAATCGCCTCGAGTGAGGTCTCCAGTGCGGTTCCGGCCGGAGCGGCCGCCGATCCGGTGGGCGAAGGGGACTGGTTGGCCCTGATGATCAGGAAGGTCGCCACGACCAGGACAACCGCGACCACCGGGGCGCCGACCGACAGGAGCAGCCGTCGGCGACGATCCCGGGCACGCCGCACCTCGCGCAGCGCCCTGGCGTGCTCGCGTCCTGCGGCCGCAGCCGCGGCTCTGCCCTTCCCGCCGGGTTGCTTTCCGGTGCTGCTGCTCAATGTCGTGCCACCCTTTCGTTCTCCCCGCGACGGTTGCGGCCGACCCAGGGTCGCGCGCCCTGGCAAGCATGCCGGTATGGCTTGAGAGTTCTCTGCATGCGAGTCGAGCACGGGCCGATCGCAGCGGTTCGCCGATCAGTGCGCCAAGGTTTTCAGGAAGACCACGAGCAGGCCAAGCGCCATCAGCGAGACGATCAGCAAGAAGCGACCCCACCAGGGGAAGCTGGTACGGCGAACGGAGACCAGGGCGAACAGACCCATCTCCGCAACCAGCACCCAGATTCCGATCCACACCGCGGTGTGCGACGGCAGGATGGCCAGGCCGGCGAGTACCAGCAGGAGCAGCGGTACGGCGGATGCGCCAATGATCTGACCGGAAACCCGCACCATGTGCGCGAGCTCCCGGCCGGTCGGAGTGTGCTGGTGAACGGCGAGGTGAGCCACGTAGTCGGACAACACGCTTGCGGCCCACAGGCCGCCGGTGGCCACCAGCACGTCGACGACCTCGCCCCAGGGCTGGCTCAACGGGTAGCCCGTGATGATGAGCAGGGTGCTCAAGCAGGCGATCGATCCGTAGATGCGTTCCCGGAGCGCGGCCGCCATCGTGTCCCGATGATCTCGATCAGCAACCGACTGCCCCGTCACACTGCCTGGCCGATCGTGAAGCCCACCACGACTGCTCCGAGGCCCGCGACCACGGTGCCCAGCAGGTTGGCCGCGGCGAGAAAGCGAGCCCGCTGCTCCACCAGCCGCACGGTTTCATAGGACAAGGTCGAATAGGTGGTCAGCGCACCGCACAGACCGGTGCCGACGAGCAGATTCACCTCCGATCCGCTGCTGCCGACCAGATACAACCCGGCGAGCACTCCGAGAATCATGCTGCCGACCACGTTCACGGTGAAGGTTCCCCACGGAAATGTGCTGGTATGGCGGATCTGGACCATCCGATCGGTCAGATATCGCAGTGGTGCTCCCACTGCCGCTCCCACCGCGACGAGCGCGTAACCGAGCATCAGGCCACGCGCCTGATCAGCAGGCGCCGCGTCAGGGTCATGCCGACGGTGACAGCGGCGATCGCACCCAGGGCGGTCGCTGCCAGATAGCCGAGCGCGATGTCGACCTTGGCGTGAGTGATCAAGGTGTGCAGGTCGAGCGCGTAGGACGAGAACGTGGTGAACCCACCCAGGACGCCGGTGCCCAGGAACGGCCGGACCAGTGGATGGGGCGTCGATCGTTCGGTGATGAACACCATCAGCACACCGATGAGCAAACAACCCACCAGGTTGATACATAAGGTGGTGGCAGGAAAGCCGTCTACGGGCGTCGGCCACCACTCCCCCATCTGGAACCGAGCCAGGGCGCCGGTCATCCCGCCGAGCGCGATGACCCCGATGATCTTTCCGTGCGAATCTCGAAACTCTTGTCGCTGCTCGGAAAAGGTGACGTCGACGTCGGAATCAGTAGGCATCGGGTGTCGATCCGACGAGTGGCTCACAGAACTCCCCCTGGATGGACGCCGGGATCTCGCCTCGCGGAACGCGGCGGAACTGCTCGGACGATACCCAACGTGGGTGACCAGTCGTACTGCAAGCCTTCTCGGCGGCCCTGTAGGTCCAGATCTTGAGCGGCTTCAGAAGAAGCGGCGCGTGCGGATCGTAGGTCGGGCAACTGCGCCGAAAATGTAGGTTGGCCGTCCCGACTAGCATCGGACAGATCAGCGCCCGGCCTTCGAGTCGGGATCTACCAGCCCGGGGCACTGCCCCGCGATCGAGGAGTTCTACCGTGTCCGTCGCCGCTCATCCCCCCGCCGCAGCGCGCGTGAGGGTTCCGGCGGGCACGACCGCCTCACAGGCCATCGGCGAGGCGGGGCTGCCTCGAGGCGGCCCGGATGGCATCGTCGTGGTGCGCGAGGCCGACGGCCGGTTCCGGGACCTGGCGTGGATGCCCGAGGTCGACACCGACGTCGAGGTCGTCGCAGCCAACACCGAGGATGGCCGCTCCGTTCTCCGGCACTCGGCTGCCCACGTCCTCGCGCAGGCGGTCCAGCAGCAGTTCCCCGATGCCAAGCTCGGGATCGGACCGCCGATCCGGGACGGCTTCTACTACGACTTCGCTGTCGAGAAGCCCTTCACTCCAGACGATCTGATCGCGCTGGAGAAGCGGATGCGGCAGATCGTCAAGGCCGGCCAACGGTTCTCGCGCCGGGTGCTGCCCTCGGTCGCCGAGGCGAAGGCCGAGCTCGCCGGTGAGCCGTTCAAGCTGGAGCTCGTCGACCTCAAATCAGAGATCGGCGGTGAGGCGGTCGACACCAGCGAAATCATGGAGGTCGGATCCGGCGAGCTGACCATGTACGACAACCTGCACGCACACACCGGGGAGCGGATCTGGGCCGATCTGTGCCGTGGGCCGCACCTGCCGACCACCAGGGGAATTTCGGCCTTCAAGCTGACCAGATCGTCGGCCGCGTACTGGCGCGGGAACCAGAAGAACGCTGCGCTGCAACGAATCTACGGAACCGCCTGGGAATCGCCGGAAGCACTCGACGCCCATCTGGAGGCGCTGGCCGAGGCGGAGCGTCGCGATCATCGCCGGCTGGGCACCGAACTCGACCTCTTCAGCTTCCCCGACGTACTCGGCTCCGGCCTGGCCGTGTTCCATCCCAAGGGCGGCATCATCCGCAACGAGATGGAGCACTACTCGCGGCTGCGTCACATCGAGGCCGGCTATCAGTTCGTCAATACTCCGCACATCACCAAGGCGCGTCTGTACGAGATCTCCGGACACCTGGACTGGTACCGGGACGGAATGTTCCCCGCGATGCACCTCGACGCCGAGTACGAGGACGACGGCAACGGAAACCAGCTGCTGCGCAAACCGGGCCAGGACTATTTCCTCAAGCCGATGAACTGCCCGATGCACAACCTGATCTTCGACGCCCGCGGCCGCTCCTACCGCGAACTGCCGTTGCGGCTGTTCGAATTCGGGACGGTCTACCGCAACGAGCCCTCCGGTGTGGTGCACGGTCTCACCAGAGCCCGCGGATTCACCCAGGACGACGCGCACATCTACTGCACCCGGGAACAGATGCGCGACGAGTTGGCCGGCCTGCTGCGGTTCGTGCTGGATCTGTTGAAGGACTACGGACTCGACGACTTCTACCTCGAACTGTCGACCCGCAACCCGGCGAAGTCGATCGGCGCCGAAGAGGTGTGGGAAGAGGCCACCAACACGCTGGCCGAGGTGGCGACCGCCTCCGGGCTCGACCTGGTTCCCGATCCGGAGGGCGCGGCGTTCTACGGTCCGAAGATCTCGGTGCAGGCTCGGGACGCCATCGGCCGCACCTGGCAGATGTCGACCATCCAGCTGGATTTCATGCTGCCGGAACGGTTCGACCTCGAGTACGCCGCGGCCGACGGCAGCCGACAGCGTCCGGTGATGATCCACCGCGCCCTGTTCGGTTCCATCGAACGATTCTTCGGGGTGTTGACCGAGCACTACGCGGGCGCCTTTCCGGCATGGTTGTCGCCGGTCCAGGTGGTCGGCATTCCGGTGGCCGAAGCCTTTGGTGATCACCTTGCCGCAGTGGCCGTCACCGCCAAGGCCAGGGGCATCCGATTCGAGGTCGACCACTCCGACGACCGGATGCAGAAGAAGATCCGCACCCATACCACCGGCAAGGTGCCATTTCTGCTGCTGGCCGGGGCCACCGACGTGGCGGCGAACGCGGTGTCGTTCCGCTTCCGCGACGGGTCGCAGATCAACGGAGTGCCGGTGCAGGCGGCCGTCGACGCCATCGCCGGCTGGATCGCCCGGCGGGCCAACGAGTCGCCGACCGCGGACAACTTCACGGCGGAACTGCCGCCCGGTTCGTTCCCCCTGGCCCCGGATCCGGCAACCCCGGATCCGGCAACTGCGGATCCGGCAACTGCGGATCCGGATGCCGCACTGTGACCGGTTCCGGTGGTGTTCCCCAGGACCGCCCTGGGCAGGAGCACCAGGACGGCGTCGGGGTTCCGGACCGTTGGGCGCGATTGTGGACTCCGCACCGGATGGCCTATGTCACAGGCGGGGAACACAAACCGGCCGGGGCCGCCGTGGAGTGTCCGTTCTGCCGGATTCCGACGCTTGATGACGAGACCGGATTGATCGTGTCCCGAGGCGCCCTGGTGTACGCGGTGCTCAACCTGTACCCGTACAACCCGGGACACGTCATGGTGTTGCCCTACCGCCACATCGCCGACTACTCCGAGCTCACCGCACCGGAAATGGTCGAGTTCGGGGAATTCACCGCCCACGCGATGAAGGTGCTGCGCAAGGTGTCGGGGCCGCACGGATTCAACATCGGCATCAACGCGGGCGAGTCGGCCGGTGCTGGGATCGCGGCGCACCTGCACCAGCACGTCGTGCCGCGGTGGGCCGGCGACGCGAATTTCATGCCGGTGATCGGGGGCACCAAAGTGCTGCCCCAGTTGCTCGGGCAGACACGGGAACTACTGGCTGCCTCCTGGTGATCGAAGACCGCCCGGCGGCAGTTCGACACGTCACGCTCCTCCGTTCCCCGATCTGCCGACTATCGTGAGCAGTTCCTGATCCAGGCCGATTTCTTCCCGAGGGGTACCGACATGCTCAACGCGCTCGCGCGCGGTTCGGTGTCCAAGGTCACCGACCCGGTCGGCCGTGCCTTGCTGCGGATGGGTCTGAGTCCCGATCTGGTGACCGTTCTCGGCACGATAGGAGCGGTGGCCGCTTCGGTGACGCTCTTCCCGACCAACCATCTGTTCTGGGGCACCGTCGCGGTCACCGCATTCGTCTTCTTCGACCTCTTCGACGGAGCGATGGCAAGAGCTCGCGGATTCGGAACCGCCTTCGGCCTGGTCCTGGATGCCTCGTGTGATCGGATCGCCGACGGGGCCCTGTTCGGCGCGCTCGCCTACTACTGCTTCCAGGTCAAGCGCGATCCAGCACTCGGCGTGGCTTGTTTGATCATTCTCGTGGCCGGACAAGTGATCTCGTACGTCAAAGCCAGGGCGGACTCGGTGGATCTGCATGTCGGGGGCGCCATCGCCGAACGGGCCGAGCGCAACGTGCTCGGGCTCGTTGGTGCGGGGCTCTCCGGACTCGGAGTTCCGTTGGCTCTCCCGATCTGTCTGTGGTTGCTCACGGCAGCGTGCCTGGCAACGGTGGTCCAGCGGCTCTGGCAGGTGCGCTCCGCAGCCAGAGCGGCCGACAGCTCCGACCCGGCTGACAGCTCCGACCAGGCCGGCGGACCGGCCCGGTGAGCAACGCCACCGATACCTTGGTGGCGCTGGGTTACCGGGCGGGCTGGGCGGTGGCCGGAGCGCTTCCCGCTGAAGCCGCCTACCGGGTCGCCGATTTCGCAGCTGATCGCGCGATGGCGCGCCGTGGTGCTGCCGTCGTGCAGTACGCCAAGAATCTCCACCGGGTGCTCGGCCCGGACGCGACCCCGGGCCTGCTGTACTCGGAAACCGCCGCCGGCCTGCGTTCCTACGCGCGGTACTGGCTCGAGACCTTCCGGCTGCCGGTCATGGACCGCGGCGAAGTGGTGGCCTCGTCCTGGGCCGCGGCGCACGGCATGGAGCACATCGCCGCCGCCGTGGAATCTGGCCGAGGCGTAGTACTGGCCCTGCCGCATTCGGGCAACTGGGATATCGCCGGTCTGATGCTCGCCGACCGCTACGGATCGTTGACCAGCGTCGCGGAGCGGCTGGAGCCGGAAAGTCTCTACCGCCGATTTCTGTCCTATCGAGAGTCTCTCGGCATGGAAATCCTGCCGCTGACCGGCGGGAAAGTTCCGGTCTCGTCGCTGCTGAAGGATCGGTTGCGCGCCGGTGGCATCGTCTGCCTGCTCGGTGACCGGGATCTGACTGCCAGCGGTGTGCCGGTTCGCTTTTTCGGCCGCTCCACCAGGATGCCGGCCGGGCCAGCCATGTTGGCTGCCCTGACCGGAGCCGATCTGTGCCCCGCTCACCTCATCTTCACCCAGGACGGCGCGGACCGAGGTTGGCGCACCCAGATATTTCCGCCGATCCCGCTGGTCGGTACCCGGCTCGCGGAGCGGGTACGGCGCGGTACCCAGGCATTGGCCGATCAGTTCGAGCGGAGCATCGCCGGGCGTCCTGCCGACTGGCACATGTTGCAGCCGCTGTGGCTGGCCGATCTGGCGCCGGGCGCCCGGCCTCGCGGACAGCTCGTCGAGCGGCCCGGGAGCGCGCCGTCGACGCAGGTGCCTGGGTGAAGGTCGGACTGGTCTGCCCGTACTCGTTCGACATCCCCGGTGGGGTGCAAGGGCACGTGTCGGATCTGGCGCAGACCTTGATCGGGCTCGGCCACGATGTATCCGTGTTGGCGCCCGGGGATGACGACGGCGACTTTCCGGACTTCGTCGTCCCGGCCGGCCGCAGCGTGGGAATCCCCTACAACGGTTCGGTGGCGAGGCTCTCGTTCGGCCCTGTTTCCTACACCCGGGTCCGGAAGTGGATGCGCGCCGGCAAGTTCGACGTGCTGCACCTGCACGAACCGGTGGCTCCGAGCCTTTCCATGCTGGCGCTCATGGTGGCGGACGGCCCGATCGTGGCCACCTTTCACACCTCCAACCCGCGTTCTCGGATGTTGGCCACCTTCCAAGGCATGCTGCAGCCGTTCCTGGAGAAGATCACCGGCCGGATCGCGGTCAGCGAGTTGGCCAGACAGGTGCAGGTCGAACACCTCGGCGGCGACGCCGTGGTGATTCCCAACGGCGTCGACGTTGCGCTGTACGCCGCTGCCCGGCCGCTGGCGGGATACCCCCGTTCCGGCGGCACCATCGGTTTCATCGGCAGGTTCGAGGAGCCGCGCAAAGGTATGGCGACGCTGTTGGAAGCGGCCCGGTTGCTGCTTCCGGACCGACCGAATCTGCAATTGCTGGTCGCCGGCACCGGTGAGGTGCGAGATCTGCTGGCCGAAGCGGGCGAGGTCGCCGGCCACATTCGACCCCTCGGTCTGATCTCCACCGCACAGAAGGCGTCGCTACTGCACTCGATCGACGTGTACTGCGCGCCGAACACCGGCGGCGAGAGTTTCGGAATGGTGCTCACCGAGGCGATGAGTGCCGGTTGCCCCGTCGTAGCCAGCGATCTGGACGCGTTCGCCAGGGTGCTGGATGGCGGGGCGGCCGGCGTTCTGACACCGGTGGACGATCCGGCGGCGCTGGCCGCTGCCATCGGGAATCTCCTCGAAGACCCAGTGCGCCGGGTTGCTCTGGCGCTCGCGGGGCGCCAATCGGTGGCCGCATACGACTGGCCGGTGGTGGCCGCCAGAGTGGTCAAGGTCTACGAGACGGTGATCGCGGCCGACCCGCGTTCGGTCGTCGAGGCCGACTGATCATGAACAGCGTCGTCCTGATCGTCCTGTTGGTAGTACTGCTGGTGGCGGCGCTCCGGCTGTGGTTGACGGCCAACCGGCTCGACCGGCTCCATGTGCGGACCGAAGCTGCGTGGGCCGCCCTGGAAGGGGCGTTGTCCCGCCGGATCGTCGCCACCAGGGCTGCCGCGGGAGCCGGTGCCTACGCCGGCGAAGATGCGAACCTCCTGCGGCAACTCACCAGGCAGGCCGACCACGCGGGGCGCCAACATCGGGCAGACGCTGAGAACGACCTGTCCCGCGCACTGGCCGCCCTACCACCGGTCGTCGAGCCGAACCTCGCTGCCGAACTGCTGGATGCCGGTGAGCGCGTGGCACTGGCCCGGAGTTTCTACAACGATGCAGTCCGGGACACCAGGGCGCTGCGCGCTGCGTGGTTCACCAGACTGTTCCGTCTCGCCGGTCGAGCGGCGCTGCCGGACTATTTCGAGATCGCCGATCCGCTCGCAACGAAGCAGTCGAGACGGACCGTCGCCAGACTGGTGCTGCTGGACGACCGGCAGCGGGTTCTGCTCTTCTCGTGCATCGATGCGCACGGCGGCCGGGACTGGTTCACGGTCGGTGGCGGGGTCGAGCCGGGGGAGGATCTGCGGACAGCGGCGGCGCGTGAGTTGCGGGAAGAGACCGGCCTCGAGTTGTCACCCGGAGAGCTGGTCGGTCCCATGTGGCGCAGATCAGCGCGATTCGCGTTCGCCGGTGTGCACTACGACCAGATCGAGTTCTATTTCGCTGCCTGCGCTCCGCCCGGATTTCAGGTCGACACCAGCGGTTTCACCCAGGATGAACGCAACAGCATCACCGGGCACCGTTGGTTCTCGGGGTCCGAACTTGCGGTGTTCGCCGAGACGGTCTATCCCATCGAGCTCGCGAGGCGCCTGGAACATGCGCAACGGGCGATGGCGGTGGGCCGGACGTCGACTGTGCTGGTCGAGATCACCTGAGCCGCGGTAGGGCGCGAACCGCCGCCGCCCTTCGGCGGGTCGTTCCTCCCCGAGCGGGCAGTCACCTACGGTGAGTTATGCAACCTGCCCGAATAGTCATTGCCGTCGTTGTCCCCCTGGTGTTGTTGTCGGCCTGCACCTCCAGCCACCCGACTGCCCAGACGCCCTCCACGACGGCGCCCGCGGTCGGCCAAACTACTCAGACCCCCGCTCCGACTTCGCAGACCCGCGCCACGTCTTCGCAGACGCCGCCGACGATCATCGCCTCGACGAGCCCGGGAAAGTCGCGGCCGGTGTTGCCGCCGGTGACCAAGAAGCCGTTGGCCAAGCCGGGAACCGGCTTGGATCCGTTGACCGGTGGACGGATGAGCCTCAACCCGGTCATCGCCGTGAAGATCGACAACACCTATTTCGACGTGCCGCAGTTCGGCGTTTCTGATGCCGACATCGTCTTCGTCGAGCAGGTCGAAGGCGGCCTGACCAGACTCATCGCCGTATTCCACAGCAGCCTGCCGGCCGAGGTGGGACCGGTGCGCAGCGTCCGATCCACCGATGCGCAGCT
>JBPCPG010000186.1:0-6053 GCA_050999445.1 Nakamurella sp. | reverse complement strand
GGCGTCATCCGCCTCACCGGCGATCACCGCGACGGGAATCCTGCCGGCCGACAGAGCGACAGCAAGGTCGAGGGTGCGGCCCGGCTCGGTAAGCAATGAGCCGCCCATTCCCAGCAGTCCGGCTGGGCTGGACGCCAGGAAACGCCGGCGGAAGAACTGCTGCAGTGGGTTCCGATCCAGCGGATCCAGACCGGCTGCGGTCTGGCCGCCGTCGTAGAGCGCCTGGACGCCTCGTGCCCGCAGCACCGGCGCGCCCGAGGTCAATGCGTCGAACCGGTTACCGCTCGAAAATGCTGCCGGACCGGAACAGAGCAGGATCAGCCCGGTCACCGGAGCGCCGACCAGCACCGCCTCCCTGCACACCAAACCCCCGAAGGAGTGGCCCACCAGCAAAACCGGGCGATCCGCTGCCAACCGCCGGATGACGGAAGCGAGAACCAGGCCGAGCGCAGCCGGAGTGTAGGCCGCTTCGGTGTCCGGGCCCGGTGATTCGTACTGCCCCGGTTGGTCGATGGCCACCACCGCAAAGCCCTGAGCGACAAGAGGATCCAGCAGGGGAGCGAAGTCTTCCTTCGATCCGGTGTATCCCGGCGCCAGCAGCAGCACCGGTGCGTCGCCCACTCCCGGCGGATATGCGACCAGGGCAGCCAGCGGCCCCGCGGAGGACTGCATGGTGGTACGCAAAGCGGAGTTAGGTGTCAGCTGATCGGCCATCGGCTCATTCTCGCGTGTGCCGCCGTCGGTCCAGCGCCGGGTCGAGCGGGCCGATGCCGCGACCTGACCGGGCCGGCGCGGTTCAGCCGAACGCGACGACGCTCGACCCCCGCTTCTCGACGATCGTCTCGCCGACTGCGCTGACGTCCACCCGGCCGGAGTAACCGTCGCGGTTGATCGGAATCACCTTGTCGACGAGTTGATGCGGACCGGTGGCCGCGTCGAATTCGGAAAGCCCCTTGGCGGTCGGCAGCAGCACCATGGAACCGACTGCGGCCGGAAGTCCCAGAGCGTTGCCGGCGACCCAATCGACGTGTAGATCGACGATGTCCGCCGTCTTCGGCGGGCTCACGCTTCCCAGCACACCGGACCCCAGCACACCGGAGCCCAGCGGCCCGGAACTCGGCGCGCTGGTGGTGGTGCTGGTGCTGGTGCCGGAGAACGCAGTAGCCGGTGGAACCGCCTGGATCGTCGGGGTCGAGATGGCCAGGACGGATCGACCGATCAGGCTCAACCGCTGCCCGTCGATCTGAACTGAGGGTGTTGGCCGTGCCGGCCGGTCGACCGAGTCCGCGGCGGCGATGTCGGCGGCCGGAATGTCGACCGGTGTTCTGGCGGTCTCCTTGCCCAAGGCGTCGTACACAACGACGGCCGGCCGTGGCGTCGAGACAAGGACGGCGACCCGATCTGCCGTCACGCCGACGATTCGCGCCGCCTTCGCGCCGGTGTTGATGTCGACCCGGATGGTGTGCTGCATGAAGTCCCAGCCGTCCGGATGGTTGGTGACCGCGCCCGGGTCGTCGAAGTTGAGGACCACCCGGGCGTTGGGGCCCTCGGCAGCGCAGTGCTCCACGGTAGCGAACTGACTGGCAGCCAGTGCTAGATCGGTGAAGGTGCAGCCGGAGCGCGACTGGCCGGACTTGAGCGGGTTGATCTGCTCACCGTATTGAATCGTCCGAACCAGGTCGTAGCGCCACACCTCGACGCGGCTCGCGCCCAGCCAACCGGCGTACGGACCGCCGAAGACCAGCGATCCCGGTAGTTGGTTGGGTGAAGTCCGCACCTTGCTGCGTGAACCGTTCACCGGATCGAACGTCATCACCTGGGAGCAGAATCCGTTCTCCGCGTACACCGTGGCGATACCGGCCACGCCAGAAATGGAACTCATGTCGGCCGGCCCCGAATCGCCGGAACCCACGGCGCACAAATCGCGGTTGGCGCGGGTGTAGCTCCAGCGAACGACTCCGGTGACCGAATCGTGCGCGCTGATCCGATGCTGGTCGGCGGTGATCACCACGCCGGATTCCGAAACCACTGCGCCCAGTTCCGGATCGGTCGCCGCGATCCACTTCTGCGCCAATGTGGTCGGAATCCGGGTGCTGGGCGAAGGGACCGACGCAGCCGCCCAGGCACCCGGAGGGGCCTGTTGGGGCTTGGAAGTGTCCAGACTCGTGTTCCGGATGTCGCTGGAGCGATAGACGAGGACGCCGATCACGGCAACGGCGACGGCGAGCAGCGCGGCGAGCGAACGATCGAACAGCCGTCGCCGGCGAAACCTTGAAGTCACCGCGCGAGCCTACGCAATCGACATGCAGATTCGGTGTGGCACCAGCTGCCAGCCCCGCCGGTCTGGAGCTAGTCGACGGCCGGGCCGGCGGCTGCCGTGTTGGTCTCGGCGGCCTTTCCTGCTGCTGAACCGGTCGCCGCTGCCGAACCGGGTGCCGCTGCTGAACGGGTCGCCGCTGCCGAACCGGGCGCCGCTGCTGGACTGGTCGCCGAGGCGCCACTGCCTCCCCGGGTGCGCCGTCGGGCGCGCTGGCGGCGCGGGGTCTTCGGCGTGTCGTCGAGGCCTGCGGTCGGGTCGGCCGCGGCGGCTCCGGAATCCGAGAGGCCGGCGTCGACCGGTGTCGATCTGCCGTTGGTGGACTCGACCGCGGCGGAGCTCCTACCGGTCTGGGTCCGTCGGGAGTCGCCGGTACGCCCCACTCTGGCGCCGTCCCTGGTCGCCTCGCGGGAACCGTCGCGTCCGGGCGCGCGCCCCGCGCCGCGGCCACCGGCGGTGCCGGCCTTGCGGTTGCGGCCACCGGTCTCACCCAGATCCTCGACCACTTCTGCCGAAAGACCCTCCCGGGTGCGCAGCGATCTGGGCAGTCGACCGGTGATGCCCTCCGGAATGTCCAGATCGGCGAAGAACTGCGGCGAGTTCGAATAGGTCTCCGCCGGCTCCGCGAATCCGAGACCGAGCGAGTCGTTGATCAACTTCCAGCGGGGGAGGTCGTCCCAGTCGATGAAGGAGACCGCAACGCCGGTCTTTCCGGCCCGACCGGTACGGCCGATCCGGTGCACGTAGGTCTTGTCCTCTTCAGGGCACTGGTAATTCACCACGTGGGTGACGTCTTCGACATCGATGCCTCGCGCCGCGACATCCGTGGCCACCAGCACATCCACCTTGCCGGCCCGGAACGCCCGCAGTGCCTGCTCCCTGGCGCCCTGGCCCAGGTCGCCGTGCACAGCGGCGGCCGCGAAACCCCGCTCCACCAGCTCGTCGGAAACCTTCTGCGCGGTCCGCTTGGTCCGGGTGAACACCATGGTCAGCCCCCGACCGCGGGCCTGTAGCAATCTGGCGAGCATCTCGATCTTGTCCAGCGCATGCGCCCGATAGATGAACTGCGTCGTCGTTCGGTGGGTCTGACCCTCACTTGCCACCTCGGCACGGATATGCGTCGGCTGACTCATGAAACTGCGTGCCAGCGTGAGGATCGGGCCCGGCATGGTGGCGGAGAACAGCATCGTCTGCTTGACGTCCGGCACCATGCCGAGCACCTTTTCGATGTCCGGCAGAAAGCCGAGGTCCAGCATTTCGTCCGCCTCGTCCAGCACCAGCACCTTGATGCCGCCGAGTTGCAGGTGCCCTCCGTTGGCAAGGTCGAGCAGCCGGCCGGGAGTTCCGATGATCACGTCGGCACCGGCATGCAGGGCAGCGATCTGCGGTTCGTAGGCGCGGCCACCGTAGACGGCGCCGACCGAGAGTCCGAGATACTTGGCCGCCCCCTGCAGATCCCTGGTCACCTGGACGCAGAGTTCGCGCGTCGGAACCATCACCAGAGCTCGGGGTGCCCGCCCGGCCGCCAGCTTGCCGTTCTCGTCCTTGGCGCCGTCGTCCCAGGCCAGGCGTTGCAGCAGCGGCACGCCGAAGCCGAGGGTCTTGCCCATACCGGTGCGAGCCTGCCCGATGAGGTCCGAGCCCATCAGGGCGATGGGCAGGGTGAGGGCCTGGATCGCGAAGGTGCGTTCGATGCCGGCCTCGTCGAGGGCCTGCACGATGCGCCGGTCGACCTGTAGCTCGGCGAAGGTCGGTGCTTCCGGAACGACCGGAGCGTCGCCGGTCAGCGGATGCGAGACTGCATCCTCGTCCAGGGGTGCGTCCGCCGAGTGCTCCAGCGCCACCGGGTCCTGCGCTTCGGTTCCCGCGGTCGGTTGCTGCGTTTCACCCGGTACACGGTCGGATGAGAGATGTTGCCCGGTATAGGATTCGGAATCTGTTTCGGAACTGGCGACAGCGTCTGTCATGAGTGGTCAAAGCCTTCCGTGCGGTCCGCGCGCGTTGGCAGTGATCACATCCGCCCCTGCAGGGCGGCCAGAATGAGGGGCTCTTGGAGAACCCGGGCGACGCGCGCACAATGCGGCGGCTCCGTCGTGGCTCCGCCTGTCGGAACCCATTCTACGTGGTTGCGGGCGCAGACCCGCGGAACTGGAGATCGACGGATCGGTCGGGCGAGTTCGGACGTGGAACAGTGTGCGGGCTCGACCCTGGATACTGGGCTCGTCCCCCGGGACGTTTCCGGTATCGGGTCGTTGCCGCCCGGGCGGGCCGGGCCAGAAATACGGAGGAGATATGACGGAGGCGCAGGCCACCGGGGTCCCCTTGGTGCAGGGGCACCCCGAGAACACCAGCGAATCATCCGCAGCAGAACGCGTACCACCGGGAACCGTCGAGTTGCTCGGTGTTCTTGCCTACGGCGAGCTGTCGGCCTTTGACCGGATGGCGGCCGATGCCAGGTACGCGCCGACCTTGTCCGGCCGCGTCGCGCTTTCCCAGATGGCGTCTGCCGAGATGGGCCATTTCCGCCAACTGGCAGCGTATCTCGCCAAGCTCGACACGGCAGTGGAAAATGCCATGGCGCCGTTCATCGCTCCGCTGGAGGCCTTCCACGACTCCACGGCTCCGCACTCCTGGCTGGAATCACTGGTCAAGGCGCATGTCGGCGATGGCTTGGCTGCCGACTTCTACCGTGAGATCGCCGAGTGGCTGGATCCGGTGACCAGAAACCTCGTCTTCGAAGTTCTCGGTGACACCGGGCACTCCTCGTTCGCCGTCCGCGAGGTGCGCAAGGCATGCCAGGCCGAGCCCCGACTGACCGGTGCGCTGGCGCTCTGGGGGAGGCGGTTGCTGGGCGAGGCGATTACCCAGGCCCAGTACGTGGTGGCTGATCACGACGATCTGGCGACGCTGATCGTCACCGGCTCCGGCGACCTCTCCGGAATCGCTGCGCTGTTCCGGCGCCTGCAGCTGGGCCATACGGAGCGGATGAAATCGCTCGGCCTGGCCTGAGGCCCGGCCGGTTCTCAACTCAGCTCGAGGGCCGGAACTCCGGGGGTGTCGAAGCCCAGCACCTGGCCGTAGAAGGCGAGTTCGGCCTGCAGCGCAGTGCGACGCGCGTCGGCGGTCCGGAACCCGTGTCCCTCGTCGGGAAACACCACCAGAGCGTGCGGCACGCCCTTGGCCTTGCAGGCAGCCGCGAACTGCTCGGCCTGGTCAGGGGGAACGACCGGATCCCGGCCGCCCTGCAGAAGCAGCACCGGCGTCGCGAGCCGGTCGGTGTTCGTCAGCGGCGAGCGCGTGGTCAGCGCCTCCGGGTCTGGACCCAGCAGGTGCTCCAGGTACCGCGACTCGAAGTCGTGCGTGCCGTTGACCAGCGCGCTCAGGTCGCTGATTCCGTAGTACGAGGCGCCGGCGGAGAAGGGATGGCCGCTCGTGGTCAACGCTCCGAGCACGGTCAGCCCACCGGCCGAACCGCCGCTGATGAGCGCCGCACGGGCCGTTCCGTCTGCCAGCAAGCCGCGGGCCACGATGACGGCGTCGGCGATGTCGAGTTCCGCCCAGTGCCCTTTCAATCGATCACGATACGGTCGGCCATATCCGGTCGAGCCCCGATGATCCACGGCCGCGACGGCAAAGCCCCGGCTGGTGAAGTAGGCCGTCGTCGCAGAAAGTGCTCTGGGATGTTGCGCGGTCGGACCGCCGTGCACCGTGACGATGACCGGCGCCGTGCCGGCAG
>JBPCPG010000162.1:0-3314 GCA_050999445.1 Nakamurella sp. | reverse complement strand
CCGGGGACGGCTCGTGGGTGCGCTCGACCCGGCCGGCTTCGCGAACCGCATCCGCGAGCGCTTCCAGATCATCCGAACTGCGCGCATCGTCGGCGAACTCGGCATCAGGCCGTACCACTTCCCAGCCGCGCGGCGCGGTGAGGTGCACGGCATGGCCGGAACACAGGTCGTACGAGTGCGGCTCGGCAGCCGTGGCCAGCGGCCCGACCACGGCGGTCGACTCGGCGTAGGCATAGGTCAGCGTGGCAACGGCCGGGTCCGTGCACCCGGTCCGCGAGCACCGCCGCGATCTGACCACTCGCGGACAGTATCCCTGCGGCACAGCGCCGCGGTTCCGACGCGCCGAGCAACTTCTAGACTGAGCTCGTCATGGCAGAAAAAGACAGCCTTTCGGAACGGCAGCAGACGGCGCTCCCGATCGTGGCCGCCGGCCGCCCTGCTCGGCGCGGTGTTCGAGACCGCCGTGGGCGGGGGCTGCGGACACCGCTGCTGCCGGCGGAGCTGCCGGCCGCCAAGACCAGAGCGCAGCAGTTCGACCACGCCGTCCTCGAGGCGGTGGCCGAGCTGGAAGGGCGCTGGCCGTCGGAACTGGGATCCATCGAATTCGCCGTTGACGAGGTGCCCCCGCTACCGGACGGAACTGTGGTTCCGACCTCGGATGTGGTCCTCGACGGCGGAGTTCCGCTGACCAGGTTCTCCCCTCCAGGAGTCGACGCGAGGGGCAGAGCCACCAAGGCCAGGGTGGTGATCTATCGACGTCCGCTGGAGGTCCGGGCTACGGACTCGGGAGATCTCGGTGAGCTGGTGGCAGAGGTGTTGGGTGAGCAGTTGACGGCCGTCCTCGGCGAAGGCGGAGCGGGATGACGGTGCCGCGCAGCGGGTGTGACGCTCAAAGGGAGGCGCACGTCGACAAGACCCGGGGCCGGCCGACAGAAATCGGGGGCCGCCGAGAGAATCGGGGGCAGCCGATAGGTCAGCTCGCGCAGCGCTTGAGTCGGCGCCGCTCGCGTTCGCTCAGGCCACCCCAGATTCCGAACCTTTCGTCGTTCGCCAACGCGTAGGACAGGCATTCGGACCGCACCTCGCAACCGGTGCAGATCCGCTTGGCCTCCCGCGTTGATCCGCCTTTTTCCGGGAAGAAGGCTTCGGGATCAGTCTGGGCACACAGCGCGCGGTCGTGCCAGTCGGCTTCGTCCGTAGCGAGTAAATCGGTCCCTGCCGCCACCGCGGAGGAATCCACCAGATTCGACACGAGTCGATTCCTTTCAAAGATTTCGGCACCGGAGCAGGCACCGGTTCATACTTCTTCGTTCTCGGCCGTGCCTGGCCGGAACCACCGGTCGACCACGACCTCGCACAAAGAACCAACAGCCGAAATTCGAACAGCCGAAGAACGAGGACCAGCAAACCGGGGAGTGCCGGGGGCGGGCGAGCTACCCGTCGATCCGAATCACACCGATGTGATTACACAGGTGTGTCCCGCGTCCCGTCAAGCGCTGTCCGTGCTATCAGGCCTTAATCGGTACCGCACACTGGTGACATGAGTGGACCTCTGAGTAAGCAGGCGGCCGGCAGATGGGTGTTCCCCGGCCTGATCGCGATTCTTCTCGTGGCGGGCTATGCCGAAGCAGTCGGAACCGCTCCCCTCGGGCTGTGGATCTTCGTCGTGGTGCTGACCGGATGGGTGGTCACCCTCTGCCTGCACGAGTTCGCCCATGCGGCCACCGCGCTGGCCGGCGGTGACATCTCCGTCCGCACAAGGGGTTACCTCACGCTGAATCCGTTTCGCTACCTGAACGCGACCTACAGCATCGTCATCCCGGTGGTCATTCTCGCCATCGGCGGTATCCCATTGCCCGGCGGCGCCGTGCTCATCGAGAACCACCGCCTGCGCTCCCACGCGTGGTCAAGCCTGGTGTCCCTCGCTGGGCCGGCCACCAACCTGGTGTTGGGAATAGTCCTCGCTCTGACGACAAGGGCACTCCCGCACGAGTACACGAATGGGTTTTATTCACCGAACGGACTGGTACAGGCGATAGCGTTCCTTGCGTTGTTGCAGTTCGTCACCGCCATCCTGAACATCCTGCCGGTGCCTGGCTTCGACGGCTTCGGCGTGATCTCGCCCCACCTGTCACCGGCAACCCAGCGGGCAATCGATCCGATCCGTCCCTGGGCACCGCTGGTGGTCTTCGTGATTCTGTTCTCCATTCCGCAGGCCAGTGGCTATCTGTTCGATCCGGCCTACCGGCTGATGGACCTGTTCGGCGATCAGTTCACCGCCTCCGCCGCTGCGCGGGGGGCTGGTTCCTTCCAGTTCTGGCGCTGACGAGTCCGCCGACCCACTGCCGCCCACGTGGCAGGATCGCAAGAGTGAAGATCACGGTGCTGACCGGCGGGGTGGGCGGAGCCAAGTTCCTGTTGGGCGTCAAGGCATATCTGGGCTGGAACCCGACCGGGCCGAGTCCGGCCGACGACTCCCACCCGCGCGGTGCGGTGGGTGCGGACGAGGTGAGCGCCATCGTCAACACCGGTGACGACATTCGACTGCACGGCCTGCAGATCTGCCCAGATCTGGACTCCTGCCTCTACACGCTCTCCGGCGTCGCCGACACCGGACGAGGTTGGGGCCGCAAGGACGAAACCTGGACAGCGGCCGCCGAGTTGGCCTCCTACGGAGCGGAAGCTCCGTGGTTCTCGCTGGGCGACAAGGACATCGCCACTCACCTGGTCCGCACCCGCATGCTCGCCGCCGGATACCCGCTGTCGGCCGTGACCGCGGCGCTGTGCGCGAAGTGGCAGCCCGGGGTGACCTTGTTGCCGATGTCGGACCAGCGGGTCGAAACGCACGTCGTGGTGGCGGACCCCGACGATCCATCCGGCCGGCCGGAAGATGTGGCGCTGCATTTCCAGGAATGGTGGACCCGCTACCGCACCGCGATTCCCGCGAAGAGCTTCCGTTTCGTCGGCGCCGACGAGGCGGAGCCCGCGGCCGGTGTGCTCGAGGCTCTGGCGGGCGCCGACCTGATTCTGCTGGCACCGTCCAACCCGGTGGTGTCGATCGGCACCATCCTCGCGGTCCCGGGCCTACGGGATGCCATCGGCAAGGCGTCGGCGCCCGTGATCGGCGTCTCGCCGCTGATCGCCGGCAAGCCGCTCCGGGGTCACGCCGACGCCTGCCTGGCCGCGATCGACGTCGAATGCACGGCACAGGGCGTCGGACGCCACTACGGCGCCAGGTCCGGCGGCGGCCTTCTCGACGGTTTCCTGGTCGCCGAGGGTGAGAGTGTCGAGATTCCGGGGGTCGCAGTGCGCTC
>JBPCPG010000114.1:0-28629 GCA_050999445.1 Nakamurella sp. | reverse complement strand
GCCTCGATCGCGGCACCGGAGTTGTTGTCGAGGTTGACGATCGCCAGGACCTTGACGCCCTGGGTGATCATCTGGTCGGCGATCGTCGACATGTTGCCGGCATCACCCTGCGCGTTCTGGACGATGGCATCGACGCCGGCGGCTTTGAATGCAGCCTCCAGCACCGGCTTGTCCTGCGTCTCCCAGCGAGCGGAGGACTTTGTGTCGGGGAGGATCACACCGACCTTGCCGCTGATCTTGCCACCGGACATGGCCGGACCGGACGTCATCGCACCGGAGGTCATCGCACCCGAGGTCATCGCACCGGAGGTCATCGCACCCGACGTCATCGCACCCGACGTCATCGCACCCGACGTCATCGCACCCGAAGTCATCGCACCAGAAGTCATCGCACCCGAGGTCTTCGCCGGGGACACCGCAGCAGCGCTGGTTGCGGCGGAGGAAGTTGTGCTCGGTGCTGCGGGCGTACTGGAGCCACCACATGCTGCAACTACGAGGGTGCCGGCCAATACGAGGCCGAAAGCAGCGGAAGTCTTGAGCCGCATGTACTTTCCTTTCTGTAACACCGCAGACCGGACGGTCCGACGGCAGGAACCAGTCCATGGCCGAGGGCGACCATGGACAGTCGTGCGCAATGTGCCGAATCGGCAGAAACACTAGCTACCAGAGAACGCGGTACCGGAAACCGAACTGGCAAAGGACGATCCGCAACGGCAACGCGAGTCGCGCGCATCGTTCGATTCAGACATCGGTGTCCTTCGCTGTACGGCCACTCGACGAGATACGCCGGGTGTTAGGCACCACACTCATGACGGTCGTCACGCGCAAGGTCAGCCGTCCAACAAACTATGGAGCCGCATCGGTGCTTGTCAAGCCACTCGAAGGTCACCTTTAGGTCACTGCCTATCCAAATGGTCACGTTTGAGAAACGGACACCAAAGGTCGAGGTCGGTACCTGCGGCAACGCACAGGCAGCCACTGTTTCGGTAAAAGCAGGCAGCTGGATCAATACGAGTACAGCGAACCGCGAACCGGTCCGCCGCCGGTGACTATCCGGACGCCGGCTGACGTACCGACCAGATCTGCGCCTGCTGCCAGCACCGCGCGGACCTGCTCGATCGTCTTGATACCGCCGGCCGCCTTGACGCCGATGGAATCGGGAACGGCTGTCCGGAGATAGGAGATGGTCGACGGGTCGGCGATCCCGACAGCGCCACGAGACGCGTTCTTGACAAACGCGACGCCGGCGTCGATGGCGGCTTGAACGCATCGTTGACGTTGTCGTGCGTCCAACAGCGGCAGCTCCAGCATCACCTTGACGCCGACTGGCGAGGCCGCCTCGACCACCGCTCTGAGGTCCGCGGCGAACTCGTCATATCGGTTCGACAGCAGGTAACCGATGTTGACGGTTGCATCCAGTTCGTCGACGCCCGCATCCACCAGCGCTCGCGCCTCGGCCACCCGTCCTGCGGTGGTTCCGTTCCCATGGGGATAGTCGATCAACGAGCCCACTCGGCCGGAGGTACCCCGCATCTCGTTGCGAGCAACCTGAACCCACGACGGGGGCACGACCGCGGCATCGAACCCATTGCTCAGGCACTCCCGCACGTGTGCCCGCACCTGCGTCTCGGTGATGGCCTGACCGACCAATGTGTGCTGGATGCGTCCGGCCAACTGAGCGGCCGGCAGCACGAGCGCCGCATGCGGCGGTCCGGCATCGGAATCTCCCTGCGGCGGCCCGGACGACTGCGAGGCGGTCGGTGTGGCCATAGTGCTCCTTCTCTGCGAACTGCCCGTGGAAACCGTCCGTCGGTGCTGCGCAATGCTTCCCAATACTGCCCAGTGCTGCACTCTGCGCTTGGCGCAGCGGACAACCGGGTCAGCTGCCTACCGGCGCGTGGCCGCCCGCTCGGTAACGGCCGCCAAATCGACCACGGCCGTCCGGACGGCCCGTCCTGTGGTATTGCGTGGCATCGTCTCACGTCGGACCTCGTCGGCGTCCGGCCGCGCGGGTCGCAGACCTAAGCTGACCGGTCATGCGCATCCTGTCGATCCAGTCCTCGGTCGCATACGGACATGTGGGTAACACTGCCGCCACTTTTCCGCTGCAGCGGCTGGGTCACGAGGTATGGCCGGTGCTCACCGTCCACTTCTCCAACCACACGGGCTATGGCTCGTGGCGTGGTCAGGTGCTGGACCCGGCCGTGGTGTCCGAAGTGATCGAGGGCATCGCGGATCGCGGCGTACTGGGAACCGTCGATGCGGTACTCACCGGCTACCAGGGCTCGCCGGGGGTCGCGGAAGTGGTTTTGCGCACGGTACGAAGGGTGCGTGCCCTGAATCCCGCCGCTGTGTACTGCTGCGACCCGGTGATGGGTGACGTGGACCGGGGTATGTTCGTGCTGCCCGGTGTGCCGGAGCTGATGCGGGATCGGGTCGTTCCGGCCGCCGACATCGTCACTCCCAATGCCTTCGAACTGGCCTTTCTCACCGGAGTCCCACTGGCCGACCTGGGCGAGCTGCCCGGCCTGCTGGCCGCGGTCGGTCGGTTACGAGCGATGGGACCATCCACGGTCTTGGTGACCTCCGTGGAGATCCGGACGAAGACGGGCCCTGCCGGAATCGGCCCGGCAGAACTCGGACCGGACGAACCCGTTCCAGGCGAGATCGCCATGCTGGCGGTCGACTCGACCGGAGCGTTCCTGGTCCGGACGCCAAAGCTGCCGATCTCCGTCAACGGTGCCGGCGACGTCACCGCCGCACTGTTTCTGGCGCACCTGCCCGGCGGCGTCCGCACCGCCCTGGCGAAGGTGGCGTCCTCGGTCTACGCCATTCTGCGCCGCACGGCCGACTGTGGGACTCGTGAGATCCAACTGGTGCAGTCGCAGGCCGAGATCGCCGAACCGGCCTGCGAGTTCGAGGTGGTCAGAGTCGGTTGAGCAACCGTCGTCACCAACAAGCCAGAAAAGACAGCTCAGAATAAGCCCAGAGGAATGGAGCCCAGAGCAGTCAGCACTGGGCTGATTGCAGCGCCTGCCAGGTCCGACCGTCCACCATTCCACTGGCCGGCAGTTTGGCGGATTCCTGAAACTTCTGCACGGCGTCCCTGGTGCCGGGGGTGTAAGTGCCCCAATTGCCGGCCAGGTCGTTCACGTCGAGGTTCAACCGGTTACCCAGCACCCGTTGCAGTTCGCCGATCCAAACCCCCTGTTGCCCGACCGTGCGGATCTGCGGGAGGCCGGCCGCCGACGCCGGGCAGAGGCAGGAGACGTATTCCTTCGCGCTGCCCGGATTACCGCCCTTGATGAACGCGTCGGCCGGCCCGGCCAGCCGTGCTGCGCAACCGTCGTACTTGGATGCGAACGGTCCGGCGTAGAGCACCAGGGTGTTGCTCTGGCTGGTGAAGATCTGGCATGACCTGGCGGAGTCGGCGGCCAGCGAGCCGGCAGGCACCTGGCGGGCTGCCTGCAGGCTCGCCACCCTTGCCGAGAAGGCGGCTGCGTTGATTTCCGAGGCCAGTTGCACGATGTAGCCACCGCTGCACGCGATGTTCCGCTGCGGAACACCGAGGGCCGGCTTCTTCGCGGTCGGGGCCACCTTCGGCGTAGACGTTCGCGGAGGTTTCGCGGAGGTCTTCGGTGACGTCTTCGGTGTCGCCTTCGGTGTCGCCTTCGCTGTGGCCTTCACAGAAGACGGTTTCGGGGACACCGCGGCGGCAGCCGTGGAGGTGGCCGTCACCGTCACGGTGGAAACCGGCGCCGGGCCCGCAGAGACAGCGGTCTGGCCAACGGTGACGGGCGAGCTGTCGACCGGCAGTTGTTGCGCACCGGACGTGGTCGCCGCAGTCGAGGGCCCGGTAGCAGAGGACACCGTCGTGGTGCTGCTGCCAGTCGGACTGGGTTGACCGTTCTTGTCCGCCAGGTTCGAGGTACCGCGCCAATTCGGCGCGATCAGCAACGCGGCCAGCAGGACAACCGCAGTGAGAGCTGCGATACCCAGAACGGCGTACATCGCCCGACGCCGGCGGACCCGACGGGAAGCCAGTACCCCGACCCCACCGTCGGTGGCGACCGCCGGATGGATCCCGGTCCAGCCCGGGAACAACCCGGTGGACGGTTCGGGCGGTTGGGGTTCGTTGACCTGCGACCAGGCCTGCGAGCCGGAATTGCCGACGGCCGGTACCAGCTCCGTCGGGAACATCGTCGGCAGCGCAGACGCCGGACCGTCCATCCTCGGAATCACCGGGAGCGAAGGGACCGTCGGCGCTTCTGCATTCAGCGCGGAAAGGTGAGCTTCGGTGTTCGACCCGGTCGGGGACCAACCGGTCGCATTGACGACCGGGGAACGTGGACCGCCGAGATCGCCGGCGGACAACCGGTGCGCACCGGTTCCCCGCCCGACCTGGGCACCGCACTGCCGGCAGAACTCGCCGGTGACGTGGGCATGGCAGGTCGGGCAGGATCGTCCGCCGTTTGCCTCGTCCACGGTAGGCATCTCCTGTCGGTCACAGCGCAACTCTGTCCCGCGTGGTCCCACGCAGCGCCCATTGTGCCGGTCATCGGACCGCGGCACAGTGCCCGCTGCCGCGACTCGTCGCCGAATAGACCCACTTGCCCGGCAGTCACCGCAGGGGAGAATAGGTGCCCTCCGGAATGAATGTAATTTTCGTTAGACGACGAGAAGCTGCTCGGCGTTGCGAGAGCAGGCTCGATGACACGTCCCCGCTGCCAACGCCGCGGCGATCTGTGTCCCGGCACACTGATCTGTTCCCGGCACACTGGGGACCATGACTCGGACTGCCCCGCCGCAGTTGCCGACCCGGGGCGTGCACCACGGGGTCCGATGCTGCCGATGTTGATGGCCGAGCTCGATCTGGACCCGGCCGACCGTTCGGAGGCAGTGCGGTTGCTGGCAGAACTGGCGGGATCGGAGCAGGTCGCGGCCGCCCTCGACATCTTGCGGCAGCGCCTGGGCCAATTCCCGGCCGCACCTGCGACGGGTGAATTCGGCGAGCGTGCGTGGACCTGCGCGATTTTGCTCTTCGCGCCCGCGGTTGCTGCCTGGCACGCCGCCAGATCCATCGATCCCGACATCACCGCGGCCACGCTCGCCGATGTCGGGCGGCAATTCCGGCTGCACCGGACCACCCACGGCGCTTTCGGTCTCGAGACGTGGAACTGGTTGACGATGCATCTGGCCGGCGGGCTCCTCCAACTGGGCCGACTGCAGTTCGCACTGCGCGAGCTGGAGCAGAACGAGCCCGTCCCCAGAGAAGCCAGGGAGTGGGTTCTGGACGTGCACATTCCGCCGACCGGACCGTTGACGGTTGATGCGGTCCAGGCATCGTTCCAGCGCGCAGAACACTTCTTTCCGGTTCATTTTCCCGAGCGGCACGCCGAGGTGGCGATATGTCTGTCCTGGCTGCTCGATCCATGGCTGGGCGCCGCGCTGGCGGACACGAACATCGGCCGGTTCCAGCGCCTGTTCACCGGCTATGGCCACTCCGTTCCCGCCCAGGACGATGTCCTCTACTTTGTGTTCCGTGTTCGCGGTGCAGTTGATCTGCAGCAGCTTCCGCGGATAACCACCCTGCAGCGAGTGGTTCTAGAACGCATCGAGGACGGCGGAATGTGGTTGGCGTGCCGAGGCTTTCATCTGTTGGATGACGCGACCGCGCTACCGACGAACGGCTGGTGCTGATCGGAAGCCGAGACAATCCAATGGCGGAAGCGGTCACGGTGACCGCCACGTCCCGCTCGGCGCCGCATCGGCCAGCGTGGTCTGCGCCCATCGGGTCACCCCGCAGACGGGGCCCCGTGAAAGGCTGGCGTGCAACGCCAGACGAGGCAGCACATCGTCGAACCGCAGCGCCGGAGCATGAAAGGACGTGAACCAATGGATCTGCGCAGCGAAGTTCGCGACTGGCCGGTCGAACGGCTCGCAGTTGCCGTCATCGGCCGCTCCAGTCTGCTGGACAGACTCGAGGTCGGCGGCGACGGCGGCGAGTTCGAATGGGCTTCGGTCACCAAACTGCTGACCGCGCTCACGGTACTCGACGCCTGCGCCGACGGCACGATGGATCTGGCGCAACCGGCCGGACCCGACGGCGCGACGGTGGCTCACCTGTTGGCGCACGCCTCTGGCCTCCCGTTCGACAACGGCGCACCGGTGGCGCCTCCGGGAGCTCGCCGCATGTATTCCAATTATGGCTACGAACTGCTGGCCGAGCATCTGGCATCCAATGCCGGTGGCCCCTTCGTCGACGAACTGACCGGGCGGGTGCTGCGGCCGCTGGGAATGACGGGTACGACGCTTCGCGGCTCGCCCGCCAGCGGCGCAGCAGGTCCACTCGACGACCTCGTTCGATTGGCCGATGAACTGTTGAATCCTGTCGTCCTCGGGCCGGAGATCATCGGCCAGGCCAGCACTCTCGCTTTTCCTGGATTGACCGGAATTCTGCCGGGGTTCGGCCGGCAAACGCCGAATGACTGGGGTTTGGGCTGCGAAATCCGGAGTACCAAGAACCCACATTGGACCAGTCCGGACAACAGTCCCGCCACGTTCGGCCATTTCGGGCAGTCAGGAAGCTTTCTGTGGGTTGATCCGGTTGCCCAGCTTGCCTGTGTCAGCCTGTGCGACACCAGGTTCGGCCCATGGGCGGCCGCCGCCTGGCCGCGACTGGCCACCGCTGTGCTGGAACGGTGACCTGGACGGGACGGCGACCGGCAGGATGCACCACGTACGTCAGGACCCGGGTGTACCGATCGCTGGATGACGCACGGAAAGCTCCGGTCGAGCAGGCGGCTGGATCGCCGCGACCTTTCGGAACTGCCAGAGGGAACCCGAGAATTGCGAGGCAGGTAGGGGGCGTGACCACAGATAACCCTGACCGCATTGACAGCCCAGCTGCAGCAGTATGTTTCGCTGTGCTTCCGTCTCCACTCCTTCGGCGACAACCCGCAGTCCCATTGTTCTGGCCAAGGTGAGAATCGCCGAGATAATGCCTGACCGAGTGCTGCCCGAGGCGATTTCGGAGACGAACTGCCGGTCGATCTTCAGCACATCAACCGGCAGGTACTCCAGCTGCGCCAGGGATGAGTAGCCGGTGCCGAAATCGTCGATGGCGACATGCACCCCCGAGCTCCGCATCCTGAGCAACGTCGCGCGCACGGCGTCGGAGTCGTCGATGAAGGTGCCTTCGGTGACCTCGAGACCCAACCGCTCCGGAGGTAGTCCGGTAGCCCGCAGAACCTCCTCGACAAGGGCGGCGAACCCAGAATCCCGAAGCTGGCGCGGCGAGACGTTGACCCACATCACCGCCTCGAGCCAGTCGTTGGCGGCAGCCCGCCAGGTGGCAAGTTGGGCGCAGGCCCGCCGGAGAACGAATTCACCGATCTCGCCGATGAGCCCGCTCTCCTCGGCGACCGCGATGAAGTCCATCGGGGGCACCGCGCCCCGGGTCGGTGACCGCCACCGCAGCAGCGCCTCCACCTCCAGCACCTTGCCGGTGTCCATCGCCACAGTCGGCTGATACTCGCAGTCCAGCTCCTTGTTGCTCAACGCCAGATTGAGATCAGCCTCCAGGCTCAGCCGATCGGAGGCCTCCACGCGCAGGTGCGGCGTGAAGACAGCGACCGAATTCCGACCGGTCCGCTTGGCCGCATACATCGCCAGATCGGCGTCACCGACCAGGTCCGAGAACGAGCGCGTCGGGTTGTCCTCGCCCTCGAGCGCGATGCCGATGCTGGCGGACAGCGACAGCGTGCTGCCGCCGATGCTCATCGGATGGTGCAGAGCGCTGATCATCTTGCGTGCCAACGTTTTCGCCTCGTCGTAGCTGACGCATTTCGGACAGAGCACCACGAACTCGTCGCCACCGAATCTGGCCACGGTGTGCGATTCGTCGGCGCATCGCGTCAACCGCCCGGCGACCACCTGCAGGAACTGATCACCCGCCGCATGCCCGAGCGTGTCATTGATGAATTTGAACTGATCGAGGTCGACGAACAGGACACCCACCCGATTGTGCTCGACCGCGATCGCCTCGGCGATCCGCCGCAGCACTTCGGTTCGGTTCACCAGGCCGGTCAGCGAATCAAGGGTGGCCGCCTCACGAAGGGCCGTGATGTCCCTGGCGCGGCTGATCGCCACCTCAGCCAGATTCACCCACCGGCCCAGCCGATGCATGTCATCGGCAAGCGGTTCTCTGGTATCGGTGTAATACAGCGCAAAAGTTCCCAGAACCGGACCCTCATGTCGGCTGATCGGTACCGACCAACAAGCCCGGAGACCGTACGGGAGCGCCAGATCGCGGTACCCGGCCCACCGTGGATCGGTGGCGACGTCGGACACGATCACGGTGCTGCGGGTGAATGCCGCAGTTCCGCACGATCCGGCGGACGGCCCGATCTCGCTACCGTCGATGGCCCGACGGAACGCTTCCGGAAGGCCCGGGCTCGCCCCCTCGCGCAGCACCATGCCGTCCAACAGATTGATGGAGCACACGGCTCCGGGGATTGCCGCCTCAGCTGCTCGTACCAGAGCCTCCAGCACGTCGCCGAGTTCGGCTCCGGCGACGATCATCTCCAGCAGATAGCCCGTGGCGGCCAATACCTCTCGTTCGCTGTCCAGCTCGAAAGCCATCTGGTGCAGCTCCAGCATCGTCACCGCGTGCCGGCCGAACTGCTCGAGCGACCGGACGTCATCCTCGGTCGGATGGTGCGGTCCGGTATCCCAGGTGCACAGTGCTCCGAGCAATGTTCCGTCGGCCGCGATCAAGGGCACGCCTGCGTAGAAGCGAATCTCCGGCGGGCCGACGACGTGCGGATGGTTCGCGAACTCCGGGTCCGACCCGGCATCGGCGACCACCAGCGTGGCCCGCTCGGCGAGCACTCTCGCGCACAGGTTGCTCCGGTCAGCGGCGCGAAGACTCTGCCCATCGTGGTTCGCTGCATCGAGCCACACCCGATCGGGACCGACCAGGCAGATCGCCGCCTTTTTGGTTCGAAAGCGCTGGGTGACCAACGCGATCAGGTCGTCGAACAGCGCGGAGGCGAGCAGAACCGGGGCATCCTGGGACAGGTCGGACACTGCGGGCGAAGTCGCGGTGGTGTGGCCCATCGCCACGGACCCTCCCGATATGTTGACTTCTTCGCCGGCTCTCCGGCGCTTCGAGCAGATTGCGCAAGCGCCTGCCGCCGTCGGCTACCGGATCGAGCGAGCACCCCGGTCGAGGCCAGCCCGGATCGACGGCCGATTCGGGCGCACGTCGACCAAATCGGCACCCGTCGACACGGGCACCCGTCGATACGGGCACCCGTCGACACGCGCACCCGTCGATACGGTTACCTTCATCTTTTAACCCCATCGACGGCGGCTGCAATACCAACGGTCCCAGACCACTCTTTCGGGTGATCACAGGTCACGCCCGCTGTTCACCGGCAGGCCGGGTGACCGGTGGCCGGCGGCAGGCCGGGTGACCGGTGGCCGGCGGCGGCGGGCAGGCGAGCCGGGCGGCAGGCGGCGGCGAGTCGGTGGCTGGCGGCAGTCGGCAGGCGGTATGCATTGCGCAGTCCGTTTCTCCACTGCGCAGCTGTTCGAGCCTTGACCAACGATTGCGCCGTGAACACAACGACTGCGCCGTGTCACCCTGCTCCCCGGATTGTCGCTCCCCGGAAATCGTCCGCAGGCGGCATCCCGGCTACACTCGCCGAGTCCCCGCGGGAGCTCATAACTGGGCTGAGAGGGTGGATTCCGGTTCGGCGCACAGTGGTCGCCGTCGGTCACCACCGACCGCTTGAACCTGATCCGGCTAATACCGGCGCAGGGAGAGGTAGGCCTTGAAATGTCTGTTTCCTATCCGTCGACCAACGCGCCACTCGACGACGATCCGTCTGAAGATGCCGACCGCCACTCTGGGGGAGGCGGCCACCGCGATTCGTCCGAAGCGCCGCTGACCCTCACCGAGACGGCCCCAAGGTCGCTCGGAATGTTGGATCAGTTCGGGCTCTGGGGCAACCTAGGAGTGAGCCTCACCGGTTTCGCCTACGCCTACCTGATCCTGCACCCGTCGGCCGACCTGCAACTCAGGGCGCCGGCGGCGATCACGGCGATCATCGTCGGTTCTGCGCTCGGTGGCCTGATCTTCGGCACGGTGCTGGTCCTGGGTGCCCGGACCGGTGCCCCGGCCATGGTCTTGCTTCGAGGTGTTCTGGGCGCCAGAGCCTCCTACCTTCCGACGGTACTCAATATCGCGCAGTGTGTCGGGTGGGCGGTGATCGAGCTGTCGGTGATTGCTCAAGGGCTGCAAGCGCTTTCCCGTGGACACCTCGCGCACTGGTGGTGTGTGGTGATCGCCGGCGCGGTGACGACGGCCCTGACGATCAAACCGCTCGGCGCCATTCGGGCGTTACGGAAGTACGTGTCGATCCTGGTCGTGCTGGCCCTGATCGTCTTCGTGATCGGCCTCCTGCGTCAACCGGCCACGCCCACCTCGGGTTCCTGGGCAGGGTTCTGGCTCGCGGCGGACGTGCCCATCGCCTTCACGATCTCGTTCGTGCCGCTCGGCCCGGATTATTCTCGACATTCCCGAACCGGCCGAGCCGCCTTTGCCGGTGGATTCTTCGGTTACGGTGCGACCCAGATCATCTGCCTGCTGATGGGGGTGATGGCGCTCAACCGCCTCAGCGAGTTGCAGCAGGACACGAATGGCGTTTTCAACCTCTTCCTGTCATTGCCGTTGGGCCTGATCGCCTTCGGCGTGTTGGTACTCCGGGAGACGGACCAGTCCTTCGCGAACGTCTACTCCACCGCCATCTCACTGCAGAACATTGCGCCCCGGTGGGATCGCCGAGTGCTGACCACCGCAATTGGTGTGCTGGCCACGGCGGCAGCGCTGACAGTCGACACATCCACCTACCAGAACTTCCTGTACCTGATCGGCGCAATCTTCATTTCCCTGTCCGGCGTACTGGTGGCACTGTGGTTGCGCACCGCAGGCTCGGGCCTTGACCTCTCGTCTCGGGCGCCGACCCGCCCGGGAATGTTGCTCGGCTGGTTGCTGGGGTTCGTCGCCTACCAGTTGATCAATCCCGGATCCATTGCCGGCTGGGGAAATCTGTGGACCAACGTGGGTGAATCGCTGCACACCCTCGGGCATCCGTGGCTTTCGGCCTCGCTGACGTCGTTCGTCATCGCGCTGCTGGTGGCTCTGCCCTTCGCCGGTTCGCAAGCCGCGCCTTCCGGACAGTTGGCAGAAAGACGGGCCTGAGCCATCGGCACCCACGAGCTGGATCGCCTCGACAACGGGAACGCCCGTATGCCGATCCCAGTGCTGTCGGTGCTCGCCGCTGCGGTCTTCGCGGCGATCACCACCGAGGTGCTTCCCGTTGGCCTGTTGCCCATCATCAGCCGCGACCTCGGGACCAGCGAGTCGCGGGTCGGTCTGCTGGTCTCCGCCTACGCCGTCGTGGTGGCGCTCGGTTCGATCCCGCTGACCGCGGTGATGGTCCGCTGGCCTCGCAAACAAGTGCTGTCCGGGTTGCTGGTCATCTACGCGATCAGCAACGCACTGCTTGCCGGCACTGATCAGTTCTCCGTGGCGCTGATGGCACGATTGGTCGGTGGACTCGCCCATGCCGGATTCTTCTCCATCGTCATCGCTGCCGCCGTCGCCGTAGTGGCCCCGGCCAAAGCGGGCAGAGCTGTTGCAGTCGTCCAGACCGGCAACGCCTTGGCGTTGAGTGTGGGCATCCCACTGGGCACCGCGTTGGGCACAGCGGTCGGCTGGCGGTGGGCCTTCGCCGGAGCAGCGGTCCTCATGATGCTGCTGGCCGTGCTGACCGCGATCGTGTTGCCGACGGGGCAGGGGGCGCCGAAGCAGGCCGGTGTGCCGGTGTTGACGGCGGTACGCGGCCGTCCCCTGATGGTTGTCGCCGGTCTGGTGATTGCACTCACCCTGGGCCACTACACCTTGTTCACCTACGTCAGCCCGCTGCTCCTGCATGCCGGCGTCGGTATCACCTCGGTCGGTGTGGTGCTGTTCTGCTACGGAGCCGGCGGAATCATCGGACTGGTGCTCGCCGGCATCGCGGTGGACCGGTGGCTCTTCGGCACTGTGCGAGCAGCGATCACGGTGGCTTTCGCCTGTCTGCTGACTTTGGGGTTGTTCCACGCCACGGCAGTCGTCATCATCGCTGTCGCGGTGTGGGGATGTGCGTTTGGATCTTTGCCGACACTGTTGCAGACCATCGCGATTCGCGCGGCGCCGCAAACGCCGGACGCCGGCCCAGCCGTGGTCAACGCCACGTTCAACGTCGGTATCGCCGGCGGTGCCTTGATCGGAGGTCGAGAGCTACTCGTGACTGCGCCGCCGGTGCTGGCCCTCACCGCTGCCGCGCTCGTCGCGGTTTCCCTACTGCTCCTGCAGAACGTGAGCCGGGCCGTTACTGAGCCGCCAAGTCGGTGAATCGCGAGTAATGGAGCTGATGTGCGACCGAGATCGTTGCGGTGGGCCCATTTCTGTGTTTCGCGATGATCAGGTCGGCCTCGCCGGCCCGCGGGTCGTCGGCCTCGAAGGCATCCGGCCGATGCACCAGAATCACCATGTCGGCATCCTGCTCCAAGGAACCGGATTCGCGGAGGTCGGAAAGCATCGGACGCTTGTCGGTGCGCTGTTCCGGTCCACGGTTCAGCTGCGAGATCGCAATCACCGGTACTTCGAGCTCCTTGGCCAGCAACTTCATCTGCCGGGAGAACTCCGAGACCTCCTGTTGTCTGGATTCCACCTTCTTGCCGGAACTCATCAACTGCAGGTAGTCGAGCACGATCAGTTTGAGGTTGTTGCGCTGCTTGAGACGCCTTGCCTTGGCCCGGATCTCCATCATCGTCATGTTGGGAGAGTCGTCGATGAAAAGAGGCGCATCGGAGATCTCGCTCATCCGACGGACGATCTTCTGCCAGTCCTGCTCGCTCATCGTCCCGGCCCGCATCTGGGACAGACGGATCTGGGCCTCGGCCGAGAGCAGACGCATGGTGATCTCCGTCTTCGACATTTCCAGCGAGAAGATGACCGATGTCAGCCGGTGTTTGACCGATGCGTTGCGGGCCACATCCAGGGCCAGCGTGCTGTTGTGGGTCGGTACCATCCGTCGCCCGGCCAGATAGAGGTGATCTGCGTTGTCGACCTGTACGCAGCGCACCGCAACTGGTTCAACCGGGCGAACCGCCGCGATGTACCGCCCGACGAACTCGCTGGAGAAGGTGGTCTCGGCTGCGACCATCTTTCGCGGCATGCGGGCGAAGACGTGGGTCGAGGCCACTTGCACCTGCAACGAAGCAGGGCCTTGGCTGTCACCCGATGCCTGCGCCAGCACCCGGGACGTAGCACCCAGCGTTGCCGTCAGTTCGAGAAACAGGTCCAGCAAGGCCGGTTTGTGGCTGCTGAACACATATCGACCCCGGTCGTCTAACGTGCCTCCACTGTCCACCAAGCCTTGCACCAGGGACAAGCGCTGCTCGATCGAACCTCTCAGGTATTCGTTCGGAATGCGTCCGTCGCGGTCCAACCCGAGCGACCGCCAGCGATCGGCCGTGCCCGTCACGAGGAACAGCCCCGGCTGCGACGCTGTCGAGACCGCGTAACCGAGTCGGTCGAATTCCTTCATCACCCAATCCCGGTCCTGCTCCCGACACGAAACCCGGCAGGATCCGCCATCGTCGGCATTCTGGAGGTGACCGTTGTTGAGCAGATAGCCGACCACCCACGGATCTGTCGGCAACTGGCCGCCACCGGTGACCAGGGGCGCGGCAACCGGAACGGCGAATTCCCGGCCGGCAGACAGGCCGGCGGCTAGTTCCGAGGAGGTGCGGCACTCGAAGTCCCCATTCTCATGGACCCCGTCTCCGACAACCCACTGATGTTGTGCGTCAGCGACTATTGCTTCACCGTCGGAGAATTCGACCGAATAGCACGGACGGCCGTGCAACACCTCGGTGGCCGCGACGACCCGCACCGGATGGCCGTCGGCGCCCAGCAGCAGATCATCGACCTGCACCGAGCCCATGGTGGTCCAACCCGTCGGCGTCGGCAGCGGCGTATCGAGCGCCAGCGCCTTTCCCACACCCGGTCGAGCGGCCATGATGATCATCTGGCCGGGATGGAAGCCATTGGTCAGCGCATCCAGATCGGCGAAGCCGGTGGGCACCCCGGCCGACATCCCACCGCGGCTGGCGATGGCGTCCATCTCGTCCATGGTGGGCTGCAGCAGCTCTTCGAGGACGACGTAGTCCTCCGTGGTCCGGCGCTCGGTCACGTCGTAGATCTCGGCCTGCGCCCGATCCACGATCTCGTCGACCTCACCGCCGCCGACCTGGCCCTCGTTGCCCCCGTAGCCGAGCTGGACGATGCGGGTACCGGCCTCCACCAGCCGCCGCAGCACCGCCTTCTCGGCGACGATCTGCGCGTAGAAGGCCGCGTTCGCGGCTGTCGGCACGGCACCGGTCAGCGTGTGCAGATACACCGCCCCACCCATCCTGGACAGTGACCCGGCCTTGTCCAGCTCCGCCGCCACTGTCACCACGTCAGCCGGTTCGCCGCGCGCGTACAGGTTGAGAATCACCTCGTAGACCAGGGCATGGGCCGGCTTGTAGAAATCGGTGGCGCTGAGTTCCTCGACGACGTCGGCGATCGCGTCCTTGCTGAGCAGCATGCCGCCCAGCACCGACTGCTCCGCTGCGAGGTCCTGCGGCGGCTGGCGATCGAACTGACGCGAAGGCTCGGCCAGAGCGGGCGCCGGAGCCGCCCAACGATCGTCGAGCACCGCCATATGTTCGTCGCCTCCAAGTCGGATCTGCGCCGAAACGGGCGCGAACTGCTGAGATCGCAGCTGCCGAGGCGACCCGAAGGCGCGCCCCGGAGCCGAGGCCCCATTCGGAATGTCTACCCCGAGCTACCGACAGCGCCATCGAAGAACACTTTGGGGCATCGACGACTCGGGTGGCGAACCGGACCACCGGTCGCATTCGGACGTTAGGCGCCCGGAGCGAGGCAGCCAAATGTGTCTGTGGACACCGGCGGGATCGTTCCGGGACGGCCTGGGGATGAATTCCGATATGCGCAGGTCGATACCGGCCACCGATGTGGACAACATGGGGAAATCTTCCCGAGTTGGCGGTAAAGGAGCTGGTGGGGGCGGCGGGGACGCTGCGGCTCGCTGTGGACAGAAGTTGTGGGCAACCCTTCGGCGTTTCGCATCGGCGTGTCGCCGACGGCTCGACTCAACCTCACGTACATCCCGCTGTGACGGTTCCGTAATCATGTAGATGCCATAACCGTGATCGAATCGACTCTTGGCGGAACGGCATTCGAGCATTCGCCCGCTCGTACGGCACAGTCGGTCACCTCCACCCGGGCCAGTCGAGTGTGGGCTCCAGCACACCCTCCAGCGTCAGCAACCACCGTTTCGTGTGAAGGCCTTCCCCCGTTCGGCCTCCGCTGTATCCGCCGAGGCCGTCGTGCGCAACGACCCGATGGCAGGGCACGACGATCGGAATCGGGTTGGCGCCCATCACCGAACCGATGCCACGCGCCGGCACTCCGCTGCGGCTCAGGTGCGCGAGGTCGCCGTAGGTCACCGAGGCGCCGTAAGGAACCGAGTCGTACAGCGTCCGCAGTACGAGCCATTGCGCCTTGCTCGACCGGCGTAGATCCAACTCGAGGTCGAACCGCTGCAGGTCACCGGCAAAGTACCGGGCCAGCTGGTCCAACGCGGGCGCGAGTCGCCCCCGATCGTCGACCATCGGCCGCTTGCCCGCCATCTGCACCGGATCGCGCCAGCCCACGGCAGCCAGACCGACGCTGCTGACAACGAGGCCCAACTTGCCCACCGGAGTCATCAGACTCGCGACGGCGACCTCGTCAGAGGTGTCGTCGATCCGAACTGCCTGGTGTTCCGAAGCAGACTTGCCCGGCGACCGGGCAATGGCCGCTGGGAACGAGCTCGGGGCGGTGGCGGCAGCAGCTGTGGCTCTGGCAGCAGCTGTGGCACCGGCTACCGGAGTCGGGGCCGGGATCGCTTCGTCGAACAGGGGCACGGACATGGGCTGAGTCTGCTCCCGGGCACCGACAGCGTCGTCCACGGCTACATCTTGTCGCCTCGGCCGCCGGCCGCGGCGAACCGGCAAGGAAGTCAGGTTCGGGCCGCAGTTCCTAGCCGGCTCTCCGGCTCCCCTGGCGGTTGTCGGGGACCGGTACTAGCTTGAGCGGCATGCCGGAGATCGACCACCAGAGCCGCCTTGCTCACGAGTCCCCTCGGTTGCCCGAGCACCTGGCTGCGGATGCTTGCGGAACTGATGGCTGTTTTTCCGAACAGGGCATCCGCTGACCTGTCCACAGCTGATGGATTGGCCGATCCCATATGCGCATTGCCGTCATCTCCGACACTCATGCACCTCGGTTCTGGAAGCGATGCCCGCCGGCCGTTGCCCGGCACCTCGACACTGCGCAACTGATCCTGCATGCCGGAGACGTGTGCACACCCGCTGTACTGGAGGAGCTTTCATCCTTCGCACCGGTACACGCAGTGTTGGGCAACAACGACGGGCCGGACGTCGCCGCCTGGGGTGCACCTCCCAGCAAAGAATTGGATATCGACGGCTTGTCCGTCGCGATGGTCCACGACAGCGGCCCCAGGGATGGTCGCCTGAATCGGATGCGAAGGCGCTTTCCAGCCGCCGAACTCGTCATCTTCGGTCATTCCCATATTCCTTGGAACCAGGCCGAGGGCAACCTCCGGATCCTGAACCCGGGCTCCCCCACCGACAAACGCCGCCAGGCGCACGGCACGCTGGCCCTGCTGGAAGTTGCGGACGGCGCCGTGCGCAGCGTTGCCATCACGGAGGTCAGCTGACAGCTGCGATGGAAGTCAGCTGAGAGCCGCGAAGGCTCGGCACGATGCGCGACCTCGCGATGGCCGCACCCCGGGCGGTACCTCGCCATGGCTGCATCCCTGCTTCGTGACCAGTCACCAGACCGGCCGATCGTTGGCTGCGGCGCTGGCCGGGTGCGCCCGTGGTCGTCTGCGACAGCAAGGAGGTGGAAACGGCCGGCCGGAATCGCTGGGAGCGTCAGGCGACGCCCCCGGTCAGGGCGTCCGGCTGCATGGCTCCGGATGTCGTCTTCTAGGCTGACTGCGCCGCAACGGAACAATGTGCCGACACCTCACCCAGGGAGCCCCACCCGTGCCGAAGAGTTCGAGCGTCCTGCGAGTAGGTGGCGTCGAGATCGACCGGACGAGAGCACTGGACTCTGCCAGCAGCTATCTGCGCCGGCGGGATCGCTTCGGCTACCCTGCCTACGACTCGTTCGGATCTGATGGCCCCTGGCTGGTCAGTGACGCCGACTTCGTCGCGCCGGTCCTGCTGAACGCTGAGATGAACTCCCGGACGTTCTACGCGCTGGAGGCAATCCGGCCACACCTCGAGCGGTGGCTCGTCGACATACCCCTGGACGCTCGTCTGGTGGAAGCGGGGCCGACCGAGTTGGCCAAACTCGGCGAGCTGTTCTCGGTGCTGGACTCCGACGATCTGCCGGTGAATGCGCGCGGGTCGATTCTCGCCAAGGTCATGCACCGAAAGCGACCGGCCTTCATCCCGCTGTATGACCGGTTCGTCGACTATTGCTACCGAGGCTCGGACGACGCCCCCGTGAGCCGGGATCGCAAACGCACTTGGGCGGAGTTCCTGCCCCTGCTCGGACGGGCCATCATCGACGACCTGGTGACGGGCGACGACTTCTTTCGCGAAGTGACGGGCGTGGCCAACGGCCCGGTGATCACCACGCTGCGGGCACTGGACATCGTGGCCTGGCATGCCGGGCGCAGTCACATCGGTCCGGCCATCTGGGCTGCCGCCGGCAGTCCTGACGCCGAAAATACCGGCGACTTCGATCAGCCGTCCATCGATCCGGAGGACGAGGCTCCGTAGGAACAGCGTGCACCTGGTCTGTGGTTCGGTGCGCGAACGCCAAGAGGCAGGCGGCCCGAATTGCGGGCGCCTGCCTCTTGCGGCACATTGCAGGTGGTGCTTGTGTTATCAGCCAGCTTTGACGACGAGCGAGACGTTCGCGGTGACGCCCGGATGCAGCTTCACCGAAACCGGGTGCGAACCGATCGATTTGATGTGGCCGCCTGTCTCGATGGCGCGCTTGTCGACGGTCGGGCCGCCGGCAGCCTTGATTGCTGCCGCGACGTCGATGGAGGTGATGGAACCGAAGAGCTTGGCGCCATCGCCCGTGGTGCGCGCGATGATCGTCAGCTTTCCGCTCAGGTTCTCCAGCGCCTGCTTCACTTCGTTGGCGTGCTCGGTGCCGCGGATCTCGCGAGCCAACTGGGCGCGCTTGATGGTGGCAACCTGCTTCTCGGCGCCCTTCGTGGCAACGATGGCTTTGCTCTGCGGCAACAGGAAATTGCGGCCGTATCCGTCACGCACCTCGACGATGTCGCCGGGAGCACCCAAGCCGGGAACGTCGGTGGTCAGAATGAGCTTCATGGCTTGTCTCCTCCGGCTTATCGAGCGGTCGAGGTATAGGGAAGCAGAGCAACTTCACGGGCGTTCTTGACGGCTGTCGCGACATCCCGCTGGTGCTGCGTGCAGTTGCCGGTCACTCGCCGAGCGCGGATCTTCCCGCGATCGGAGATGAACTTACGAAGCAAGTTCGTGTCTTTGTAGTCGATCGGCGCCGCATTGTCCTTGCAGAAGGCACAAGCCTTCTTCTTGATCTTCCGTACTGGGGGCTTGGGCATGGAGTTTTCCTAGGAAGGTTGAGCACGTCGGACGAGGCCGACGTGGAAATTTTGGTTTCAGTTGTGCACAGCAGTTCATGGTGCGGGACAGCCGACGACGACGAGCCAAGTCGACCAGGGGAGCTGACGATCAGAAGGGAGGCTCGTCCGAATATCCGCCGCCGCCGGCCGGGGGCGCAGAACCCCACGGATCGTCGGCCGGCGGGCTGGACGGGCGACCGCCGGAACCGCTGCCTGATCCGGCACCGCCGCCTGATCCAGATCCAGACCCGGATCCGTAGCCCCCGCCACCTGACTCGGGACCGCGGTTCGCGCGGTTCACCTTGGCAGTGGCGTAACGCAGGGACGGGCCGATCTCCTCGACCTCGAGTTCGATGACGGTGCGCTTCTCGCCCTCCTTCGTTTCGAAGGACCGCTGCTTCAACCGGCCGGACACGATGACGCGTGATCCCCTGGTCAGGGATTCGGCCACGTTCTCGGCGGCCTGCCGCCAGATGCTGCAGCGCAGGAAGAGCGCCTCGCCGTCTTTCCATTCGTTGGACGCGCGATCCAGGGTCCGCGGTGTCGACGCGACGGTGAAATTCGCGACGGCAGCGCCGGAGGCGGTGAAACGCAACTCGGGGTCAGCCGTCAGGTTGCCGACAACGGTGATGACGGTGTCGCCTGCCATGTTCGCTACTTCTTGCTGTTACGGGTGCGGCGGACGCGGATCTTCTCCGGGGTCCGGGTGATCTTCGTCCGGAGCACCGACTCGTTCAAGTTCAACTGACGGTCCAGTTCATCGACGGTGGCCGACTGCGCGGTGACCTTGATGACGGCGTAGATGCCTTCTGGATTTTTCCGGATCTCGAACGCCAGGCGGCGCTTTCCCCAGATGTCGACGTTCTCGACGCTGCCGCCGCCCTGGCGGATCACGTTCAGGAACGTGTCGATCGACGGGGAAACGGTCCGCTCGTCGAGGTTGGGATCGAGGATGAGCAACAACTCGTAGTGACGCGGAGCGGTGGATACGCTCACGTGCACCTCCTGTGGACTTTTCGGCTGCGGTCTCTCCGCAGCAGGAGGATGTGTGCCGACCCGCGCGTGACGACCCAGACCGGCAACCGGACTCGACCGTCACACGAAAGAACCCGCCGATGTCAGCGGGCGCAGCACAACCGTTCAAGATTACCAGCATGGGCCGGACCTGGCCAAACGATGCGCTCTGGTTCCCCGGATCGACGGGAATCTCAACGCCTGCACACTGCGGCACATCGATGCAGCCAGACTCAACGCTGCCATAACGCGCGACACCGACGTGACCCCACAGGCACCCACACCACAGGCAACGGGCCGTGCCCAGGCCGGCCTCCCCCCCGCGTCGCTCCAGTTCCCCATCGCAAAGCCACCCGTGCCCGCGTTCGCGGCGCATCCGGTGAGGGCGCGACCCGTGGGCGGGACCCGATCGGCGCTACGGCAAACGGATGATGATGAAAATTCACGGTCGTAATCCGGCCTTGCTGAATCGTCGGTACAAGACGAACCATTGCTTGATGAAACCGATGCTTTGACCGTGTGTACTGGACACCCCGCTGATCTGCACTGCTCGGCTGTCAGATGCCAAGGTCGAACCGATGAGCAGGCCTGGAAAAGGGGAGCTTGGCGGCGAGCAGATGGTGATGGCTGAATGCGGCAAATCGCCGAATAGCGAGTTCCAGCAGAAGAAGTTGATGGCCGGAGAAGTTGATCGCTCTCCACCGCGTTTGATCGCCGACGGCTTGGGAAATACCGTTGCAGTTACATCCTGAACCCGAGTTCTCAGTAATTGGTCCGCCGCCGGCTGACACCATCGAGGATCTACCGACGCGCCCGGACGGGCGTGAATGGAAGGACCGGAGCCTGTGCGAATTCTTGGTATCAACGCGCTTTATCACGACCCCTCAGCGGCAATCGTGGTGGACGGCGCAACCGTGGCCGCCGCAGAAGAGGAACGGTTCTCCAGGCGCAAGCACGGAAAACGGCCGGTACCGTTCTCGGCCTGGGAACTTCCGGAACTGGCCGCCGCGTGGTGCCTGGAGCGGGCCGGCGTTCGCGCCGACGAACTGGACGTCGTGACCTACTCGTTCGATCCTGCGCTGCGGCTGCCCCCGGCCGACCTGGGCGTGTTCGACCCGTGGGATGACCTCCGCCAGGATTACGCGACCCGAGCGCCGGAGTTTCTCGCCTCCGCCCTGCCCGGCCTTGATCCAAGCCGGGTCCGTTTCGTGCCGCACCACGTTGCGCATGCCGCCTCGGCCGGGCTCGCTGCACCTTTCGACGGCAACTGCGCCACGCTGGTGCTGGACGGCCGGGGTGAACAACACAGTCACCTCAGTGGCCGGTTTCTCGACGGGAAGCTCGAAACGCTCGCCAGCCAGCAGCTTCCGCACTCGCTCGGCCTGCTGTACGAGGATGCCACGGAGCATCTGGGCTTCCTCCGCAGTTCGGACGAATACAAGGTGATGGCCCTGGCCTCCTACGGCAGGCCGCGACACCTCGACTACCTCCGGCAATTCGTCCACGTGACGGGAGACGGCGGATTCCGGACTTCAGGTGTCGACTGGTCGGCGCTGACCCCCAAACGCACCGGCGAGGCCGAATGGGGCGCCGAGCACGCCGACCTCGCGGCCAGCTTGCAGGCGGTGCTCGAAGAGGTGCTGCTGGGCCTGTCCGGATGGCTCTTCGAGCGCGCCGGCTCGCCGAATCTCAGCCTGGCCGGCGGTGTGGCCCTGAACTGCGTGGCGAACACGCGACTGTTCGCCGACAGCCCGTTCGAGAACATCTGGGTCCAACCGGCCGCCGGTGACGCGGGTACGGCATTGGGCGGTGCGCTGTACGCCGCCCAGGAGAACGGCGACTCCATTCCTCCGTTTCCCGGTGCTGACCTCGGCCGGGATTGGACCGACGAGGAGATCGAGCAGGTGCTGCTCACCGCGCGGTTGCCGTACGACCGCCCTGCGGATATCGCGGAGACCGTTGCGGAGACGTTGGCCGCTGACGGCATCGTGGCCTGGTTCCAGGGCCGCAGCGAATTCGGGCCACGCGCCCTTGGTCATCGCTCGTTGCTGGCCCACCCGGGCCGCCAATCGAATCTGCAGCGGCTCAACGACGTCAAGGGCCGGGAGCAGTTCCGGCCGGTGGCGCCCATGGTGCTCGCCTCCCGAGCACCCGACATCTTCAGCGGCGGACCGATGGATTCGCGCTTCATGCTCTTCGTCCAGGACGTCCGGCCGGAGTGGCGAAACCGGATTCCGGCCGTCGTACACGTCGACGGCACTGCCCGGATCCAGTCGGTCGAGCCTGCTCTCGAGCCGTTGGTCGCCCGGATGTTGACGGCTTTCGAACAACGGACCGGACTTCCGGTGGTCGTCAACACCAGCCTCAACACGGCCGGTCGGCCGATGGTCGATTCACCGCGGGATGCGTTGGAGTGCTTCGGCTCCACCCCGGTGGATCTGTTGGCGATCGGACCGTTCGCCGTCCGGCGGCGTGCCCTGGCAGATCGGTGAGCAAGCCACTGGACGAAGTCGTCCAGATCATCATTCCGAGCATCGGGCGCCCCTGTCTGGTCGCGCTCCTCGAGAGCATCGCCGAGTCGGCCCGCTCGACCGGACTGGTGGCGCCGCCGATCACCGTCGTCGACGATCGCCCGACGAAGTCGGCCGTCCGATCGCCGGTGCTGCAGTCCATTCCGGCAAACCTTTCGGTTCGGGTGCTCCGATCGCACGGTCGTGGTCCCGCTGCCGCACGAAATGTCGGCTGGCGATCGAGCACCCTGGGTTGGATCGCCTTTCTGGACGACGACGTGGTGGTGGAGAGCGACTGGCTGACGGACCTGGACGTCGATCTCCGACAGGCTTCGAAGGTCCTGGCGGTTCCTGTCGGTGGAATACAGGGTCGGCTGACCGTTCCCCTTCCGGCGCACCGCCGGCCGACCGACTGGGAGCGGGGTACGGCCGGTCTGGAATCGGCCCGGTGGATCACGGCAGACATGGTGTATCTGCGAAAAGCGTTGGTCCGCAACGGTGGATTCGACGAACGGTTCCCACGAGCCTTCCGTGAGGACGCAGATCTGGCGCTTCGGGTGCTCGATGACGGATACGCGCTCATCGAGGGCAGACGTCGTTCGCTGCACCCGGTTCGGGCGGCCGGCTGGTGGGCCAGCGTGGCGCAGCAGCGCGGCAATGCCGACGACGTCCTGATGCGACGCAAGCATGGTCCGGATTGGCGTCGGCGGGCGCGCTCTCCGCTGGGTCGCAGGCCGGGGCACCTGGCGATCACCGCGGGTGGCCTGGTTGCCGTGGCCGCGGCCACCTCCGGACGACGCAGGATCGGCGCAGCCGCCGCGCTCGCCTGGTTGGGCCTGACGGCCGAGTTCGCGTGGCGACGTATCGCGGGCGGTCCTCGGGACCGTACCGAGATCGCAAAGATGATCACGACAAGCGTTGCGATACCGCCGATCGCGACGTACCACTGGCTGCGCGCGACAGCAGGGCGTCGTGAACCTCGGGTCCTGCTGCCGGCTGCGGTACTTCTCGATCGGGACGGCACCATCGTCGAAGACGTTCCCTACAACGGGAACCCGGCTCTGGTGACGCCAATGCCTGGGGCCCTCGGCGCACTCGACCGGCTGCGGCAGGCCGGCATTCCGATAGCGGTCATCAGCAACCAGTCCGGCATCGGCCGTGGACTGCTGACGACCGAGTCCGTCGCGGCCGTCAATGCCAGGGTCGAGGAACTGTTGGGGCCCTTCGCCGGATGGTTCGTCTGCCCTCACACGGCGGCCGAGGGTTGTGCCTGTCGCAAACCGATGCCCGGCCTCATTCATCAAGCAGCGCAGCAGCTCGGCGTCGATCCGCAGCGTTGTGTGGTGATCGGTGACATCGGTTCGGACATTGGTTCCGCCGCTGCGGCCGGCGCGAGGTCGATCCTGATCCCGACGCCGCAGACTCTGCCGGACGAAGTGGTGGCCGCTCCTGTGCTCGCCGAGAACATCGGTGCTGCAATCGAACTCGTACTTGCCGGCAAATGCTGAAGATGCGGCACGTACTCGTTGTCCGACTGGACAGCATGGGGGACGTTCTGGTGTCCGGACCGGCCATCCGGGCGGTGGCGGCCCACGCCGACCGGGTCACCGTTCTCGTCGGTCCGCAGGGAGCGGCCGCCGCGCGACTGCTACCCGGGGTCGACGAGGTCATCGTCTGGGCCTGCCCGTGGATTCTCAGTCCGGCACCTCCGGTGGACGAAGCTGACTTCGACGACGTGGTCGACCGGCTGCGGACGGCGTCCATCGACGAGGCCGTCATCCTGACGTCGTTCCACCAGTCGCCGTTGCCCACCGCTTTGCTGCTGAAGCTGGCCGGGGTCCGGCGAGTGGCCGCGGTCGGCGAGGACTATCCGGGATCGTTGCTGGACGTGCGCCTGGCGAGTCCGAACGATGCTCCGGAGCCGGTCAGAATGCTGGAAGTTGCTGCCGGAGCCGGATTTACACTTCCGTTGATCGATGATGGGTTCCTGGCGGTTCGGCGGCCGCTGCCGTGGGTGGATCTAACAATCGACGGCCGGTACGTGGTGGTCCACCCCGGCACCAGCGCTCCGGCCCGGGCCTACCCGGAGGCCGGTTGGCTCGAGGCGGTCCGTTGCCTGGCGGACGCCGGCTGGTCCGTGGTCGTCACCGGCAGCCAGGCCGAACGGGCGCTGACCGCCCTGGTCGCCGGTGCCGGCGGCGACCAGGTCCTGGATCTGGGCGGTCGGCTTGATCTGGGCGAGCTGGCCGCCGTCCTGGACGGAGCGGCGGTCGTCGCGGTGGCCAACACCGGCCCGGCGCATCTTGCGGCAGCCGTTGGCACACCGGTTGTCTCGCTGTTCGCGCCGGTCGTACCCGCCGTTCGCTGGGCACCGTACGGCGTGCCGGTGATCCAGCTCGGAGATCAATCGGCGGCCTGTCGGGAAACCAGGAGCACGGTATGCCCGGTGCCCGGACATCCGTGCCTGTCCTCGGTGAGGAGCTCGGACATCCTGAACGCGGTCGAACAGCTGGCTCGGTGCGTCGAGCCGGCGGAGCTGACATGAGAATCCTGCTGTGGCACGTGCATGGCAGCTGGACGACGGCGTTCGTGCAGGGTCAACACGAGTACGTGGTTCCGGTCTTGCCGGATCGCGGGCCCGACGGAGTAGGACGGGCCCGAACCTGGGACTGGCCGCTCGGAGTAACAGAATATTCTCCGGCCGAGCTGTTCGATCAGAGCTTCGATATCGTTGTGCTGCAACGCCCGCACGAGCTGGATCTGGTGCGCCGTTGGCTGGGCCGACGTGCCGGCGCCGACCTTCCCGCGGTCTACCTCGAACACAACGCGCCCGATGAGAAACCATGCACCCAAAGACATCCACTGGCGGAGCGAAGCGATATTCCGATTGCGCACGTCACGCATTTCAACGAACTGTTCTGGGACAACGGGATTGCTCCGACCACGGTGATCGAGCACGGCATCGTGGACCCGGGCCCGCGCTACACCGGAGAGATCGCTGCGGGTGCAGTCGTGGTCAACGAGCCGGGCAGGCGCGGCCGCGTCGTCGGCGCCGATCTGGTGCCGCGATTCGCCGACGTCGGTGCTGTCGAGGTGTTCGGCATGCGGTCGGCGACCTTCGTCACCTCTTTGGGTCTGCGCTCGGTCACTGCCCACGAGGACCTGGAGACACAGGACCAGATGCATACCGAAGTGAGCCGCCGGCGGGTGTACCTGCATCCCATGCGATGGACCTCCCTCGGACTCTCCCTCATCGAGGCCATGCAGTTGGCCATGCCCGTCATCGCGGTGGCAGCAACGGAAGTGGTCGAGGCGATCGGTCCGGGGGCAGGGATCATCAGCACCGACGTCGACCGGTTGACGGATGCTTTCCGGCTGTATCTGCACGAACCCGCTGCCGCCGGAGAGGCCGGCCGACGCGCACGTACAGCGGCACTGGGCCGCTACGGCCTGGATCGATTTCTGGCCGACTGGGACCAACTGTTGTTTTCCGTCGTGGCCGGTCGCTGAGCGCAGTTCTGCAAGGAAAGGGTGAGCGAGGTTGGAAATAGCAATGGTCTCCGAGCACGCCAGTCCGTTGGCCTGCTTGGGTGGAGTGGATGCCGGTGGCCAGAACGTCCATGTCGCAGCGCTTTCCATCGCCCTGGCGGCACGGGGGCACCGCATCACCGTCTACACCAGAGCCGATCACCCGTCACTGGCCGGCACCGTCGTACTGGCGCCGGGGGTCTCCGTCGTGCACGTGCCCGCCGGCCCGGCCGCCGAGGTGCCCAAGGACGAACTTCTGCCCTACATGGAGCCCTTCGCCCAGGTGTTGACCCAGCTATGGCGCTGCAGTCCACCGGATCTCGTGCACGCCCATTTCTGGATGAGCGGGATGGCCTCGCTTCGGGCCGCCGAATCGTTGGCCCTGCCGGTTGTGCAGACCTTCCATGCGCTGGGGACGGTGAAGAGACGGTGGCAGCGGACGGCCGACGGCAGTCCGCCGGATCGAGTCCGGATCGAACGCGACATCGTCGGCGCAGTTGACCGCGTAATCGCCACCTGCTCCGACGAGGAGACCGAACTGCGGCGAATGGGCACGTTCGGTACGCCTGTCGACGTCATACCGTGCGGCGTGGACACGGAGTCGTTCACTCCGGATCCTGGCGCTGCGAATCTCTGCGCCCCATCAAGGCCCAGGCTGTTGCTGGTCGGCAGGCTGGTGCGCCGAAAAGGTGTCGAGGACGCGATCCGCGCAATGGTCGATGTACCCGACGGCGAATTGGTGATCGTCGGCGGCCCGGGCGTGGAGATGCTGCCGCAGGACGAGGAAGCTCAGCGACTGACGGAACTGGCGCGGAGCCTGGGCGTTGGCGCTCGGATCAGTTTCACCGGTCGGGTGGCACACGCAGATCTACCGGCGCTGATCAACTCCTGCGACCTGGTGCTCGTGGTGCCGTGGTACGAGCCGTTCGGCATCGTGCCGCTGGAGGCGATGGCCTGCGGCATTCCGGTCGTCGGCACCGCCGTCGGGGGTCTGCTCGACACGGTTGTCGACGGCGTGACCGGCCTGTTGGTACAGCCGGGTCGGCCCTCGGAGATCGCGGCAGCGGTCAATCGCCTGTTGCTCGATCCCGCTGCCAGGAAACAGATGGGACGCGCCGGGCGAGCCCGAGCCGAGACGGGATACAGCTGGAAGAGCGTGGCCGCCCGTACGGAGGAGTCATATCGACGGACGCTCGGCAGGCGCAATCTCGCCGCGGTGCGACCCGGCATTGCCACGGCAGGAGCAGGTAGATGACCAGATCCATCACGTCCGGTGGCAGTTCGACGGTGAGGTCGGAGCACGTGGCCTCACTGCATTCGGCCCTCGCGGATTTCGATGTGGCTGCGGAGCGCAGTCAGCGATGGGGCCGATTCCTGGCCGACGCACTACTGGGCGGTGCCCGACTGCTGGTGGCAGGCAACGGTGGAAGTGCCGCGCAGGCACAGCATCTCAGTGCCGAGGTGGTCGGGCGGTATCGGGAAGACCGACCTGCATTTTCCGCGGTGTCCTTGCATTCGGAACCCTGCGCCCTGACCGCGATCGTCAATGACTATGGCATCGACGAGATGTTCGCCAGACAGGTCAGCGCACACGGCCGGAAGGGCGACATCCTGGTGCTGATGTCCACCTCCGGCCGCAGCGCAAACTTGATCGTGGCAGCGGAGCGGGCCAAAGGACTGGGCATCCACACCTGGGCGATGACAGGTTGCCTGCCGAACCCGCTGGCGGCGGCCTGTGACGAAAACGTGGCCATTCCATCGCAGCGAGCGGCCACCGTGCAGGAATTGCACCTCGTTTCATTGCACCTGATCTGCGAGGCGATGGACGAAGCGTTGGCGGACAGGGGAATTGGATGATTCCCCCGCTGGTGATCGTGGGAGATGTTCTGCTGGACATCGACCGCTCGGGCACCGCCGATCGACTCTCGCCGGAGGCGCCGGTTCCGGTGATCCACGGAGTTTCGGAGACGCGGCGACCGGGCGGCGCGGCGTTGGCCGCTCTGTTGGCCGCGCGCAACAGTTCTCGGCCCGTCGTCTTGATCGCGCCGTTCGCCGACGATGATGCCGCCGACCAGATCCGGGAGCTGATCGGTAATGCCGTCCGGGTCATCGCACTGCCCTGGGCGGGTAGCACGCCGGTGAAGACCCGAATCCGGGCCGGGAACCACCCGATCGCCAGGATCGATGAGGGTGGAAGCGCGGGCGAGATCGGGAATCTCCCTGCCGAGGTCGAGACCGTACTCGTCAGTGCTGCAGCGGTTCTGGTGGCGGACTACGGCGGCGGGGTCACCGGTTCCGAAAAGCTGCGGCGCCTGCTCAGCAATATCTCGGCGAGAACACCGATCATCTGGGATCCGCATCCGCGTGGCGGCGATCCCGTTCCAGGCACCTGGTGGATGACACCCAACGAGACCGAACTTTCCTCGCTCTCACCGGGGATCGATGCCGGGCTTTCCCATTTGAGCACGCTGCGGCTGCGAGCGCGCTTCCTCGCCGATCGTTGGCAGACCCGTGGCGTGTGCGTGACGCTCGGCAGCAAGGGTGCGATGCTCTGCGCCGGAGACGATCCACCATTGATGGTGTCGCCCCCGGACGTCGTCGCCGGCGATACCTGCGGCGCGGGCGACAGTTTCGCCGCCGCCGCCGCGCTCGCTTTCGCCGATGGCAAACTGCCCAGCGAGGTCGTGGCGGTTGCGGTGGACAGCGCCGCGCGTTTCGTCGCCTCGGGCGGAGCCGCGGCCTTCGACCCGAGGTCG
>JBPCPG010000106.1:0-7433 GCA_050999445.1 Nakamurella sp. | reverse complement strand
GATCGATTGTCACCGTTCCGGACGCTCCCAGACCGAGCGGCACTGACATGGACGGCTCAGACCACCCGTTCGCCACCGCCTCCCGGAAGCTGTGCCCGCCGAACAACGCTGACAGGTGCACCTCGGGCGGCACGCCGAGCCCCGGGGTATCCGGGTCGGACAACGCTGCCAGGTCGTCTACCAGAGCATCCAGGTATTCCGCCGACACACCGGTCGCCTCGGCGTTCGCGGTGGCCTGGCCGGCCGCGACCAACACGCGTCCGGACTCCACCGTGGCGATGGCGGTGCACTCCATCGGCAGGGCCTCGACCTGCGCCGACACGCAGATGACGAGGAGCTTGGCCGGCCCGGCGCGGACCAGCCGGGCAGTATGGTTCGGTCCTTCGACAATGGCGCCCGGACCGAAGCTCTCCGCAGCCCGAGCGAGCAGATCTGTCATTCCGGCGGTCCGACGCCACCGGTGGGCGTCGTCCAGGATGACGACCGTCACACGGCCGTCACCGTGCGGCGGCAACCGCTGCAGCTGCGCGGCCGCGCGTGTCCCAGTGGGAAGCGAGGGCGCCGAGCCGTCGACGGCCGAGTGAGGCAGATCTTGCGCTCGGCCCAGGTCAGGATGGTCGGAGAAGATGGACAGGTGGAGATCGGCCGGCGAATGCAGCCCGGCCAGTTGGCCGAGAAGGTGCCGGAGTAGAGGGCGACACTCGCCGGCCAGGCCCAGCACACCGATCTCGGCGAGATTCACCGTAATCGGCACCTCGGTAGTAGTCGGTGGATCGATTCGGTCAACCCGTGACGGCCGGCTGCCGACGCCCAGCGTCAACCGTAGGAAATCAGGATGAGTCGGGCGTCGTTCCCACAGGCGTGTGCTGCAGTTCGCCGCTCGACGTGCCAACGTTGCCGGATCGGGGTATCGATCCCAGGCGTCCCGCCGGTCGGCGACTACGGCAGATTCGAGTTCTTCGGCGTCGACGCGTTGCGCGGCGCGGTAATCGGCGACATCCCGGCGATGGGTGCGCCGACCACTGAGCCGGTCGGACAGCGCCGTGGCCAGCATGAGGACCGGCCCCAACGCGGCGAGCAACAGAAAACTCCACATGCCTGTCACTACGGCGATCGCTCCACCGGCCACCGCTCCGATCCCGGCGGCGAGCAGGGGAATGGGTCTACGGCTCCGTTGCGGCGCCGACCCCAGAGCCGACGGCAGCTGATGGTCGAAGGTGGGAGCGATCCGTGCGGGCCGGGCGACGGCAACCCGGCCGCGGCCGTCCGGGGTCAGCAGGAGCGTCGGCTCGCTGTCGAGGCCGGCGCGTAGCACGCTGGCGCCAAGCCTGACCAACTCGCCCGGCGGCACGATGAGCGTGGAACCGATCCCTGGGGGGCCGCTCACCCTGACACCGTTCACCGAATCCAGATCCGTGACCAACAACCCCTCTTCCGACCAGCTCACGCGGGCGTGGCGACGGGAGAGCTCCAGATCGTCCAGCGACAGGTCACAGGTCGGACTGCGACCCACTTCCACCGGCTGCGCTTCCAGCGGAACCCATCCACCGGCATCCGGACCTGCCACGCACGAAAGGTTGACCGGCCCGATGGTCCGAACTGTGTCCTGCGGACGGGTGGTCAGCACACATCCGGCGAGCAGCGGTGGTCGGCCCAGAATCCACGAGGCTTCGACCGGCCCTATGCCCAGATGCAGGGTGGAATCACTGGGCAGCCCGGCCAGCCTGATCATCTCTGCAAGCACCACAGCCAGCTCTACCGGATGGCGCAACTCGATCAGCAAATCGACTGATCGGGAGGTGGTGCGCACCGTGATCGGCAGAACGAAGGCACTCATGCCCGTCAGTGTCGCCGGGACGGAGCAGAGCGATGAGCTAGCCGGCGCCGATGTGGATGTCTCGTGCCATGGGGACAACTGGCGATGAGACAGCCGGTCGGGATGAGACAGCCGGTACGCGGACAGCCGGTTTGCGGAAGCATTTCCACTGGAGCTGGCGTTGGCTGACCGCCGGGCTCCGGCTCCGGCTCAGGCTGGCGGCTGGGACCCGGGCTGGGAATGGGAACGGTCGGACTTGACGTCGGTGTTGCGGAACTCAGTGTCGTCTGCGGTGTTGTCGTCTGCGGTGTCGTCGACCGCGGTGTTGTCGACCGGGCTGCTGTCCGCCTCGGTGTTGTCGACCGCCCCGCCTGCCTTCGACGAGAGCAGACGCCGGAAGGAGGCGAGGCGCCCTGGCTTTGCGCCGCCCGCGGTCACGAAAGCGTCGAGGGCGCAACCGACACCGGTCGAATCCGGACCGCCGTCCGGCCCCGAATGGTCGCAGCCGGGCGGGCAGTTGACGGTTGCCGGCAACAGATCGTCGAAGGTTTCCAGCAGGTCGTCGGCGGTGACGTGGGCCAGCCCGAAGGAGCGCACGCCGGGTGTGTCGATCACCCAACCACCGTCGGACAGCGCCAGGGCGATCGCCGAGGTGGAGGTGTGTCGGCCCTTGCCAACTCCGGTGACGGTGCCGGTGGCGCGCTGCGCATCCGGCACAAGCGCATTCACCAGCGTCGACTTTCCGACGCCGGAGTGCCCGACCAGCACCGAGACCAAGCCGGTCAATCGAGCCCGCACCCGCTCCACGTCCGCGTCGGCGAGCTGTCGGCCGGCTGCGGCCGCCCTTCCGGTGATGATGATCGGGAAGTCCAGATCGCGGTAGATCTCCAGGATCGGTGCTGGATCGGCGAGGTCGGCCTTCGTGAGTACCAGCACCGGATCCAGATCACCGGTATAGGCGGCGACCAGACATCGGTCGATGAATCCGGTTCGGGGCACCGGGTCGGCAAGCGCTGCGACGATGACGAGCTGGTCGGCGTTCGCGACGAGAACCCGTTCGGCGAGGTCGGTGTCGTCGGCCGATCGACGGAGAACGCTGCGGCGTTCGGATATCCGGACGATCCGCGCCAGTGTGTCCGCGTCCCCAGAGATGTCGCCGACGATCTCGACCTGGTCGCCGACGGCGACCGCCCTACGTCCGAGCTCCCGTGCTCGCATCGCGGTGACGGACCGCGAGCGGCGGGTGCCACCTTCGACCAGACACGTGTACCGGCCGCGATCTACGGTGAGAACCATGCCGGAGGTCGAATCTTCGTGCGCCGGACGGGTTTTGGTACGCGGTCTGGATCGGCGCGAAGGACGGACGTGGACGTCGTCGTTGTCCCAGTGATCACCGAGAGTACTCAGGACGAGGCTCCTGCGGACCGAGTTCCGGCGAGCATGTCGGCCCACATCTGGGCGAAATCGGGCAAGGTCTTCGCGGTGGCGCCGATGTCGTCCACCAGCAGGTCGGGCACACGCAATCCGATGATCGCTCCCGCGGTCGCCATCCGATGATCAGCCCACGCGGGCCAGATCCCTCCGTTCACCGGACGCGGACGGATCACGAGTCCGTCAGGCGTGTCGTCGGCGTCCCCGCCGATGGCGCGGATGTTGCTCGCGATCGCCGCGAGCCGATCAGTCTCGTGGCCGCGCAGGTGCCCGATTCCGAACAGCCGACTCGGCGTGTCGGCGAACAGGCACAGGGCTGCGATCGTCGGCGTCAATTCGCCCACGTCGTGCAGGTCCAGGTCGACGCCGGCCAGGTTCGACGTTCCGGTAACGGTCAGCTCACCGCCCATCAGATCGACTTGCGCACCCATCAGGCTCAGGATCCACCGGATAGCATCACCCGGCTGAGTGGTTTCCGTCGGCCAGTCGGGCACACGGACGGTGCCACGCGTGATCGCCGCAGCGGCCAGGAACGGCGTCGCGTTGGACAGGTCGGGCTCGACGGTTCGGTTCCAGGGTTCGACCGGACCAGGCTCCACCCGCCAGGTATTCGCCCCGCTGTCGTCGACCGTCACGCCTACCGAGCGCAGCATCTGCACTGTCATGTCGATGTGTGGCATCGATGGCATCGGTTTGCCGGTGTGGACCAGCGTCAGGCCGCGCTCGAACCCGGCGGCCGAGAGCATGAGGCCGGAAACGAATTGTGAGGAAGCGGAGGCGTCGATGCGGACGATTCCGCCGGGTACGGAGCCCGTGCCTGAGATCACGAAGGGCAGGTTGTCCCCCGCAACGCGCGCGCCGAGAGTGCGGAGAGCGTCGAGAATTGTCGTCATCGGCCGGTGCCGGGCATATTCGTCGCCGTCGACGGTGATTTCGCCGACGGCCAGCGCTGCGAGCGGGGGTAGAAATCGCATGACCGTCCCGGCCAGTCCGCAGTCGATGATCGCCGGTCCGCGCAGTGGTCCCGGAATGATCCGCCACGATCCGCCTACCTTGTCGGCCTGCTCGTCGACGGGCGCCTTGTCGACCCGCCTGCCCAGTGCCTTGTCGACCCGCACGCCCAGGGCCGTCAGTCCGGCGGCCATCAGATCGGTGTCCCGGCTGATCAGCGGCGCGGTGAGAGTGGACGGCCCCGTCGCCTGTGCGGCCAGAACAAGAGCACGATTGGTCAACGATTTCGATCCCGGTACCCGAACAGTGGCGTCAATCGGGTCCGACGCGGTCGGGGCCGGCCAGTACGTGGTTGCTAAGAGGCTCACCGGCTCATTTTCGCTCATCGGAGTCGTTTTCTGCACCCAGGCGCCCGCTTTCCGGCTTTCATCAGCATCGGATTCAACTGCAGTCACCGAGATGAACCTGTTCCGCGCTGGTCAGCGGCAGTCGCCGAGCGACTGCTGGTGGTCCGTGCCGAACGATTGCTACCTATCAATCCAGTGGCAGGGGGGTATTGCCATGGTTGATCAGCGTTGCCGTCAGCTTGCGGTCGGATGTGGTGGTCACCCAGCATCCATCCGCACCGCTTTCCATCCGGTCCAGAATTGCCAGTTGTCCGGCGAATGTCGGATCCGAGGTGCCGATGATCCTCCCGACCAGGATCCGGCACTCATCGGCACCGGAAGTGCCGGCCGGCCCCGGACCGACCGGGTTGGACGGGATGCGCGGCCGGTAGGTCCTGGTCAGTTGCTCGGCGTGATGTGGTCGATCACACGAGACGGCCAATGATCCGGGGCCGTCCGAACAATTCGCGAACGCTCCGGGCGGGGTGCGGAAACTCGCTTCCCGTGCAGTGCCGGAATAGCTGATGGGATAGTCCAGGACGCCCGGCATCAACTCGCAGGCGTACCACCGTTGGCCCAACCGCCACTCCAGGTCACCGGGGACCGTCAACCTCGAGAAGAAGCTCACCTGGATGCGAGAGGGCGCCAACTTGTTGCCCCAACCCACGAACGTCCCGGCGAGCTGGTCGCATTGACGGCTCAGGGCACCGTTGGTGAAGTTTCCGTCGGAGACTGTCGGTCGCTTCGGGTAGATCTTGTGGTCCAGTCGGCCGACCGCGAGGATCTCAGCGCTGTGCGGCGTACCGCAGGGTACGACCGGGACCGCGTCGAAGATGGTGTTCAGTTCCTCCGGGGTGGTCAGCGGCGCCAGGCAGTCGCCCACGGCAGGAATCGCCCGGGGGTGCACTGATGGGGCGGCCTGTCCAGAAACGTGCCGACCGATCATTCCGGGCACGGTAAGAGCGCACACAAGCATCATGGTCACTAGTAGGAAGCCGACGAATTTTCTGTCCATGGCTGCCTCCTGACACCGTTGCGCTCGGTTGAGCATCGCGCCCGGTTGAGCATCGCGCCCGGTCGAGCACTGCGCCCGGTCGAGCATCGCGCCCGGTCGAGCACTGCCGGGTTCAGCCACCTCTGTGATGGACACCGACGGCCCCGGTCGCGGCGAAGGTGTCCGGAATTTCCACGCACTAGTCCCCACTATGGACCTGAAGCGCTCGTTGCAACAGGTAGTGCGGGTAGGTTTTCGCAGGTGGTGCGGCTCCCGGCGACGACCTGGAACCGTCCTCAATCATGTGCGCCACCGACCCGATCCGGGCAACTGCGGAGCGCAGATCGTGTTACGCCGACGATCACGACGGTTCGGCAGATCTCCACGGTTGGACGGTTCGGCAGATCTCCACGGTTGGTGGTAAGTGGTTGACCGGCCCAGGAGTCGACACGCGTCTTGATCGACTCGGCGGTCGAAGTTCCTATCGAGGCCGGTCACGGATCATTTTGAGAGAGCTGCTGCACGGCTCCAGTCAACGGCTTGGACCGAACCACCATGGCGGGCCTGCGGCCGAATCGGATCCTTCTGGATCCAACTGAGAACCGTGCAATCGGAGCGGGCACAATCGTCCATATGTGCGGCCGCTACGCAAACTCAGCAGACACCGCCAGCCTCTACGGGTCCTACGCCCTGGACGAGGTGATCGGCGACGATCTGCCACCCTCGTGGAACATCGCGCCGACCGATGCAGTTCGCGGCATCGTCCGACGCAAATCACGCAGCGAAGACGACGACAGTTCGGCGCAGGCGAAACAGCTCCGGACGCTGCGATGGGGTCTGGTGCCGAGCTGGTCCAAAACACGCGCGGGCGCGGCCAAGCTGATCAACGCCCGTCAGGAAACCGTCACGGTCAAACCCGCCTTCAAAACGGCAGCGGGCCGCCGGCGTTGTCTGCTACCTGCGGACGGCTACTACGAGTGGCAGAATACCGCCGATGGCAAGATCCCGTACTTCCTGCATGCACCGGACGGCGGACAACTGGCGTTCGCCGGTCTCTACGAGCTCTGGCCCGATCCGGCCCTGCCGGACGACGATCCCACAAAGTGGCTGTGGTCGTGCACAGTCATCACCCAGCAGGCGATCGACACCCTCGGGGAGATCCACGACCGTTGCCCTGTCATCGTGCCGGTCGACATGCGCGACGCCTGGTTGGACTGCGCAACCGGTGACGCTGAAATCGCGAGACGTTTGTTGGACGAGATCCCCGAGCCGCACCTGGAGCCGCGCATCGTGTCCACCGCGGTCAACAGCGTCCGCAATGACGGGCCAGAACTGATCAGGCCAGCAGCCACACCCCCCGTCGCCCAGCAGACACTCGATATCTAAGAAATCATCACTGCAATTGATTGCCCCTGAGGAAGGCGAGCAGTTTGGTATGAGAATCGGCCAGCGCGGCAGCATTGGTCACCACCGTGCCGCCCTCGCCGCCGTTGCTGGTGACGCTGACGTAGCCAGACATGGTCCCGATCACGTGGCCGGCGTCGGGGTAGCTCAGCGCTACCGGGGGGGGGTAGGGACTGGAATTCGCCTGCAGGCGTCGAGTGATCGTCGATGCGTTGACGCAGGATGGCCACACGGTGTCGACGCCTCCGCGTGCGGTGTCAGGGCGTGCGCTTGTCGGGTTGGTCGTGATCGTCGGTCCTCGGGTGGTCCGGGGTGCGGCGGTTGGGGGTGCGGCGGTGGGGGTGGGGGTGGGTAGTCGGTGGTGACGGTGCCCAGCGGCGCCCAGTGCTCAGGGACCCGGCTGGGTCGCCACACCGGCGGTGTGTTGCTGGGGTCGCAACCTTCGCCGGCG
>JBPCPG010000066.1:0-3032 GCA_050999445.1 Nakamurella sp. | reverse complement strand
GCGCCCGGGTCGACCGCTGGTCGGAGATCGGATCGACGCCGCGACGACGGATCAGCTCGCGGACCTCGTCGTGGATGTGCTCGGTTGCGGTGGCCATGCGTTTCCCCCCCGTCATGCCGTGATCAGGACGAACGTTAGCCGCCCGGGACGCCGGACGGCCAGTTCGTCCACATCAGCGAGCCGCGCACTGCGCTGGTGCACCGGTGATCCGGCACGCTGTCAGCGAAATGTCGGGCCCCTGTCGGGGCGGCGTGATTTGCTCGCTAGTGGAGCACTTCGCCGGCGCCCAGGTCTGGCTGATCGGGTCAGACCCAGTGCCCGACCTTCATTCGCGTCGAGAGGTGGCCCCGCATGCCCCCGTCAGCACCCATGGGCGGAGCGTCTCGGGCTGCCCTGCGCGCGATGCATCGCGACGATTCGGTCAAGGAGCACAAGCTCCAGCCCGGGATCGCGCGGCGAATCCTCACCTTCGCGCGGCCCTACCGCAGGGAGTTGACCTTCTTCCTGGCGGTCACCGTCTTCTCCGCGGTCATCGCGGTGGCGACGCCCCTGCTGGCCGGCGCCGTGGTCAACCAGATCAGCAGCAAGGGTTCGGCGCACACAGTGGTGATGCTGGCCCTGGTGATCGCGGTCCTCGCGGTGGTGGACACCGGTAATTCGCTGATTTCACGCTTCTTCTCGTCCCGAATCGGCGAGGGTCTCATCTTCGACATGCGCAGCAAGGTTTTCGACCACGTGCAGCGGATGTCACTGTCCTTCTTCACCAGGACGCAGACCGGCGCCTTGGTCAGCCGACTGAACAACGACGTGATCGGCGCGCAGCAGGCCTTCACCTCGACGTTGTCCGGTGTGGTGTCGAACGTGATCGGCCTCGTACTCACGGCCGGGGTGATGTTCACTCTTTCCTGGCAGGTCACGGTGCTGTCGCTCATCTTGTTGCCGATCTTCGTGCTGCCCGCGCGGGCCTTCGGCCGCAAGCTGCAGACGTTGACCAGGGAGTCCTACGGGCTCAACGCATCGATGACCACCACCATGACCGAAAGATTCAATGTCTCGGGCGCCTTGCTGGTGTCGCTCTTCGGACGCCCCGCAGAGGAGTCCAAGTCGTTCTCCGACCGGGCCGGGCGAGTGCGGGACATCGGGGTGACCACCGCCATGTACGGGCGGACATTCATCGCCGCGCTGAGCCTGGTCGCCGCCCTGGCGCAGGCGTTGACCTACGGGGTCGGCGGTTCGCTGGCATTGTCCGGCTCGTTGGATGCCGGATCCGTGGTGGCGCTGGCGCTCCTGCTGACCAGGCTGTACGGGCCGTTGACGGCGCTGTCGAACGTGCGGGTGGACGTGATGAGCGCGCTGGTGTCGTTCGAACGGGTCTTCGAGGTGCTGGATCTTCCACCGATGATCGCCGAGAAGTCGTCAGCCGTCGTGCTGCCGAGGGGATCACGGTCCCTCGAGTTCGTCGATGTTCGATTCTCCTACCCGAGCGCCGATCAGGTTTCGTTGGCCTCCCTGGAGAGCATCTCGGTCCCCGATCACAGCCCTGCGCACCCGGTCCTGCACGGAGTCAGCTTTCGCGCCGAGCCCGGCCAGTTGGTGGCGCTGGTGGGCCCGTCCGGCGCCGGCAAGACCACAATTTCCCAGCTGGTCCCGCGGATCTACGACGCGAGTTCCGGATCGGTTCGCATTGGTGATGTCGATGTGAAAGACGCCACCCTGCAATCACTTCGAGACTCGATCGGAGTGGTCGCCCAGGACGCGCACATGTTCCACGACACCATCAAGGCCAACTTGTCCTATGCCAGACCGGAGGCGACCGAGGCGGAGATGGTGGAGGCACTTCGGGCTGCCCAGATCTGGCCACTGGTGGCCTCGCTGCCGGAAGGTCTGGAAACGGTGGTGGGGGACCGTGGCCACCGTCTGTCCGGCGGCGAGAAGCAACGACTCGCGATCGCCAGGGTCCTGCTCAAGGCTCCGGACATCGTCATCCTCGACGAGGCGACCGCCCATCTGGACAGTGAATCGGAAGCCGCCGTCCAGCGAGCTCTGTCGGCCGCGCTCACCGGGCGGACCTCACTGGTCATCGCCCACCGCCTTTCCACGGTGCGAAGCGCCGACCAGATCCTGGTGATCGACGGCGGACGGGTCGTGGAGTCCGGTCGGCACCAGGACCTGATCGCCGGTGGCGGCCTCTATGCCGATCTCTACCGGACCCAGTTCGAGCACCAGGGTGACAGCGAGCTCCAGGGTGACAGCGAGCACAGCGAGGCGGCGGCGGATCGGTGGTGAGCCCAGCGAAGTAACGGGCACTATGGGCCGATGTCCATCGCCTACGCTCCCACCGAGCTCAGCCTGCTCACCGACTGGCGTCCGGACTATGTGATGGCCGGCGTTCTCGTTCTCACGGCCGCCGCCTACATACGGATGAAACGGGCCGCGTCCAGGTCCCATCTGCCCTGGCGACGCCATCGGGACGTCGTCTTCGGTGCGGGATTGGCGGCTCTGCTGTGGACCTGCAACGGATTCCCGCAGGCTCGCGGTTTTCAGCTGATGTGGGTCTGGATGGCCCAGGAATTGCTGCTGCTGCTCGTCGTTCCGATCGTCCTGATGTCAGCTCAGCCGCTCACGCTCATTCGGGCCACCTACGGTGACGACGCCTGGCCACTGCGCTTACTGCGCGCCAGGGCGACGAGAATCGTCGGAAGTCCGTTGGTCGGCCCGGTGCTGGTTCCGATCCTTTGTCTGTGGTTGATCTTCGGCGGGCTCGGTTCGTTTGCGGTGAGTTCGACCTGGGCGGGCGGCGCGGTGCACCTGCTGCTGTTGGCCGCCGGCATCCTGATCGCCATCCCGCTGGTTGATTCCGACGATCGCCGCACTTCGCTGGCGGTCGGACTTTCTCTCGGCGTCGGGTTCGTGGAACTGATCCTCGACGCGTTCCCCGGCATTGCGCTGCGCTTCCAGACGCATATGACCCTCGTGCATTTTGCCGTCGACCGGCCGGCGTTCGCCCCTGTTCCTCTGGACGACCAGCACAC
>JBPCPG010000040.1:0-11004 GCA_050999445.1 Nakamurella sp. | reverse complement strand
CCGACGACGTGGTGGCGTATCTGGACGGCAATTCGCTCGGTCGCCCGTTGGCCGCCCTCGGGCAGGTCTGGTCCGATTTCACGAACCGGAAATGGGCCGGTCGATTGATCCGGGGCTGGACGGAAGGCTGGATGGAACTTCCGGAATCGGTTGGGAACGAACTCGCATCTGCCGCCCTGGGCGCAGCAGCCGGCCAGACGGTCATCGCCGACTCGACCACCGTCAATTTCTACAAGGCGGTCCGGGCGGCGATCAATCTGCGTCCGGGGCGGTCGAAGGTGGTGATCGACCGGGAGAATTTCCCCACCAACCGATATGTCGTCGAATCCCTTGTGCGGGATCTCGGCCTGGAGACGGTCTGGCTGAGCGGCACCGACCCCTGCGATGGGATCAGTGCCGCCGATGTGCTCGGTTGCGTCGACGAGGATACGGCGGTGGTGACCCTGAGCCATATCGCCTACCGCAGTGGCTACCTCGCCGACGCCGAGGCCATCACAGCGGCCGTACACGGCGTCGGTGCTGTGGTGGTGTGGGATCTGTGCCATTCGGTCGGCGCGGTTCCGATCGAGCTCGACACCTGGAACGTCGACTTCGCAGTCGGCTGCACCTACAAGTTCGTCGGGGCCGGTCCCGGGGCTCCCGCCTTCTCCTACGTCAATTCTCGGCACCACGACCAATTCGACCAACCCATCTGGGGTTGGCTGGGTCGGCAGGATTCGTTCGAGATGGAACAGGGTTATCTACCGGCGCCCGGCATTCGCTCGATGCTGTCGGGAACGCCGGCGATTCTGGGAATTCTTGCCGTTCGAGAGGGGGCGAAAGTGATCGCCGAGGCCGGAATCGGCGCCATCCGGAAGAAGGGAATGGCCCTCACCGACGTGGCGCTCACCTTGGCCGACGAGTGGCTCGTGCCGGCTGGTTTCGGTATCGGATCGCCCCGCGATCCGGCCCGCCGCGGTGGTCATCTCAGTATCACCAGAGCCGATGCGCGGCAGCTGTGCATCGAGTTGGCTGCCGTCGGAGTGATCCCGGACTTTCGCACGCCCGATGCCATCCGGCTGGGGCTGTCGCCACTGCCGATCACCTTCACAGAGTTGTGGGACGCCATGGCTCTGATTCGGGAGCTCTCCCGCTGATGGGAGGTGAACCCGGGCGCATTGAGCCGTTGTTCGTCTCACCGGGTTCGATGATCGTCACCTTCGCCGGGCTGCATCTGCGCCGGCTCGGTGGATGGATGGCGGTCGCCGACCTGATCGCCCTACTCGGCGCTGCCGGACAATCGGCAACCGCGGTCCGACAGGCGTTGAGCAGACTCAAGATCCGCGGATTCCTGACTCCGGAGCGCCGCGACGGTCGGGCCGGCTATTCACTGACGGAGGCAGCGACAGCGGACCTGGAGATCGACGACGCCCGGATCTTCCGGTACGGCGAGGCGAGCGAGTCCGACGGTTGGGTGTTGGCGATCTTCTCCGTTCCGGAGGATGCCCGGGTCGAGCGGCATCGTTTGCGCAGCCGCCTTTCCTGGATGGGCTTCGGCATCGTCAGCCCTGGCGTCTGGATAGCACCGGCCGCTCTTGCCGATCGATCGAGGCTGCAACTTCGCTCCCAGGGTCTTGACGGCTACGTCACCTGGTGCACCGGGCACTTCGCGGATGCCGTCGATCCGGGGAAATGGTGGGATCTCGATTCCCTGCGGCGGCTGTATTCGCAATTCCTGAACCGCTGGGAAGCTGATCGGGGTGGGGAGAACCGCGGCTCGCACAGAGGGCCCGAGGCCGAGATCTTCGCCGCAGACCTACTGCTGGTCGACAGCTGGCGGCAATTCCCTCGGATCGATCCGGGGCTGCCTGCCGCCCTGCTGCCAGTCGATTGGCAGGGCCGGCGTGCGTTCGATGTTTTCACGACGTTGCGGAATCGCTGGTCCACCGGCGCGCAAGAATTCGTCGCCCACCGTCTGAACGCCGAACGTCATGCCTGAAACCGGTATCCGGTGCCGAACTCGGTCAGCAGATACTTCGGATGCGCCGGATCAGGCTCCAGCTTGCGCCGTAGCTGGGCGAGATACACTCGTAGATAATGTGTTTCAGTTTCGTACGCCGGCCCCCAGACTTCCACGAGCAGCTGCCGCGAAGTCACCAGTTTGCCCTGATGCCGGACAAGAAGTTCCAGCAGGGACCATTCCGTGGGAGTGAGCCGAATCTGCTGACCGTTCCGTACCACCCTCGAACCGTCCAGATCGATGGTGAAATCGGCTGTGACGATACTTTCTTCGCTGGTGCGGTCCGAGGCGCTGCCGCGCCGTACTGCGGCCCGCACTCTGGCGATGAGCTCTGCCATTCCGAAGGGCTTGGTCACATAGTCGTCCGCACCCGCGTCGAGCGCCGCCACCTTTTCTGCCGAGGTCGATCTGGCCGAGAGAACGATGACAGGGACCGCCGACCAGCCACGAATGCCATGCAGCACTTCGATACCGTCGAAATCCGGAAGCCCGAGATCGAGGACCACGACGTGCGGGTGGACGTGGGCGATCCGGTCCAGCGCGGATTTCCCGTCGTGCGCGACGGTCACCTCGTAGTCGTGTGCGCGCAGATTGATGGCAAGTGCCCTGGCCAGTGCAACGTCGTCGTCGACGACGAGCACCCTGCTCATCGTGCCGCCGTCGGATGTAGCGCCGCCGGCCCGTCAGGTGGGCAGGCAGGCGGACCTTCGGGAGGCGCGGCGGCGAACCGTGCGATCGGGACATCGATGATCATCGTCAGTCCACCACCCGGAGTGTCCTCGACCTCGATCGCCGCATCGACGGCCTCCGCCAGCCCCCGCGCGACTGCCAGACCGAGCCCGACTCCGGCACCCTCCGGAGCATCACCCAGGCGTTGGAACGGCGCGAACATCGCCTCCCGGTCGGCCGCCGCCACCCCCGCCCCCCGATCGATCACCCGAATCTGGATCGCCGGTCTCGACCCGCCGCTGACCTCGCCGGCGAGAATTCGAACCGGCACCGCGGCTGGCGCGTGTTTCACCGCGTTACCGATGATGTTCGCGACGACTCGTTCCAGCAATCCGCGGTCGGTATCGACCAGGGGCAGATCGTCGGCGATGTCGACATCGATCCGGTCCTGGGGTAGCCCGATCAGGGCCCGGTAGACGACTTCGTCGACCGACACGGGACGCCGCAGTGCAGTGAGCGCCCCCGTCTGCAGACGGCTCAGATCGAGCAGATTGGACAGTAGCCCGTCGAGTTGATCCGCGGCGCCATCCGCGGTCGACAGCAGTTCGTCGTGATCCTCGGGGGTCCACCGCACCGTTCCGTCGAGCAGGCTGGACAGGGATGCCTTGATGGTGGCGAGCGGAGTGCGGAGGTCGTGGGACACCGCTGCCAGGATCGCAGTTCGAACGACGTCGGTCTGTTGGAGGCGCTCCGTCTGTCGAGCTTGCCCGGCCAGGCGGTTGCGGTCCAGAGCCACCGCGGCCTGGGCCGCGATGACCTCGGCCAACCGACGATCGGCCGCCGCCAGCGGATGCCCGTACAGCGCGAGTTGCACGGGCTCGCGTCCCCGGCGAGTCGTATCGTTCCCCGACTGCGCGGCATCGTGCGTGGCGGGCACGGCTGCATCGACGACCGTCGCAGTGTGGTGCGACTCGTCTGCCGGCGCCCCGACCGACGCGAGGACCGACCCGGCCGCAGACCGAACTCGATCAGGCCCACTGCCATCGTTTTCCGGCGACGACGAGGAAAGCAGCGCCGCTCCGGTCATTCCGAAGCCGATACGGGCCTGTTCCAGGACAGCGATGAGCGGATCGCCCGGTTCAGCCATGGAACCGGCGATGGCGGCGAGCATCTGCGCCTCGGCCTGACCTCGAGCGGCCAGCGCCGCCGAATCGCGACTCCGGTCCACGATCGAGGCCACGCTGACTCCGACGACGAGAAACACCAGGAGCGCGAACGCGTTGGCCGGTTCGGCGATGGTCAGCGATCCGTAGGGCGGGGTGAAAAGCAGGTTGGCCAGCACACTGGCGATGATCGCGGTGACTGCGGCCGGCACGACACCACCGATCAGCGCAGTCGTCTGGACGCCGAGCAAGAAGATCAACAGGACCGTCGAGAGATTGAACGCGTCCCGCACCGGCAGGATCGCTCCGGCGAGTACCAGCGGAACGGTGACGGCGGAAACCCAGGCCCAGACGGTCCTTCGACCCGCGACGCGAAACTTGAGCGGTCGGATCTGCGACATGGATTTCTCGTGGGTGACGACGTGTACGTCGATGTCGCCGGAGTTGCGAACGATCGTCATGGAAGTACTCGGCCGGACGAGCGCCGCGAGCCGGCCGTGCCTGGAGGCTCCGACGATTATCTGGGTGCCATTGCTACCACGAGCGAAATCCAGTACGGCGCGGGCGATGTCATCGCCGACGACCAGATGGAAGCTGCCACCCAGACTTTCGGTGAGGAGCCGCTGCCGTTCGATCTCTGCGGCCGCGGCTCCGACCGTCCCATCGGAACGGACGATGTGCACGGCGACCAGATCGCGACCGGAACCCCGACCCGTGATCCGGGCGCCCCGGCGCAGTAGCAACGGCCCCTCTGGTCCGCCGGTGAGCGCCACCACGATCCGCTCCCGGGCCGCCCAGGTGCCGGTGATTCCGTGGTCCCTTCGATAGCGTTCCAGGCCTTCGTCGACCCGGTCGGCGACCCACAGCAGGGCCAGTTCCCGCAGTGCGATGAGATTGCCCTCGCGGAAATAGTTGCCCAGCGCAGTGTCGACGATCGTTTCGGGATAGACGTGCCCGTGCGCCATCCGGCGGCGCAGGGCCTGCGGACTCATGTCGACGAGTTCGATCTGGTCGGCGCCCCGGACGATTTCGTCTGGCACCGTCTCCGCCTGGGTGACGCCGGTGATGTTCGCGACGACATCGTTGAGTGATTCCAGATGTTGGATGTTGACGGTGGTGACGACATCGATCCCGGCGTCCAACAGCACCCGCACGTCCTGCCAGCGTTTCGGGTTCGCAGACCCAGGAGCATTGGTGTGTGCCAACTCGTCGATCAGGACCACCTGCGGATAGCGGGCCAGAATCGCGCCCAGGTCCATCTCGGCAAGGGTGATTCCGCGGTGTTCCACCCTCGACGGCGCAATGATCGGCAGGGCGCCGACCGATTCTCGGGTGTAGGCGCGGCCATGGTCCTCGACCACACCGATCACGACGTCGGTACCGCGGGCGTGCCGGCGCCGACCCTCGCACAGCATGGCGACGGTCTTGCCAACCCCTGGGGCGGCCCCGAGATACACCCGGAGCCGCCCGGTAGTCGCTCGTTTCTCCTGCTTCGATTTCGGCTGCTGGGCCTGGAGTGCGATCGACGCGGGTCTGTCGGAACCGCCGGCCCTGGGACCCTCTTCGCTCACCATGGCGCAGTTAAGATCCTGACTGGAGTGTTTGCAGGGCGATGTTCAATTGCAGCACATTGACCCGTTCCTGGCCGATGAAGCCCAGAATCGGTTCGGAGACGTGACCAAGTACCAGACTAAGGATCCCGGCCCGGCCCAGATTACGGGCCGCAGCCACCCGATCCACCTGGATCAGTGCATAGGCCTTGCTGATGTCCGGGTCCAGGCCGGAAGCCGACGCAGTGACCGCGTCCGACGGAACGGCCGACGGATCAACCCCGTCGGCCTTCGCGATGGCAGCCCGTCGGGTCTGGACCGCCTTGAGCAAAGTGCCGCTGTCGGCGGAAAGGTTGGACCCGCCAGAAGCGGTCGGGTCGTAGCCGTTGGCGCCAGCGGCAGATGGCCGGCCCTGGAACCACTGCGCCGCGGTGAAATTCTGCCCGACCAGGCCAGACCCCACCACGGCGCCCCCCGATCCCAGCAGAGACCCACCAGCCTTGGCCGGCGCGATCACCTTGCCGAGCCCCAGCACCGTCAACGGGTACAGAATGCCCAGAATCACCGTCATGGCGACCAGAAATCGGAGGCCGACCAGCAATTGACGGCCGGCGATGGACGCAAGAGCGGCCATTCCCGGCGCTGAAGTCGCCGAAGTGGAGCCCGCCAATGCGGTCAGCGGTCCGTCGTCTACGGAACGGTCGAGGATTTCGTTCGGTTGTGCCATGAGGATCATCCGATTCCGGGAATGAGACTGATAACGAGGTCGATGACTTTGATGCCGAGGAACGGCACGACGAGGCCCCCCAAGCCGTAGATCCACAGGTTGCGGGACAACAGCTTTGCCGCAGACGAGGGGGTGTAGCGCACACCGCGCAGAGCCAGCGGTATCAATGCGACGATGATCAGCGCATTGAAGATGACCGCTGACAGCACCGCGGATTCCGGTGAGGACAACCGCATGATGTTCAGGGCCTGCAGACCTGGGAAAACGCCGACGAACATGGCCGGCAGAATGGCAAAATACTTCGCGACATCGTTGGCCAGGGAGAACGTGGTGAGCGCACCTCGGGTGATCAGCAGTTGTTTGCCGATCTCGACGATGTCGATCAGCTTGGTCGGACTGGAGTCCAGGTCCACCATGTTCCCGGCCTCCTTGGCCGCGGTGGTACCGGAATTCATTGCGACGCCGACGTCGGCCTGCGCCAGTGCGGGCGCGTCATTGGTACCGTCCCCGGTCATCGCGACGATCCGGCCGCCGGTCTGTTCCTTTCGGATGTAGGCCAGTTTGTCCTCGGGCGTTGCCTCGGCGAGATAGTCGTCCACGCCGGCTTCGGCTGCGATCGATCGGGCCGTGAGCTCGCTGTCACCGGTGATCATGACCGTGCGGATACCCATCGTGCGGAGCTCTGAGAACCGCTGCGCGATATTCGGTTTGACCACATCCTTCAGGTGTACGACGCCCAGCACCCGGGCTGCGGATCCGTTCGACTCGGCCACCAGCAGTGGCGTGCCCCCGGACGAAGCGATGCTGTCGACGGCCGCGATGACCGCAGCATCGACCTGACCGCCGAGGTCTTCCACCCAGGCTGTCACCGCGGTCGCCGCCCCCTTGCGGATGCTGTGCTTCCGGCCGTCGACCGTCGAATCGATGCCACTCATCCTGGTGCGGGCCGAAAACTCGATCGCCTCGACGCCGGCCGGGTAATCGATCTTCGGAACGCCGTACGTCGTGCTGCACAGTTCGACGAGAGATCTACCCTCCGGGGTCTCGTCGGCCAACGAGGCCTCGAGCGCAGCGGACGCCAGCTTCTGGGTCGCGACGTCGGGAGCGGCGATGAGTTCCGCGGCCTGCCGGTTGCCGAAAGTGATGGTGCCCGTCTTGTCCAGCAGCAGAGTGGACACGTCGCCCGCGGCCTCGACCGCACGGCCGCTCATCGCCAGCACGTTGCGTTGCACGAGCCGATCCATTCCAGCCACACCGATTGCCGAGACCAGAGCGCCGATGGTGGTAGGTATCAAACAAACCAGCAGCGAAATCAGGACCGCGATGGACTGCATCGAGCCGGAGAAGGTGGCCATCGGCCGCAGCGCCACGACGACCAGCAGGAAAACGATCGTCAAGCTGGACAACAGGATGTTCAGGGCGATCTCGTTCGGAGTCTTCGACCGGACGGAGCCTTCGACGAGAGCGATCATCCGATCCACGAACGACTTCCCGGGCTCGGCCGTGATCCGCACGACGATTCGATCTGAGAGCACCCTCGTTCCGCCGGTAACCGAGGACCGGTCACCACCGGACTCTCGAACCACTGGTGCAGACTCTCCGGTGATGGCAGCCTCGTCGACACTGGCCACGCCCTCGACGATCTCGCCGTCGGACGGAATGACGTCCCCGGCCTCGCACACCACCAGGTCACCCTTGTGCAATTCTGCTGCGGCGACTCGGGTTTCGACCCCCGAGGAATCGATGCGCCGCGCCGAAGCGGTGTCTCGTCCGGCCCGCAATGACGCCGCCTGAGCTTTGCCCCGACCCTCGGCGACCGAGTCGGCGAGGTTGGCGAAGATGACCGTCAACCACAACCACACCGCAATCCACACCGTGAACGCACTGAAGTCGGTGAAAACCGTTGCGGTTGTCAGCAGCGCACCGACCTCGACCACGAACATCACCGGGTTGTGCCACATGACCCGTGGGTCAAGCGCTTTGAGCGCGTTCGGCAAGGCCGCGAGCAGGCTGCTCGGGCGGAAGACGCCGGCCGAGATCCGATGAGCCGATTCTTCGCCATCGTCAGTTTCCGCTGATTTGGTGAGTACAGGGGCACTCATGACATTCCTCCACTCCTCGCGCGGGCGCTCATCGCTGCATTCGCTCCGCTCCTGTCTCGTTCCTCGCTGCGATGCTCACTCCCCAACACTTCTTCACTCTTCGCGCAGGCGCTCATCGCTGCATTCGCTCCGCTCCTGTCTCGTTCCTCGCTGCGATGCTCACTCATGACAATCCTTCTGCGATTGGACCCAGCGCCAGCGCGGGCAGGTAGGTCAGGGCTGCGACCAGAACGACGACCCCGAGCAGAATGGTCACGAACTGTGCCTTGTACGTCGGCAGGGTTCCGGAATCATCGGGTCGAAAGCTCTGCCGGCCGAGGGATCCGGCCAATCCCAGGATCAGAACGATAGGAACGAGTCGGCCCAGCAGCATCACGAAGCCGAGGGTGATGTTGTAGAAATCGTTGTTGGCGCTGAGTCCGGCGAAAGCGGACCCGTTGTTGTTGGCCGCAGACCCGAAGGCGTAGGTGATCTCGGTGAGGCTGTGCGCCCCGCTGTTGAGCACAGCAGCCTTCGCCGATGGTACGAGGAGGGCAATTGCGGTGCCGGCCAGTACCAGGGCAGGAGTGGCCAGGATGTAGGCGGCCACGTACTTCATCTGTTCACCGCCGATCCGCTTGCCGAGGTAGGTGGGTGTCCGCCCAACCATCAGACCGGCGACGAACACGGCGACCATGGCCAGGACCAGAATTCCGTAGAGCCCGGATCCGGCTCCGCCTGGCGCGATCTCGCCGAGCAACATGTTCAACAGCAACACACCACCACCGAGCCCGGTGAAGGACGAATGGGTGGAATCGACGGCACCGGTGGAGGTCAGGGTGGTCGAGACCTCGAACAACGCCGACATCGGGATGCCGAATCGCATCTCCTTGCCCTCCATCGCGGTTCCCGCGGCCTGGAGTGCGGCGCCGTGGTGAGCGGACTCCATACCGATCGTTGTGACGACCGAACCGACCCACAGAATCGCCATGGTCACCAGGATGGCGACGCCCTGTCTCAAACTGCCCACCATGACACCGAAGGTGCGTGGGAGCGAGAACGGAATGGCCAGCATCAAGACGATCTGAAGCAGATTCGTTCCTGCATTCGGGTTCTCGAATGGATGCGCAGAGTTGGCGTTGAAAAAACCACCACCGTTGGTACCCAGCTGCTTGATTACTTCCTGCGAAGCGACCAAACCACCCGGAATGGTCTGTGTTCCACCGGCGAGGGCGCTGACATCGATTGGCGCCGAGAGATTCTGAATCACTCCGGCACCCACCATCACCAGCGCGATGACAAAGGACAAGGGCAGCAGCAGGCGCAGGCTGATGCGAGTCAGATCGACCCAGAAATTGCCGAGCCGGTCGGTGTGCCGCCGCACAAGGCCGCGGATCAGCGCCGCGACGACAGCCATTCCGACGCCGGCGGACAGGAAGTTCTGCACAGTCAGACCCAGAGCCTGCACGGTGTATCCCAGGGCCGACTCACCGGAATACGACTGCCAATTGGTATTGGTGACGAAGCTGACCGCGGTGTTGAAGCCTTGCGCTGCGGGCATTCCAGGACGGCCGAAATCGAAGGGAAGATGCGCCTGTCCCGCCAGCAGCGTCCACAGCAGCAGAATGGAAACGACGCTGAAGCACAGCACCGAGATGGCGTAGGTGAACCACCGTTGGTCCGCCTTCGCATCGATCCGCACCATCCGGTACAGGCCGCGTTCCACCCGCCACGACGGGCCCGAAGTAAAGATCCGCGCCATGTAATTCCCCAGCGGAATGTGAATCACCGCAAGTACTCCAACGACCAGCAAAATCTCGAGCGTGGCCGCCACGGCCGGGCTCATCAGAACTTCTCCGGTCGCACCAGGGCTACCACCAGGTAACCCAGCAGCAACACCGCCACAACCGCGGCGACGATGGTCATTGTGTTCTTCACCCGTCCTCTGCGAAGAGCCCCCGCCGGGCTCTGCTGCACAGCCCCGCTCGGGCTGCTGAACCGAAGGTAGGGCCGTCCGGGCGGCCGATGGGGGGTTCCTGACGCTGTCTTGACGCCGCGGGCTGCGATCTTGACGAAATCTTGACGACGAGCGTGACCCCGAACACGCGGGGCTCGGTCGTTGCGTCAGTGATCCCTCGCGGCTGCGTGCTCCCTTTTGGTCGTGTCGCATCCGTCCGCAGTCGACAGGAGCCGCAAACGCCCGCGTCATCCCGCGATACGCCCTGAGCCGAGATGGCATCCGCGCGGACATGCGACGAAATCGGAACGACTCCACTAGTTGACTCACTAGCACTACCGATCTAGGGTATGAGCCATGACGCTGGAAAATATGAACCCCCGCAAGCAGACAGAAGTGACACCGGGCAACGCATTCAGCCTCGGGTTGCCGTTCGTCCTGCAGAATCAGTCGCTGTTCAACTACTGGGATATTCGCAGCGGCGACCACTTCATCGAGATGGAGGGCAAGCACTACGGCTGGGACAACGCCACGGTCCAGGTAGCCGAGGCCGGGCCCGGGGTTGGTCCGCCGCCGCACACGCACCCGGTCGAGGAGATTTTCGTGCTGATGGAAGGAGAGGTGGCTTTCATGGTCGACGGAGAAGTCCTCGACATGAAAGGACCATCGCTAGTTCGAGTGCCGCCCAACACTTCTCACAACGTCACGACGCTTGGCACCGGCCGCAACAAGCTCATCACCTTCTTCTCCTCCAACAGCCCAGGAGCAGGTCTCGCCGACGATCCCGACCCGTTCGCCCACATCAAGCAAGACAGCTCAGGCGAACGCGCCGCGATGATCGCCAACTTCAAGAAAGTG
>JBPCPG010000404.1:0-4998 GCA_050999445.1 Nakamurella sp. | reverse complement strand
GAGCCGACCGGTCAACGTCGACATCCGCACTTCACTGGTAAAGTCGTTGGTGGGTCCGGCCTCAGTCCGTGGCGGCCGGCACCGTCATCCCCCCGGGCAATTGCTTCCGGTGCGGGCAGCGCACGTGACAGATATTCGCGAGGAGCACCACTGTGGCTTTGTCCACCGAGCAGAAGAAGACCATTCTGGCCGAATACGGTCTGCACGAAACCGACACCGGTTCGGCTGAGGCCCAGGTGGCCATGCTGACCAAGAGGATCTCGGATCTGACCGAGCATCTGAAAGAGCACAAGCACGATCACCACACCCGCCGTGGGCTACTGGCCCTGGTTGGAAAGCGCCGTCGGCTGCTCCGCTACCTGCAGAACATCGATATCGCGCGTTATCGTTCGCTGATCGAACGGCTCGGCCTGCGCCGATAGCGTCAAGCACGTCAGGGGAGTGCCCGGCCAGGGCCTCCCCTGATGTGCATTCGCCGGGCGCCGGTCCGGCGGACAACCCGACGAACACCACCGAAGTTCGTCACCACACCACCAGGTACTGCCCCTCCCGGATCGCGCACCAAGAAGCGCTCCGTCCCCGGTCCTCGGTAGTGGCCACCGGAACGCGCGCCTTGTCTGACTCTGCACCTCGGTGCACGACGCCAGGAGGCAGCGCAAGGTCCGTCGGCTTCGATCGAAGGCCGGTCCCCGCCGGAGCGGGCAGATTCCTGTGGTGCGGTGACATCCGGAGCGGGCACCCATGCCCGTTCCGGCTCACCACCCGGGTCAACAGCTGACCGGGACACCAAAGAGGAGACCCATGACGAACGACACCGTCACCACTGCAACCGCTGTTCTGGACAACGGAACATTCGGCACCCGCACCATCCGCTTCGAGACCGGGCGCCTCGCCCAGCAGGCAGCCGGCTCGGTTGCCGCGTACCTCGACGAGGACACCATGCTGCTGAGCGCCACCACGGCCGGCAAGCACCCGAAGGAACAGTTCGACTTCTTTCCGCTGACCATCGACGTCGAAGAGCGCATGTATGCCGCCGGGCGTATTCCCGGTTCTTTCTTCCGTCGTGAGGGGCGGCCGTCCGAGGACGCCATCCTCACCTGTCGGCTGATCGACCGGCCGCTGCGGCCCTCGTTCACCGCCGGCCTGCGCAACGAGGTCCAGGTTGTCATCACCGTGCTGGCGCTGAACCCCGACGTGCTGTATGACGTGCTGGCCATCAACGCTGCCTCTGCGTCCACCCAGATCTCCGGGCTGCCGTTCTCGGGTCCGGTGGCGGGCGTCCGGGTCGCCCTGATCGAGGGCCAGTGGGTCGCGTTCCCGACGCACACCGAGCTGACCAGGGCCGTGTTCGACATGGTCGTCGCCGGCCGCGTCACCGACAGTGGCGACGTCGCGATCATGATGGTCGAGGCCGAGGCCACCGAGAACACCATCGAGCTGATCGCAGGCGGCGCGACCGCACCCACCGAAGAGGTCGTCGCGTCCGGTCTGGAAGCGGCCAAGCCGTTCCTCAAGACGCTGGTCGAGGCCCAGACAGAATTGGCTGCGCAGGCGTCAAAACCGGTCGCCGAGTTCAAGCTGTTCCCGCCGTACCAGGACGACGTCTACGCCGCCGTGGAAAATGCGGCGAGCCAGAAGCTGGCTGCCGCCTTGGTGCTTGCCGGCAAGCAGGAGCGCGATGCCGCTACCGACGCGGTCAAGGCAGACGTCCTCGCCGCGCTGGGCGAGCAGTTCGAAGGCCGAAGCGCCGAGGTCGGCAATGCGTTCCGTAGCGTCACCAAGAAGCTGGTCCGTTCGCGCGTCCTCAAGGACAAGATCCGGATGGACGGCCGCGGACTGTCCGACATCCGAACCCTGTCCGCCGAGGTGGGTTACCTTCCGCGCGTGCACGGCTCGGCGCTGTTCGAACGTGGGGAGACCCAGATCCTGGGCGTCACCACGCTGAACATGCTGCGCATGGAGCAGCAGCTGGACACGCTCTCACCGGAGACGCGCAAGCGCTACATGCACAACTACAACTTCCCGCCTTACTCCACCGGTGAAACGGGACGTGTCGGCTCCCCCAAGCGTCGCGAGATCGGCCACGGAGCGCTGGCAGAGCGCGCCCTGGTGCCGGTACTGCCAACGAAGGCCGAGTTCCCCTATGCCATCCGCCAGGTGTCGGAAGCGCTGGGCTCCAACGGTTCCACCTCCATGGGGTCGGTCTGTGCGTCGACCATGTCGCTGCTCAACGCCGGTGTGCCGCTCAAGGCGCCGGTTGCCGGCATCGCCATGGGGCTCATCTCAGACACGATCGACGGTCATACCGAATACGTGGCGCTGACCGACATCCTCGGTTCCGAGGACGCCTTCGGCGACATGGACTTCAAGGTCGCCGGCACGAAGTCCTTCGTCACCGCGCTGCAGCTGGACACCAAGCTGGACGGCATCCCGTCCAGCGTGCTGGCCGCTGCACTGAGCCAGGCGCGCGATGCCCGGCTGACCATCCTCGAGGTGATGAACGAGGCGATCGATGCGCCGGATCCGATGAGCGACAATGCCCCTCGGATCACCACCATCAAGGTTCCGGTCGACAAGATCGGCGAGGTGATCGGGCCGAAAGGCAAGATGATCAACTCGATCACCGAGCAGACCGGTGCCGAGATCGCCATCGAGGACGACGGCACCATCTACGTCTCGGCTGCGAGCGGAGAAGCAGCGGAGGCTGCGATCGCGATCATCAACTCGATCGCGAACCCCCAGCTGCCCAAGGTCGGCGAGCGGTTCCTGGGCACGGTCGTCAAGACCACCGCCTTCGGTGCCTTCGTCTCCCTGCTGCCGGGGCGGGATGGCCTGGTGCACATCTCCAAGCTGGGTAGTGGCAAGCGGATCAACAAGGTCGAAGACGTGGCGAACGTCGGCGACAAGTTGCAGGTCGAGATCGCCGAGATCGATGCGCGCGGCAAGATCAGCCTGATCCCGGTCGTCGCAGAGGAAACAGCGGCGCGGCCCGATTCGGCGCCGGCTGACACGCAGTCCGCCGAAGCCTCGGTCTGAGCTACCACTCCCCATGGCCGCCCGCACCCGTACCTCCGTCCTGGAACGGGGCGCGGACGGCGCCCAGGTGACGCTCTCGGTGATCCCCGGCGGTCTGCGGGTGATCACCGAGAGTGTGCCGGGGGCGCGAAGTGCCTCGGTCGGTATCTGGGTCGGCGTCGGCTCCATTGATGAAACGGCGAGACTGGCCGGAGCGTCGCACTATCTGGAGCACCTGCTGTTCAAAGGCACCAGGCATCGCTCCGGCCATGAGATCGCCGCCGCCGTCGACGCGGTCGGCGGTGAGCTGAACGCTTTCACCTCGCACGAGTACACCTGCTACTACGCGCACGTGCTCGCCTCGTCGGCGGAGCTCGCGGTCGACATCGTCTGCGACGTGGTGCTGGACGCGGTGATCGAGCCCGCGGATGTGGACGTCGAGCGCCAGGTGATCCTGGAAGAGATCTCGATGCGGGACGACGATCCGGAGGACACTCTGGGCGACGCCTTCGCCGCGGCGATGTTCGCCGGCCACCCGGTGGCCGCGCCGGTGATCGGCTCCGAGTTGACCATCCAAAGCATGACCAGGGCCCAGGTCGCCGGTTACTACCAGCGCCGGTACTCGCCGGAGAAGATGGTCGTCTCCGTCGCGGGCGGAGTCGACCACGCCGATGTCGTGCGCTGGGTTCGCCGCGCCTTCGGAAGCCGGTTGGATTCGGATGCGGTACCCGGCTCCCCTCGGGTGGGCCGGGGCAGAGCGCATCCGATGGCAGAGGTTCTGGTGGTCGACCGCGACATCGAGCAAGCTCACCTGTGCATCGGCGTTCCGGCTCCTGGTCGATCCGACCCCGGCCGGTATTCGTTGTCGGTCCTGGCAGCGGCGCTGGGCGGCGGCATGAGTTCGCGATTGTTCCGGACGATCCGGGAGGAACACGGACTGGCGTATTCCTGCTACGCAGCCACCTCGGGATATGCCGACGTCGGGTCGTTCTCGGTGTACGCCGGGTGCCAGCCGGAGAATCTTGCCAAGGTCTCCACGTTGATCGGGGCGGAGCTGGCTGCGGTTGCGGAGAACGGTCTGGAGAAGGACGAGCTTGCCCGGGTGCACGGACAACTCGCCGGAGGCCTGATACTCGGGCTGGAGGACACCGAATCGAAAATGAGCCGGATCGGTAAGAACTTGTTGACGCGCAACGAATATCGATCGGTCAGCGAGGAGTTGGCAGCGATCGCCGCCGTTGACGCGGAGCAGGTGGCAATCCTGGCCCGCAGGTTGCTGGCCAGCCCGCTGACCGCGGCGGTGGTCGGCCCGTACGCTGCCCACACGGATCTGCCCGCCGAGCTGACTGCGCTGACCGGCGCGTCGGTGGTGGGCTCACGGGTTGCGAGCAGCGCTCGGGCCAGCACAGGAAGGCGTCGTCGCCATGTCGGATGAGGTTTTGCGGGTCGGTGTGATCGGCGCTCGCGGGCGAATGGGTTCACAGGTGTGCCAGGCGGTGGACGCTGCGGATGATCTGGACCTGGTGGCCGCTGTCGGCGGCCGCGAATGGCTGTTCTCGCTTTCCGATGCCGGGAGCCAGGTCGTCGTGGATTTCACCCATCCTGATGTGGTGATGGAGCACATCCGGTTCTGCATCGACCAGAACATCGACGCGGTGGTCGGAACGTCGGGTATCGACGACGAGCGGGCCCAGCAGATCCGGCACTGGCTCGACCCCAAGCCCGAAGTCGGCGTGATGGTGGTTCCCAACTTCGCCATCGGTGCGGTGCTGACCGCCAGGTTCTCCCGCCAGGCTGCCCGATTCTTCGATTCGGCCGAGATCGTCGAGCGGCACCACGCAGGCAAGGTGGACTCCCCGTCGGGTACGGCCATCGCCACTGCGCGAGGCATCGCCGCCGCTCGGGTCGCGGCCGGAATGGGCCCGGTGCCCGACGCCACCACCATGGAGGCGCCCGGCGCGCGTGGCAATTCGGTCGACGGCA
>JBPCPG010000273.1:0-10224 GCA_050999445.1 Nakamurella sp. | reverse complement strand
CCGGCAGCAATTGAGGTGTTCCGAGAAAGCCCGTCGCCAGGTGCCAATTCCGGCGCGCTATCGAGGCCACGAGATTTTCCACCGCGGCCGGCTGTTCGTCGGGCCGAAAGAGCTCGGCGTGCAGGGCCAGAACGTAGGCGGTCTGCGTGTTCGACGTCAGTCGTCCGCCGCCGCGAACGTAGCGTTCCCGAAAGGCTCGCCGAATCGCGTCGTATCGCCGGCGCCAGTGCCCGGTTCTCCGGTCGTCGACGGCTTCGCCCATCTCGATGCACGCACGCACGCAGATCGCGAAGTAAGCCGTGGCGACCAGATCGGTCGCTGTCGCCTCGAGCGCGAGCCAGTCGCCGAATCCGTCGGCCGGCCGGACACCGCGATCGCTGTTGCGCCACAGATATTCCAGCCAGTTCGCGGCCGCATCGAGATTCTCGGTAACCAGTCGGACATCGCCGTAGGCACGGAACAGCTGCAGCGGCACCAATGCGATCGCATCGCCCCAGCCCGCGGCCCCGACTTGCGGTGTTCCCGCCTCACGACTGAGCACGTCGGGCGCGACGTGCGGAACGGCGCCGTCCGGTCCGATGGCGTCGCGGACGTCTCGCATCCATTTGCGGAAGAACGACCGTACGTCGTAGTTGAACGCAGCCGTACCGGCGAACACCTGGGCATCGCCCGTCCAACCCAGCCGCTCGTCCCGTTGTGGGCAGTCGGTGGGTACCGTCAGGAAATTGCCCTTCAGGCTCCAGCGGATGTTGTGCTGCAGCTGGTTGAGCCGCTCGTCCGAGCAGGCGAAGTCGCCGATGGGCTCCATCGCGGCGTGAGCGACCTTTGCGCTCAAGTCATCGACGGCGAGCGCGGTGAGTCCGGTGACCTCGCAGAAGCGGAATCCGTGCACCGTGAAGATCGGTTCGAAGACTTCGCCGTGCTCATTCCCGGCGGTGATGTACTCGTCGGTGGCCCTGGCGGTGCGCAGCGCATCGGTGTACAGCTCGCCGTCGGCGTCAAGGACCTCGGCGAATCGCAGGAGCACTCGGGTGCCCGCCTGTGCCTTGACGGCCAGCCGTACCCAGCCCACCAGGTTCTGGCCGAAGTCGACGATGAATCGGTCCGACCCCCGGCGGGTGACGCTCCGCGCCGGGAGGTCGTGCGCGATCGTGATGGGCGGGGACACCTGCGCTTCCAACGGTCCCACCGATGCGGGCACGATCGCCGCGGGCACCCAGCCGGAATCGCTGTGCCCAGTCCGATTCCAGCCGTCGTCGGTCAGCCCGGCGTCGAAGGTTTCGCCGTTCTGCAGGTCGGCGTAGCGAATCGGGCCGTGCGACCAATCCCAGTCCGTATCGGTCACCAGCGTGTGCACCGACCCATCCGCACAGGTGATCTCCATCGTGGCGGCGAATGCGCGGCGACTTGCGTACTGGTTCTGGCCGAACCAGCAGATGTTGCCAAGGGCCCACCCGTCGCCGAGCACGGCGCCGACGGTATTGCTTCCTTGGGTCAGCATCTCCGTGACGTCGAAGCTCTGGTACGGCAGCCGGAATCGGACATCCACCCATCCCGGTGCCAGCAGGTCGGGTCCGACGAGGGCGCCGTTGATCGACAGCCGGTAAACGCCGAGGGCGGTGGCCCACAGCCGCGCCCGAGTGACCGGGGCCGGAACCGAGAAGTCCCGGCGCAGGTACTCCGCGGGGCGGTAGGTGACCGGGTCGCGGCCGGCCGGCGGAACGCCGTGGATGCCAGTGGCCGCTGCCAATCCCCAGGCCGAGTCCTCATGTTCGAAATCCGTCCAGCCGGGCTCGGGATCCCGGGTGACCTTCCAACGACCGTCGGTGACCAGAGCGGGCCCGTCCGACACCCACGGACTCACCGTGATCTTGGCCAGCAAACCGGAAGGTGCGGGCGCTGCGGCGGCGACGGCGTGGACAGCGATCACGTTCGATCCCGGTCGCAGGACGTCCGTCAGACTCCGGCCGCCGGCCGCATCGACTGCGATCCCGTTGATCCAGATCCGGGTTTCGACGGTCGTGCCTACGTCCAGTCGCGCATCGTTCAGCGGCCGTCCGGCCGGGAGGTGGAAAGACGTTCGGAAAAAACATTGCCCACCGCTCCGGTCCGGTCCATCGGGAAACCAGATCCGTTCGATATCGCGCTCCGGTCCGGCCCGGTCCAGATCGACGAATGGGGGAGTCGCATCGGCACCGATCCAGCCTCCGATTGGCTTTCCCATCAATCCGGTTTCGAATGAAGCCGGCTCGCTCCATTCCCACAACTTGTCGACGCGGCCGGAGTCATCGCGACCACTATCGTCCGAGGGCGAATCAGTGCGGGCGCAATCTTCGCTCGCGGCATTGTCGGCCGCCGGGCCATCGTCGGAATCGACGGCGACAGCCCACGAATACACGGTCGTCGGTTCCAGTGGCAGGCCGGAGTAGGAAATGTCGACGCAGTCGGTAGATCGCACCATTCCGGTGTCCCACACCTCGGCGGCGGTATCCGCAGCAGGATCCCAGGTCTGGGTGTCCGCTCCGATGACGACCCTGATCCGGAACCGCAACTGGCGTAGACCGAAGGCGGTCGGCGGCAGCCTCCAGGACAGCAGCGGCGCCGGGTCGTCGATCCCCATCGGATTCACCCGGCGCTCGACCCGCAGATCGACGGCACAAAGGCCGACGGACTCGGCCGATGTGAGAAGGTTCGTCACGCGGTACCCCCGGCGGTGTTGAAACGGTTTTAGGCGAGTCCAGAAGAAGCCGCCGGAACAATGAAACTATAGCGAGAATCGACAAGCAGAGTGCTGCATCCTGCGGTATTGACAGAACCGTCCTCGCTGGCTAGGTTCCATTGAACGGTTTCATTCGCGAGCGAGACCGTACCCCAACCCGATGACGTGATGGGACGCCGATGATCGCTTGTGCTCATGCGTGCTGGCCACGCCACATCACCCGGAACGGTTCGAGCTACTACGGGCTCTCCGGGCGCGAAGGACAGATGACACGCGTGCTGCGGCCATGGCCGACAGCGCCGTTTCCGCGTCGTAGCTGAACGTCATGCATCCATCGGGTCATCTCCTCTGTAGCTCTGCCTGGTACTTGGTCATCCGCACGGTCCATTCCGATCGGTTCCGATCGACACGAACGCTGGAAGATTGGTTGAAACGATGCTGAAGGATTCAAGAAGGACAGCACGGCGATTGGCGGGTGTCGTTGCTCTTGCTTCGGCGCTGCTGCTCAGTGCGTGCAGCAGCGGCAGTTCCACCGGCAATTCACCGAGCACGTCGTCCGCCGGCCCCGCTGCCGGTAGTTCGGCGGCCGCTCCCGGACCGGCGTCCAGTGGCACGTCCTCCAGTGGCGGCAGCGCCGCCTCCAGCGGCGGCATGCCCTCCAGCGGAGCGGCGCCCAGTGGCGCCGCCCCCAGCGGCGCGAGCACGGCGTCCAGCGGGATGGCCGGAGGTTCGAGTGCTGCTGATGGCACTTCCATCACGCTCGCCATGGTCAACGGACTGCAGCCGCAGTTCCAGAAGTACGTCGATGCGTACCAGCAGAAATTCCCGAAGCGGAAGGTGACGCTGCAGACCCTTCCGGACGACAACATCCAGTTCATTCAGCAGCTGACCACCGAGCGGCTGGGCGACAAGCTGCCCGATATCACCTTCAACGTCGACAATTCCGCGAACCGATTGGCCGCCGCCAACATCACCTACGACATCTCACCCTGGCTCAAGGCGGGCAAGGACGGATTGAAGGGCAGTAACTTCCTGCCGCAGTTCATGGGTGAATACACTCCGCTGAACAATCCGAGCCAGATCACCGGACTGCCGGTGTCAGCGGACTCCACCGCCTTGTTCTTCGACAAGACATTGTTCGCGAAGTACGGCGTTGCGCTTCCCACCGCCGGTTGGACCTGGGACGACATGTACAAGGCCGCAGCCCAGATCTATTCCAAATCCGGTGGCAAGGTGATCGGGCTGACGGCGCCGTTGCAGCAGGGCGGTCACCAGGAGGTCTACAACCCGGTGATCACCGCGGAAGGCGGCTACGTGTACGACCCGAAGACCAAGAAGTCGGGTATCGGCCAGCCGGCCGCAGTGAAGGCCTGGACGTTGATGCTGCAGGCGTACGGGTCTGCCCAACCGGCATACTCCAATCAGGCCAGCGCCTATCCCCAGTTCCAGACGGGCACCGTAGCGATGACATTCAGCGTCCGGGCCACCATTCCGACGATCAAGTCGACCGCAACCTTCAAGGATGACTGGGATGCGGCGCCGATGCCGAAGCTGAACGGCAAGACCACCGTCGGTGGCGGGTCGTACGGTCTGTCCATCACGTCCACCAGCAAGAACAAGGACGCTGCCTGGGCATTTCTCGTCTGGTTCTACGACAACAGCGGCGGGATGAAGCTGGCGCAGGAAAGTGGTCAGGTATTGCCGCCCACCATCGACGGGCTCGCCAACGGCATCTGGCGAAATGCGCCGGCCCCCCCGACCAATCAGCAGATCTTCGCCGACGATGCGAAGGAGGCCGTCCTGGCCGTCCAGCTGCCGGGCAAGGCACAGGGCGTCCTTGATTCGAGTGTCATCACCGCCATCCAACAGGTGGAGTTGCAGCACCGCTCGGTCGCAGATGCTTTTGCAGATGCGGAGAAGGCGGTCAACGCTGCGCTGTCGGGTAGTTGATTCCTCCGGTGCGCGGGGGCCTGACGGCCCCTGCGCACCGACCTGTTTGCCGGACCGGACTGGAGCACGCCGTGGCTATCGCGACGAGAACCGAAGTACCGCAGCCAGCGAGACTGCCCACCCAGGAACAGGCGCTGCGGCGCCGGCAGCGGCGGGACAACCTGACTGCGCTGGCCTTCATCGCCCCCGCGATGATCGGCTTTGTGCTGTTCGTGATCGTGCCGGCGCTGGCCGGGCTCAGCCTGACCTTTTTCCAGTGGGATCTCATCACCTCGCCCAAGTGGGTGGGACTCAAGAACATCACCCGGTTGATCGCCGATCCGGCCGTCTGGGAATCGCTGAAGGTCACGGTGTTCTTCGTCGTTCTCGGCGTCGTTCCCACCGTGCTGCTCGGATTCGTACTGGGCGTGCTGATCAATCAGAAGATGCGGGGCATCGGAGCGCTCCGCGTCCTCTACTTCGCGCCGATGGTGGCCTCCTCGACGGTCGCGGCCGTGCTCTGGGCGTACATGTACGACCCGCGGTCGGGTTTGGCCAATCAGTTGCTGGCCAAGGTCGGTCTCACCGGGCCCAGCTGGCTCAGCGACACGTCCTGGGCGCTGCCGGCGTTGACCCTGATGATCATCTGGCTGGCGCTCCCGCTGGTGATGATTCTCTATCTTGCCGGGCTGCAGCGAATTCCTGACGACGTCTACGCCGCAGCGGATCTCGACGGATGCGGACGCTGGCGGATGCTGTGGAGCATCACCTGGCCCAATGTGCTGCCGACCACCGTTCTGGTGGGAATTCTGCAGATCATCAACTTCGTCAGTTCTTCGTTCGAGGTCTCGCTGATCATGACTCAGGGTGGACCGCTTGGCAGCACTCAATCGCTCGCATTGTATTCCTACTTCGCAGCCTTCCAGAATGGCGAGATGGGCTACGCCAGCGCCATTTCGCTGTTCCAGCTCCTGCTGATCGGGTTGATCGTCGGAGCTGTTCGGCTGGTTACGAAGATTGTGGCAAGGAGAACCGCGTGACGACGTACGCCACGAAACCGCCTGCCACGGTCGCAGCTCCGGGCGCCACCCGGGTGACCGTGGGAAAAGTCGGGAAATACTTTCTCGTCACCGTGTGCGGCTTGATCATGGCCGCCCCGCTCCTCTACCTGCTGTCCGCCTCGTTGATGTCGGCGGGCGACGTCAAGGCATATCCGCCGCACCTGCTGCCGCCGACGCTGGTCTGGCACAACTATGTGGAGGCGTGGGATTTCCTGACCGTTCGGACCGTTGTCAACTCCTTCATCTTCAGCTTCGGGATCGTTGCGATCCAGCTTGTTCTCACCCTGCCGGCCGGTTTCGCGCTGGCGAAGATCCCATTTCGCTGGACGGCTCTGGTACTGGGTCTGGTGATCGTGCCGCAGTTCGTGCCCAACAGTCTGACCCTGATTCCGCTGTACGTCATCACCCATGCGCTCGGCCTGGTCGGTACCTTTCCGGGAATGATTCTGCCGGTGGCCGGGCAGACGGCATTCGCCATGCTGCTCTTCCGGCAGTCTTTCGTCAGTCTTCCGTCCGGACTGATCGAAGCCGCGCGGATGGACGGAGCGAACTGGGTTCGGGTGCTGTTGTCGGTCGGAATTCCGTTGATCAAACCCGCACTCGCCGCCTACTGCTCGATCAGCTTCCTGACAGCGTGGAATCTCTACATCTGGCCGCAGGTCATCGCGCCGGACAAGGATCATCAGGTGCTCACCGTCGCCCTGGCCCCGCTCGCGCAGAGCCAGTACACGCTGATCGCCCCCGGGGTGGGGCTGGCGGCAGCGGTGATCAGCATGGCGCCGGTGCTCATCCTGTTCATCTTTCTGCAGAAGTGGTACATCAAGGGTGTTGTCGGAAGCGGGATCGACTGAGGTGGCGCAGCTGGCTCACCACGACTTCGCGACCCCGCATCAACGGCCAGGACGGATCAGGACCATGACGACCAGCTTCGGCGATGCCGGCGTCGGCACGGCTCGGGATCGATGGCGGAATCTGGATGCAACGGTGCGTACCTGGTGGGATCAGGACGTCGTGACCTGGCAGCAGTCGCGGGACCTGGGGGTCGTGGACGCGATGGAGATGCCCCGGCCGTACGTGGCCGGCGGCGCAGACGGTTCACCGTTCTGGTACAGCACGATGTTCAACTGGGACGCCTATTTCAGCAATCTGGCCCTGCTCGCGCACGGCCGCCTCGATCTGGTGCGCGACGCCATCGAGAACTACCTGGCGATGATCGACCGGCTCGGATACATGCCCAACGGCAACCAGCTCGGTCTGTCCACCAGATCGCAGACGCCGTTGTTCCCGGACAGCATCGAGCGTTACCTCACCATCACCGATGACCAGGACCTTGCGGCCAGAGCGTATCCGCGACTGGTCGCCGAGTATCGCGGCTATTGGACGGCGGACCACCACAGCACACCGACAGGGCTGGCGACCAACCGTGACCTCGGCGATCCCACTCTCGACCCGCGGCTGGCATCGGAGGCAGAGACCGGCTTGGACTGGACGCCACTGTACGAGGGCGACGTGCGAGCCATCGCACCGGTCATCACCAATGCCGCCCTGGTCCGATATGCCCGCGTGCTGGCCGAGATCGCGGCCAGGTTGGGTCTTGACGGCGAGTCGGAACAGTGGCACGAAGAAGCCCGTGGGCGCGCCGCGTTGCTTCAGAAGTGGTGCTGGAACGAGACGGAGGGCTTCTTCTACGACTACCACCACGTGCAGGAGCGGTTCGTCACCGGCGCGGGCGCCACCGGCCTCTGGGCGCTGTGGGCAGGTGCGGCCACGTCGGAGCAGGCTGCCCGGTGCGTTGAATTCCTGCCCAGATTGTTGGGCGATCACGGGCTGGCCACCACGGAGACGTCCGAACCGTCCCCCTATCCGGACCTGTTGGACGACCAGGCCATGCAATGGATGTACCCGGCCGGCTGGGCACCGTTGCAGATGATCGCGGTGTCGGGTCTGGATGCCTACGGCTTTTCCGAGCAGGCATCGGACATCGCCGAACGGTTCGTGTCGATGGTCGTCGACCAGTTCGACGTGACCGGCCGACTCTACGAGAAGTACAACGTTGTCGACGGAACGATCGTGCTGCCGAACGACCGGTATGGGACCATCCCACTGCACGGATGGACTTCTGCTGCTGTCGTTCTGCTGGGCCGCAGACTGTACGGCGAGCCGGCCGAGGACCGGGGCGGGTCGTCGGTGCCCGTGGTTCCGAGCGCCGACGCGCACGCTCGGGATTTGTCTCAATGTCCACCGCCCGGGTGATTTCGAGTGCATTCCCAGCACACCGTCGACGGCCGATCCAGTCAGGAGCGCAGAGAATGACCAGCGTGCCGGCCAGAAGAGGTCGCCTGCCGGCGGCAAAGCCATTGAGCGGAATTCGAGAGGTTGCTCAACTGGCCGGCGTTTCGCTCGGAACCGTGTCGAATGTGGTCAACCATCCCGAACGGGTTTCCGTCCAGACCCGGCAACAGGTCACTGCCGCCATCGAACGGCTGGGTTTCGTGCCCAACCGGAGTGCCACCGATTTGCGGCGCGGGCAGAGCCGGATGATCGGCCTCGTCCTTCCGGACATCACCAACCCCTTCTTCGCAGAGTTGGCGCACGGTGCAATCGACTGCGCCACCGAACACGGCTACGGCGCGGTGATGTGCAACAGCGACTCCGATTCGGCGAAAGAATCGGCGAATCTGGAAATGATCGAGGAGTTGCAAGCAGCGGGCGTGTTGCTGACGCCGGTCGGTGCGCTCCCGAGCGGACTGGAACGGCTGGTGGTGCGAAATATCAGAGGGGTACTCGTCGACCGGACGATCGATGCATCTCAAGGATGCTCGGTATCGGTCGACAACGTGGCGGGTGGCGAGATCGCAATTTCCCATCTGATCGATCGGGGCGCGCATCAATTGATGCTCGTCAACGGGCCGGCCAGCTTTCGCCAATGTGCCGACCGTCGCAAAGGCGCGCGCCGGGCGCTGCGAAAGGCCGGACTCGATGCCAGCTCGCTCACCGAGATCGTGGCACCGGCCATGACCGTTCCCGACGGCGTCGATGCCGGCAATCGTATGCTGGCCACCGGTCATCTACCCGACGCTGTCTTCTGCACCAACGATCTGCTGGCGATCGGGGTGCAGCGCGCTTTTCGCCAGGCGGGCGTTGCTGTTCCGAATGATGTGGCCGTCGTGGGATACGACGACATCGATCGTGCGGGAGACGTGCCGATTCCGCTGACCTCGATTCGGCAGCCGATGTATCAATTGGGACACAAGGCCGCCGAGTTGTTGCTCGCCGAGATCACCGCCGTTGCGGGACACCAGCATCAGCGTGTTCTGTTCGATCCGGTGCTGGTGCCTCGGGCCTCCACCGCCTGACCGCACCACTCGCCGGCTCCCCGACCCGCATCATTGCCCCGATCGTTCCAACGCAACCATTTCTCACCGGACGAGGATCACCATGACGAACATCTCCGAATCACTGACAGATCTCGACTCTTTCACCATCGAGGTTCCGAGTTGGGCCTACGGCAACTCGGGAACCAGGTTCAAGGTGTTCTCCACCAAGGGCGTGCCGCGGAATCCGTTCGAGAAGATCGCCGATGCTGCGCAGGTGCATGCACTGACCGGGTTGACACCGCGGGTTTCACTGCACATTCCGTGGGACCGGGTAGAGGATTTCGGAGCGCTCTCATCGTTCGCGAACGACCTCGGCGTTGCCATCGGCGCCATCAACTCGAATCTGTTCCAGGATGACGACTACAAGCTCGGATCACTGACCCATCGCGACCCGGCCGTCCGTGCCAAGGCCGTTGCGCACCATCTGGAGTGCATCGAAGTGATGCGGGCGACCGGCTCGAAGGACCTGAAGATCTGGTTGCCGGACGGCACGAACTACGCCGGCCAGGATTCGCTGCGCGGGCGCCAGGACCGGCTTGCAGAGTCGCTCACCCTGATCTATGAAGCTCTCGAGCAGGACCAGCGATTGTTGCTGGAGTACAAGTTCTTCGAGCCGTATTTCTACTCGATGGACCTACCGGACTGGGGTACGTCGCTGTTGCACTGCATGGCGCTGGGGGAGCGCGCCAAGGTCATTCTCGACACCGGTCACCATGCGCCCGGTACCAACATCGAGTTCATCGTCATGCAGTTGCTCCGGCAGAATCGATTGGGCGCCTTCGACTTCAATTCGCGCTTCTATGCCGATGACGATCTGATCGTCGGCTCGGCAGATCCCTTCCAGTTGTTCCGGATCATGGTCGAGATCGTCAGCAGTGGTGCGCACGCGCCCTCGTCGGAGGTGAACTTCATGCTGGACCAGTGTCACAACATCGAGGAGAAGATTCCGGGTCAGATCCGTTCGGTGCTCAACGTCCAGCAGGCAACCGCGAAGGCACTACTGGTCGATCAGGAAGCGCTGTCCGTTGCGCAGGATGCCGGTGACGTGCTGGGTGCACACGGCGTTCTGATGGACGCCTACGAGACCGACGTCCGGACGGCTCTGGCCGATCGACGCGAACAGCGTGGTTTGCCGCGC
>JBPCPG010000091.1:0-10213 GCA_050999445.1 Nakamurella sp. | reverse complement strand
ATCCCAACGCCATCGGGATTCCCAGCACAGCGACATCCGGCCGTCCGAGCACGATGCCGATTCCCAGACACAGCACCGTGAATCCGATGGCCCGGTAGAAGGCCGCGGTCGGGTGCCACTTCGCCTCCTCGCCGGCCATGGTCATCGCCACCGACGCCGACCTGATGATCGATGTGCAATACCGGCATCGCGGTCCGTGGCTCCGGGTGGCCGCGCGGGGAGGCCCGTCACCGGGCCGATGCGCGAAGAGTCGGCGGTGTCGGCACGGTGGCCAGAAGATGACGGACGACGTCTTCGCCGGACACCGATTCGGCGTTGGCCTGCAGCGTCAGCACCAGACGATGTCCCAGTCCTGCGATGGCGACCGCCTTCACTTCTTCGGGGAGCACGAATCCGCGGCCGTCCAACACCGCCCAGGCCCTGGCCAGCAGCAGCAGGGCCTGGGTTCCGCGCGGCGACACACCGGCCTCGACGGAGCTGTGCCGTCGGCTCGCAGTAGCGAGATCGACGCAATAGCCGATGATGTCGGCGTCAGCTTCGACCCGTTCGACGCCGGCCTGCAAGCGCAGCAGCTGTTCGGGGTTCGTCACTGCGGCCACCGTCGGATCGCCGGACGCTCTGGAGATTCTGCGGCGCAACATTTCGACCTCCGCCTGCGGAGGCGGATACCCGAGCCGAGTGCGGATCAGGAACCGGTCGAGCTGAGCTTCGGGCAGCGCGTAGGTCCCTTCGTATTCGATCTGATTGGCCGTCGCGATGACATGGAACGGCCGCGGCAGCTGGTGGGTATTGCCCTCGACGCTGACCTGCCCCTCCTGCATCGCCTCGAGCAGCGCCGACTGAGTCTTGGGCGGCGTGCGGTTGATCTCGTCCGCCAACAGCAGCCCCGCAAAGACGGGGCCCGGCTGGAACGTGAACTCGGCCTTACCGGGGTGGTACAGATACGAACCGGTGATGTCCGACGGCAGCAGATCGGGAGTGAATTGCAGGCGACGGAACTCCAGGCCGAGCGCGCCGGCCAAACTCCTTGCCAGCAAAGTCTTCCCAAGGCCCGGGTTGTCCTCGAAGAGCACGTGGCCGCCGGCCAGAATGGCTGCAAGAGCCAGGCGCAGGGGATACCCGTTGCCCACCACCGCGGTTCCGACGGCATCTGCCAGCCGGCCTGCGGTGTGAGCGATCTCGGCGGGCGAGGCAATCCCTGGCTGACCGGGCTCTTCCAGGTTTGGTGGGTGAACTGGCGACATCGCCTGCCGGACAACAGCAGAGGTGCCGCTCGGAACAGCGGACAGTGATGGACTCGAGACTTTCCCGAGATCGATGGCCGGAGCCGACTTGTCGTTCGGCGGGTGATGGGTGGTCATCGATTGCCTTTCCAGGGAGCTGCCTGCGATTGGTCCAGGGCCGGCGGAACGCCGGGAAATCCGCGTCGAGATGCGTCGGGGTGTTCGCTCAGTTCGAGCAGACGGTCAACGAGTGCGGTCAGTTCAGCGCCGGTCGGATCTGCCGGGCGACCTTGTCCTGCTACCCGTTCGGCCGGGAACAACAACTCATGACTATCGTTACCCAGCAACGCGATTGCACCCGGCGTACCGGCCACCAAGCCGCGGCGCGCAAGGATCGAGGTCGCCAGGGCACGAAGGCGCAGCCGCAGCTGCGGGCTGAGATGGGGAGCCTTGCCGACCATGAAGTCGAAGCCGCCGAGCCGCCACCGTGGTGACCCGGCCGTCCTTGCTGCGGGTCCGAGCGGCGGACGCGGCCACTCCAACCGGTCCGCGTCCAACGCACGCAGGAGCCCGAACCCGACAACGGCCAGGACGAACCCACCCCCCACCACCCGCGGAACGGGAGCGCGGACAAGAAACAGCACCAGGGCGAAAAATGCTCCGATCGCTGCCGCCAACCACAGGTGAGTGCCGACCGGAGTCCGGCTCGGCCCGGGCGCAGGCGCAGCGCCTGAGGAATTCACTGCACAGTCCGGTCCGCAGCAGCTGTCCCGGCCACAGCATTGCCGATCTCCTCGGCGCAAATCCGGGCTCTGGCGGCCGAATCGGCCTGCAGCCGCACGTGATCGAACCGGGCCCGTTGATAGAGGCCCAGCAACTCCCCGGCCACCCGGCTGTCGATCCGGTAGACCGAAAGAAGTCGATCCAGGAATTCGGTGGGAGTCTGCTCGCGGCGGCGACCGGCGCCGAACGACGCGGCGAGCCGTTCGATCTGATCCCAGCAGGCGATGACGTAGTCGGCGGCCTCGCGGGAATCGAAGGGGCGGTCGGGGTCGGGAAGCGGGGCGGACGGCTCGATGTCGTCGGTTGCGCCGGCACCGCCTCGCCGGCGGCCGACTGTTTCTCCCCGATTCCTGATCGTGGACGCCACCATCACCAGCAGCGCCGCCAACAGGACACCGCCCAGGACATACAAAATGATGCTCGGGTCCCAGGTCGACGAGTGAGCCGGCGGCTGCCTGTCGAGCGTCGGCAGCGTCGGCAGCGTCGGCAGGGTCGGCAGGCTGACACTGGGAAGCTCCGCTGTCCGGGTACTGCCGCCTTCGGGTCGCGCCGTCCAGCGCCCGTTCGATCCCGCCCACAGGGCTGCGCCCACCAGGACCACCCCGGCGGCAACCAGCAGACCGGCCCGCGTACCCGGCGACGGTCCGGGCGAACGAGGCGATCCGGGGACCTGATCAGTCATTCTGCTCCCGTTCTCGATGTGACCGATTCCGACCCGACTCGGTCAGGACCCGCACTGACCGCTCCCAACCTTTTCTCCCTCGCCGCGGTCGGTTCCGTCCGGAAGTGATCATCGCCGATCAGGGACGAGCGTGCCGGACTTTTGCACAATCGGCCGCCCTCGGTCACCTGTCGCCGGCACCCATGACCGAGATCGACGACGCCCTACGCCTACATCTCGACCTGTCGCCAACGGGCACCGCCGCGCGGATCTATGCAGGCCCGCTCGGGTTGAAACGCGCGCGGGCCATGCACGGCGCGCGCAGTTCGGGGGGGGTGGCCCGGAATCAGCCGCCTTCGGGCCGGGTGATTCCCACCGAAACGGCACCAGGTCGCTTCTGGGGAGGCACCGGTCCGGGAAATGCGGCTGGACGGGTCCGTCGCCCCCAGTCACCTGCCAACTCGACGGCCTGCCGCCAGCTCGCCAACTCCGCATCGCGGCGCTTCGGATCGATCAGCGGTTTCCATTCGGCGGCCCGTTGCCAGTTCTGCCGAAGGGCGTGCTGATCGGGCCAGTAGCCCACCGCCAGCCCCGCTCCGTATGCGGCGCCCAGAGCCACTGTCTCGGCCATCATCGGGCGCACCACGGGAATGTCCAGGACGTCGGCGATCATCTGCATCAGCAGGTTGTCGGTGGTCATGCCGCCGTCGACCGCCAATGATGCGGCTGCGGTTCCGGCGTCGTTGTTCATCGCATCCATCACGTCCCTGGTCTGCCAGGCTGTCGCCTCGAGCACCGCTCTGGCAATGTGCGCCTTGGAGACGTAAGCGGTCAGGCCCACCATGATGCCCTGCGCAGCGGGATTCCAATGCGGTGCGAAAAGACCCGAGAACGCCGGTACCACATAGCATCCGCCATTGTCGGCAACGGTGGCCGCCAGCGTCTCGATCTCCGCCGCAGTCCTGATCAGGCCGAGGCTGTCGCGACACCATTGAACCAGTCCACCGGCGACCGCGACCGATCCTTCCAACGCGTACACGGCCGGTTCCTCGCCGATCCGGTGGGCCACCGTGGTGATCAAACCGGAGCGTGACCGCACGATCTCGGACCCGGTGTTGAGCAGCAGGAAGCTGCCCGTACCGAACGTGCACTTGGCCTCGCCGGCCTCGAAAGCCGTCTGCCCGAACAGAGAGGCCTGCTGATCGCCGATGACCGCACCGATCTCGATGCCAGCAACCGGCGCAACAGTACGGCCAAAAGCTGCGACGGTGGAACGGATCTGCGGCAACATCACCCGCGGTATCCGCAGTGCCGAGAGCAGGTCGTCGTCCCAGTCCAGGGTCTGGATATTCATCAGCATGGTCCGACTGGCGTTGGTGACGTCCGTGACGTGGATGCCCCCATCGACTCCACCGGTCAGGTTCCACACCAGCCACGAATCCATCGTGCCGAACAGCAGATCGCCCCGCTCCGCCCGGTTCCGGACCGAGGCATCACGATCGAGGATCCAGCGGAGCTTGGGGCCGGAGAAGTAACCGGCGAGCGGCAATCCGGTCCTGGCCGTGATGACGGCCGGGTCGATGTCACGCGCGATCACCGGCAACAGATCGACCGTACGGGTGTCCTGCCAGACGATCGCCCGCCCGACCGGGCGTCCGGTGAACCGGTCCCAGACGACGGTGGTCTCGCGCTGGTTGGTGATCCCGAGGGCCGCCACGTCGGGCGGACTCACCCCCGCCTCGGCCAGCGCGTTCGGAACCACCTGGCGAACGATGGACCAGATCTCGGCCGGATCGTGCTCGACCCAGCCCGGTCGTGGATAGTGCTGATGATGCTCGCGCTGGGCGAGCGAGACCATGGTGCCGTGCTGGTCGAACAGCGCGCATCTGGTCGATGTGGTGCCCTGGTCGAGTGCGGCGACGAACCGGGGGGTCACCATTCCCGGCCGTGTCCCAGTTCGCGGGAGATCGAGCGACCGGCCCGGATGACGTGCGAGACCAGGGCCGGCCGAGGTTTGAATTTTTCGTCGCAGATCCGTTGTGTATCGCCTTCGATACCCACGCTGGCCACCACGTAGCCTCCGCCGTCCCGGATCGGCGCGGCAATCGCCGAGACACCGGGAGCGGACTCCTCCACGGCGACCGCCCAGCCCTGGTCGCGAATCGCGGCCAGGTCCCGCTGCTGCGGAATCCGTTCGGTGATGGTGCGAAAGGTGTACTTCGGCAGATCCTTGCCGACAAGGCTGCGGGCGGCTCCCGGATCGAAGGCCAGCAGGACCTTCCCCAGCGCACTCGCGTGCAACGGCACCACCGTGCCGGTCAGCAGGACCTGATCCGATCGATCCACCCGAAAGATCTGATCCGAGCGATCCGCCCGAAAGACATGGTGGGCGACGACCGCACGTCCCTCTGCGAACGCCGCGACCTTCGCCGATTCCCCGGTTCGGGCGGCCAGAGCATCGGTCCAGTTCAACGCCTTGGAGCGGAGTTCGTTGGCGTCCAGACGCGCCCAGCCCAGCCGGAAGATGTCGGGCGTCATGCGGTAGGGGCCTGTCGGGTAGGTCTGCTCGACGAAACCGACATCTTGCAGCGTTCGGAGCAGGCCGTGCGCCGTTCCCTTCGCCAGGCCCAGCGCCCCGGCGATCTGGGCCAGCGCCACCGGCTCGTTCTCGTCGGCGAGCAGGCGCAGCATGGCCGCGGCTCGCTCGACCGATTGCACGGGGGCAGGCACACGCCCACCCTACGCGCCGCGCATCTCACCGTTCGGCAATGCCGAACGTCAGTCGTTGTCGCCGGCAGGGTCGACCGCTAGCGTCAGCCGGGCACCATCTGCAGAACATCTAGCGAGGAGTGCGACATGAGCTTCCTGTCCACAGCCCTGAGCCCGGAGAACCGCGCAACGGCGTTGGAGCACCTGGCCGAGACAGAATTCGACGTACTGGTGATCGGTGGGGGCGTCGTCGGCGCCGGCGCTGCCCTGGATGCGGCGAGCCGGGGATTGACAGTCGCCCTGGTCGAGGCCAGAGATCTGGCATCCGGCACCTCCAGCCGATCCTCGAAACTCGTGCACGGCGGATTGCGGTACCTCAAGCAGCTGAATTTCTCTCTGGTCTTCGAGGCGCTTCGGGAACGGAAGCTGATCCTGCAGACTCTCTGCCCGCATCTGGCTCGCCCGGTGAAGTTCATCTACCCGTTGGAGAAAGCAGTCTGGGATCGGGCCTACGTCGGCACCGGAGTGGGTGTGTACGACGTACTCGGTGCCGGCCGCGGAGTGCCCAGCCACCTTCGCCACCTGTCGAAAAAGGCGACGCTGCAGTCGTTCCCGAGCGGCAAGGTGGGTGGCATCAAGGGCGGCATCATGTTCTACGAGGGCCAGCTGGACGATGCTCGCCATACCATGATGATTTCGCGAACCGCAGCCTCCTACGACGCGCTGGTGGTCACCAGCGCCCGGGTGACCGGGTTCCTGCGCGACCGCGATCGGGTCATCGGCGCCACGGTGCGAGATCTGGAGTCCGGCCGCGAGATCACGGTGAAGGCCCGCACCACGGTGAATGCCGCAGGCGTCTGGACCGACGAGATCCAACAGATGACCGGCGGCAAGGGGCAGTTCAGGGTCACCGCCTCCAAGGGTGTCCACGTGATCATTCCCCGGGATCGCATCGATTCCGACACCGGATTGATCACGGAGACCGAGAAGAGTCTGCTGTTCATCATCCCGTGCCCGTGGAGCGACGACTTCTGGATCATCGGGACCACCGACACACCCTGGGATCTGGATCTGGCGCACCCCGCCGCAAGCCGGTCCGACATCGACTACATCCTGGACCACGCCAACCGGTTGCTCGAAAAACCTTTGACCCGTGATGATGTGGTCGGCGTCTACGCAGGTCTGCGGCCGCTGCTGGCGGGCGAGGAGGATCAAACCAGCAAGCTCTCCCGTGAACACGCTGTGGTGTCACCGGTTCCCGGCCTGGTGATCGTGGCCGGCGGCAAGTACACCACCTATCGGGTGATGGCCAAGGATGCCGTCGACAAGGCTGTCGAGCAACTCCCGGGCAAAGTCGGAAAATCGATCACCGATCGAGTGCCGTTGATCGGCGCCGACGGATATCAGGCCCTGGCCAACAATCAGCGCAAGCTGGCGGCGGAGATCGATCTCGACGAACCGCGGGTGAAGCACCTGCTCGGCCGGTACGGAAGCCTGATCCGGGAGGTGGTGGCCCTCATCGCGGAACGGCCCGAACTCGGAGAACCATTGACCGCGGCGCCGAAATACCTCAAAGTGGAGGCGGTGTACGGTGTCTCGCACGAGGGAGCGCTTCATCTCGACGATATTCTGGCGCGTCGCACCCGGATCTCCGTGGACACCTGGGATCGCGGCGCGGCAGCAGCACAGGAAGTCGCGGACCTGGTCGCCCCGCTGCTCGGATGGGACGAGACGGCGATCGGCAACGAGGTCGAGCACTACCGTGCCCGGGTGAAGGCTGAGGTCGAGTCGCAGCAGATGCCGGACGACCGGACGGCGGACGCGGCCCGGATGGGCGCGCCGGAGGTTCGGGTCGGTGCGGAGTCGCCGCACGAGCGCGGTGCCATCGCCGCCGAACCCGGTCAGGGCAAGAAGGATCAGGGGCTCTAGCGCGATGAGGGGCAATCGCCATGACGCCTACCGGGCACCGCCGACTGCCGGTAGCGCAGCTGATCCTTTCCGCACACCAGACTTTCAACGTCAGAGACCCCCCACCATTGTCGGCAACGGTGCCGGCACATTTCACCTGGAGGACCAAGTTGAGCACCATAAGGGACCTTGTCGCGGCGGCGCCCGTTCCGACAGGCAAGGACGTCAGCCTCGGCCACATCTTCCTGTACGAGACGATGGGCACCGCACTTCTGCTGCTGCTGGGCTGCGGAGTCGTTGCGACGGCCATTCTGCGGGGCAGCAAAGGCGAGAACGGCGGTTGGTTGCTGATCACATTCGGGTGGGGCCTCGGCGTGTTCGTCGGTGTGTATGTCGCCTTCCCGACCGGAGCACACCTCAATCCCGCGGTCACTCTGGGCCTGTGGATGACCGGCGGCATCACCGCATCCCAAGCCTTCGTCTATTTCGGCGCGGAATTGCTCGGCGCCTTCCTCGGCGCCGTTCTGTGCTGGCTGTCATTCAAGGAGCACTTCGACGCCGAGCCCGATCCGGGCAAGAAATTGGGCGTCTTCTCCACCGGTCCCGCCATGCGTAACTACGGGTGGAACTTCGTCACGGAAGTCATTGCCACCTTCGTCCTGATTTTCTGGGTGCTGGTGTCCGGGGGCACCCCGGCGACCATCGGTGCGCTCGGCGTCGCACTGGTCGTGATCGGCATCGGCGCCTCCCTCGGTGGCCCGACCGGGTACGCCATCAACCCGGCTCGTGACCTCGGACCCCGTATCGCGCACGCCATTCTGCCGATCAAGGGCAAGGGCTCGTCCGACTGGAACTACGCCTGGGTGCCGGTTCTTGCCCCGTTGGTCGGGGCAGCCCTGGCTGCCCTGTTGTTCAAATCGATCGACGCCGCCGATCTGATCAAGAACATCAAGTCCGCCACCTCCTGATCCCCATCAGCCAGCACAGTCACAACGACGTGAGAAAAGAGATTCAGATATGAGCGAGCAGTACGTAGCTGCCATCGACCAGGGCACCACCAGTACCCGGTGCATGATCTTCAACCATGAGGGCGCCGTGGTGGCCGTCGATCAGAAAGAACACGAGCAGATCTTTCCCAAAGCCGGCTGGGTAGAACACGATCCGGTCGAGATCTGGGAGAACACTCGCGAGGTCACCGCGGGTGCGCTGGCCAAGGCCGACCTGAACGCGGCAGACATCGTCGCCGTTGGCATCACCAACCAGCGGGAAACCGCCATGGTCTGGGACAAGAACACCGGCCTGCCCGTGTACAACGCCATCGTCTGGCAGGACACCCGCACCGATGCGATCTGCCAGGAACTGGGAGCCCTTGGCGGGGGCGCCGACCGTTACAAGGACAAGGTCGGACTACCGCTGGCCACCTATTTCTCCGGACCAAAGGTGCGGTGGATCCTGGACAACGTCGACGGAGCAAGAGAAAAGGCCGAGGCCGGCGATCTGCTGTTCGGGAACATGGACACCTGGGTCGTGTGGAACATGACGGGCGGGGTCGAAAACGGCATCCACATCACCGATCCGACCAATGCATCACGCACCCTGCTGATGGATCTGGACACCTTGACCTGGGACGAGTCGATCGCTTCGGACATGAAGATCCCGATGTCGATGCTGCCCGAGATCCGGTCCTCGTCGCAGGTCTATGCCGAGGTACGACCGCGCGGCGTGCTCGCCGGTGTGCCCATCGCGGGGATCCTCGGCGACCAGCAGGCGGCCACCTTCGGACAGGCATGCCTTTCCGTCGGGGAAGCCAAGAACACCTACGGCACCGGCAATTTCATGCTGATCAATACCGGCACCGAGAAGGTGCCGTCGAAGAACGGCCTGCTCACCACCGTCTGCTACAAGATCGGAGATCAGCCGACGGTCTACGCCCTCGAAGGTTCCATCGCCGTTTCCGGATCGTTGGTGCAGTGGGTCCGCGACAACCTGGGGCTGATCACGTCGGCGCCGGAGATCGAAACCCTGGCCAAGTCTGTCCAGGACAACGGCGGATGCTATTTCGTCCCGGCGTTCTCCGGTCTGTTCGCACCGTACTGGCGCTCCGATGCCCGCGGGGCAATTGTCGGACTGACCCGATATGTCAACAAGGGCCACATCGCCCGGGCTGTGCTCGAGGCAACCGCATTCCAGTCCAAGGAAGTGCTCGACGCCATGAACGCCGATTCCGGTGTCGATCTGACGGCATTGAAGGTGGACGGCGGCATGGTCGTCAACGAGACACTCATGCAGTTCCAGGCCGACATCCTGGGCGTCCCGGTCATCCGCCCGGTGGTCGCCGAGACGACCGCCCTCGGCGCTGCCTACGCGGCCGGTCTCGCAGTGGGCTTCTGGGCGACCGAGGACGACATCCGCAACAACTGGGCGGAGGACAAGCGTTGGGAGCCCAACATGGAGGAAGGCGCCCGGGCCAAGGCGTACGCGTCCTGGAAAAAGGCCGTCACCAAGACTTTCGACTGGGTCGAGGACGGCGACTGATCTCCAGCTCGTCGGCGGACCGGGCGGGACGCTCCTTCATCGCTGCGTCCCGCCCGTTGGGTCGGTCGCCCCTTCGTGCCGGCCCAGCCAGCCGACCACCAGCATGATCGGCAGCACGACCGCCCCCGCCACCATTGGCCACGCTCAATGGAAACCGTGCAGTCCTGCTGGACTGTTCGCGGTCATCCCAGATCCCCGTCGTAGTGCATGAGTCGCCGGCCGATCTCGGTGATGGAACCGGACAGCGACGGGTAGACGCTGAGGGTGTAGGCGAGATCCTTTGCGGTCAGGCCATTCTGAACCGCCATGGCGATCGGGAGGATCAGTTCGGAGGCACCCGGAGCCACGACCACCCCGCCGATGACGATGCCGGTCGCCGGTCGGATCACCAGCT
>JBPCPG010000407.1:0-7185 GCA_050999445.1 Nakamurella sp. | reverse complement strand
GATCAGCCGCCACCACCATCGTGATCAAGGCCCTTGTCGACGATGCGCTCCGAGACGCTCACCCGGACAGGACATTCGCCGGTTTCACGGACGTCCACGACCTGGCTCGGACCGTCGTGGAGCTCTTCACCGAAGAAGCGGGCGACATCAACGGCGTTCGTGTCTCACTGGCGTGACAGCGCGGTGGTTGCGCCGGCGGGCAGCTGCGATTGCGGGGCCGATGTCTTTTTGGGCACTGCAAGTATATATGGTGTGAACAACTTGATATATGTTATATTTCCCGCATGACCAAGCGACTGATCGATCTGGATGACGAATTGCTGGAGGCCGCCCGGCTCGATCTGGGAACGAGCGGCGTATCCGACACGGTTCGCACCGCACTGCAGCAAGCCACCGCTAGGGCGGCACGAATGCGTCAGGTGCAATGGCTGACCGGCGGCGGGTTGACCGATTTGACCGACAAGGGTGCGCGGGAAGCAGTGTGGCAGTGATCGCTCGTTTCCTGATCGATACGAGCGCCGCCGCTCGAATGCACATTCCTGCTGTGGCCGCCGTGCTCGCGCCGCTGATCGAGGCCGGGGTCATCGCCACCTGCGCAACCTTGGATGCAGAAGCGCTGTTCAGCGCCCGCAGCCCCGGCGAGTACGAACAGCTGCGAGCCGACAGGAGAGACGCGTACGAGTATCTGCCCACTGATGACGAACATTGGCAAACTGCTTTCGCAGCGCAGCGCGAACTCGCCCGCACAGGAGCGCATCGGGCAGTGGGAATCATTGATCTGCTCACCGCGGCCATCGCGGCCGAGCATCGGCTCACCGTCGTTCACTACGACGCGGACTTCGATGTGGTCCGCTCCGTGATGGCGTTCGACGGGCAATGGGTCAGCCCGCGGGGCAGCCTCTAGGATCCACATCGCAGCCGTCAGAACGGCCGCCCCACGACCAAGACTGGAACCGTGCACCGGTACCCCGCCCCGGCCGCAGTCACGCCCCGCGGTCGCTGTGGTCTGCACCGGGGGCGGGAGGGATCAGGCGCCCGGCAGCAGGAAGAATGTAGAGCGTGACCACTTTGCATGACATGACCAAGCGGGGCTTCGCCTCGGACAACTACGCCGGCGCGCACCCGGAGGTGCTGGCGGCGATCGCCGCGGCGAACGGCGGCCATCAGATCGCCTACGGCGAGGACGTCTACACCGAGCATCTGCAGACCGTCATGGCGCAGCACTTCGGTGCCGGAGTGCTGGCCGTACCGGTGTTCAACGGGACCGGCGCCAACGTTCTCTCGCTGCAGTCGGTCTTGCCCCGGTGGGGCGCCGTGGTGTGCGCCGAGACGGCCCACATCAACACCGACGAGAACGCCGCACCGGAGCGCGTGGGCGGCCTGAAGCTGCTCACGGTTCCTACCCCGGACGGCAAGCTGACGCCGGAGTTGGTCGACCGTCAGGCTTGGGGCTGGGGCGACGAGCACCGAGCCCAACCGCTGGCCGTCTCGATAACCCAGACCACCGAGCTCGGAACTGCTTACACGCCCGACGAGGTGCGGGAGCTGGCGGAGCACGTGCATTCCAAGGGCATGCTGTTGCACGTCGACGGGGCGCGGATCGCCAACGCCGCAGCCAGCCTCGGAACACCGCTGGCCGACTTCACCAGTGCGGCCGGCGTCGATCTGCTGTCCTTCGGCGGCACGAAGAACGGACTGCTGTTCGGCGAGGCCGTCGTGGTGATGCACCCGCAGAGCAATGAAGCCGCGGCAGCCCTGCCATATCTCCGCAAGCTCAACATGCAACTGGCCAGCAAGATGCGCTTCGTCTCCGCGCAGCTGATCGCGCTGCTGGAAGGCGATCTCTGGCTGCGGTCCGCACAGCACGCCAATGCGATGGCTGCCCGGCTTGCCGAGGGGGTCCGCCGGTTGGACGGCGTGCAGATCACTCAACCGGTGCAGGCCAATGCGGTGTTCGCGATCGTGGATCGGGTGGTGGCAGACCAGCTCCGCCAGGCCTTCCGGTTCTACGACTGGAATCCGGCGACCGGCGAGGTGCGGTGGATGTGCGCCTTCGACACCACCGAGTACGACGTCGACGCGTTCGTCGGCGAACTCAAGCGCCTCCTGGCCGAGCAGGTCGGCTGATGACCATCGGCACCGATCGTATCGCCGGCGCCCCGATCTCCTGGGGGGTGTGCGAGGTACCAGGTTGGGGTTATCAGGTCGAACCGGAGGTCGTACTCGGCCAGATGTCGCAACTGGGTCTGGCTGCGACAGAATTCGGGCCTGATGCCTTCCTCCCGGTCGACCCCTTCGCCAAGGCCACAATGCTTGCCCGGCACGGGTTGAAGGCTGTCGGCGGATTCGTCCCGGTCGTGCTGCACGTCGACGGGCATGATCCGCTGCCAGGGCTGCGCAAAGAGCTCGACGCCTTCGTGGCGGCCGGCGCGAGCACGATGGTGTTGGCCGCCGGGACCGGGGTCGATGGCTACGACGCGCGGCCCGAGCTGGACGACGACGGTTGGCGGCGTCTGCTGACGAATCTTGATCGGCTGGCTGCGGCGACCCTCGAGCGCGGAATCGTTCCGACCCTGCATCCCCACGTCGGCACGATGATCGAGAAACCGGCCGAGGTCGACTGCATCCTGACCGACTCGCACATCAATCTGACGCTCGACACCGGGCATCTGCTGATCGGCGGGAACGACGTGCTGGCGCTCGCGGCATCGGCGCCCGATCGCATCGCGCACACCCATCTCAAGGACGTCCGCGCCGACCTCGCGCGGCAGGTCCAACGCGGCGAACTGACTTACACGCAAGCGGTCTCGGCCGGGATGTACGTACCACTGGGTACCGGCGACGTCGACGTGGCCGGCATTCTCGCAATTCTCGGCGCGGCAGGCTACGTCGGTTGGTACGTCCTGGAGCAGGACACCATTCTGTCCGGGCCGCAGGACGTCTGCGCTGCCTTCGACGACATGGCAGCGTCATTGGCCTTTCTCACCGACGCGCTCGCCCCCTGACGGGACGCGCTCGCCCCCTGATTGCAGGGGCCGATGACGATGGCACGCGCCGATGACGATGGCACGCGCCGGTGATCTTCGCCGACGAGGCCGCCGGCGACCTTCTCACCGCGATGATGCGTACAGGGCGGGCTTGTCGCACAGCGTGACGGGCACCCGGCTGGCGCCGTTCAGCGAGGCGAGCGCCGCGTCGGACACCGTCGCGGCGGCGTAGCCGTCCCAGGCGCTCGGCCCGAATTCGCTGCCGCTGCGCACCGAGTCGATCCATTCCTGCAATTCGACGTCATAGGCACGCAGAAAGCGCTCGCGCCAATCCATGGGCACTTTTCCTGACACCAGCCCGTTGCGGCGCACGGTGATCGGGCTGAACTCGCCCAGGGCTGCAGTGCCTTCCTCCCCCACCACCTCACCCCGAATGTCGTAGCCGTACCGGATGTTGACCGAGATCTCCACGTCCACCAGCGCGCCGGAATCCATCTCGAGCAGCAGCATCAGCGGGTCTTGCAGCTCACCGCCGAGCCGGCTCCGGCGCGGCGTGAGAACCGTTGCAGCCGTTATCTCCTCGCCGAACATCCAGCGCACCATGTCGACCTCGTGCACGGCGGTGTCGGTGATCGCCATGTCCTTCGTGTAGTGGCCGGGAACGCCGGCATTGCGGTGGGTGCAGTGCATCATCAGCGGCGTACCGATCTCCCCGCTGTCCACCACGGCCTTGAGTGCTCGATAGGCCGCGTCGTACCGGCGCATGTAGCCCACCTGAACGAGCCGGCGGCCGAAGGCGACTTCGGCCTGCACGATGCGACGACAAGCCGGTTCGCTGGTGGCCAGGGGCTTCTCGCAGAAAACGGCCTTGCCGGCAGCGATGGCCGCGAGCACGTACTCCTCATGGGTCGGCCCCCAGGAGCAGACCACGACGGCGTCAACGGCCGGGTCGGCGATCAGGTCCTGGCCCGTCCGGTGTGCCGTCGCGCCGGGCAGTCCAGCGGCGACCCGCCGCGCCTCCTGAGCATCCACATCGGTGACAGCGACGACCTGCGAACCGGCCAGAACCGTTGTCAGACGGCGGATATGGTCCTTGCCTATCATGCCGACACCAATGACACCGACTTGAACCGTCATCGCCCAAACCCCCTGATCGTCCGTGCATTGGCTGAAGTGGAGAAGATCAGAGGTTCTGCGGAAAGCCGAGGTTGATTCCGCCGTGGCTCGGATCCAGCCAGCGGGAGGTGATCACCTTGCCGCGGGTGAAGAAATGCATGCCCTCGGTACCGTGCGCATGGGTGTCGCCGAAGAGCGACGATTTCCACCCGCCGAACGAGAAATAGCCGACCGGAACGGGCACCGCCACATTGATCCCGACCATGCCGACCTCGACCTCGTGCTGGAAGCGCCTGGCCGCGCCACCGTCGTTGGTGAAGATGGCGGTGCCATTGCCGTACGGGTTGGCGTTGACGACATCCAGCGCGTCGTCGAAGGTCTCCACCCGCAGCACCGAGAGCACCGGCCCGAAGATCTCTTGGCGATAGATCGACATGTCGGTCCGCACCTTGTCGAAAAGCGTCGGCGACAACCAGAATCCGCCGTCGGCTCCATCCACCGGCTTCCCCCGGCCGTCCACCACCAATTCCGCGCCGGCGTCGACGCCCTCCTGGATGTAACCGACGACCTTGTCCAGATGCGCTCCGGTGACCAGCGGTCCCATGTCGCAGCCGCGCGTTCCGTCGCCAACCCGAAGCCCGGCCATCCGCTCCGAGATCTTGCCGATCAATTCGTCCGCGATGGTGTCGACAGCCACCAGTGCGCTGATCGCCATGCACCGTTCGCCGGCGGAACCGAACCCGGCGTTCACCGCGGCGTCCGCAGCCAGGTCGAGGTCGGCGTCCGGCAGCACCACCATGTGATTCTTCGCGCCGCCCAGCGCCTGCACCCGCTTGCCGTTCCGCGTTCCGTTCTCATAGACATACCGAGCGATCGGCGTGGATCCGACGAACGAGATCGCTTTCACCTTCGGGTGTTCCAGCAGCGCGTCGACCGCCACCTTGTCGCCCTGCAGCACATTGAAGATTCCGTCGGGCAGGCCCGCTTCCTGCCACAGCCGGGCCATCCAGAGCGAGGACGACGGATCCTTCTCGCTCGGCTTGAGCACGACGGCGTTCCCGGCTGCGATCGCAACGGGGAAGAACCACATCGGCACCATCGCCGGGAAGTTGAACGGGGAGATGACGCCGACCACGCCGAGAGGTTGCCGCAACGAGGACACATCGACCTTGGTGGACACGTTCTCCGCCACGCTGCCCTTGAGCAGATGCGATAGGCCGCAGGCGAACTCGACGATCTCCTGGCCGCGGGTCACCTCGCCGAGCGCGTCGTCGAGCACCTTGCCGTGTTCCGAGGTGATGATTGCGGCGAGCTCCTGCTTGCGGGCGTTGAGCAGTTCCCGGAAGGCGAACAGCACCTGGGTGCGACGGGCCAGCGAGATGTCGCGCCACGCCGGGAACGCCTGCGCCGCGGCGGCGATCACGGCCTCCGCGTCCTCCTCGGACGCCAGGGCGACCTTCTTGGTGACCTGCCCGGTGGCCGGGTCGTAGACATCCGCGGTGCGGCCGCCGGTGCCGGCTGTCGCCGCGCCGGCGATCCAGTGCCCGACGACTGGCAACTCCTGCGTGGTCGCCGTTGACGTCGCCTCTTGGGTTGCGGTCATGGACGTTCTCCTTCTTCGGAAAATCCCGGCTGGCCGGGCGATGTCGGTGCTGGACCTGCGGTGACATGAGATGGGGTGACGTAGGGGCGCTGCGCCCGCTTGTTCTCGACGTAGGAGGTCCGCGCCGCTCTGGTGGTCTCCACGGTCGACACCTCCGCGACCGGCACATCCCACCAGCCGTCGCCCGCCGGCGACCGCTCGGACGGATCGGTCTCGACGTGCACCATCGCGGGACAGGTGCCGGCCTTGGCCTTGGCCAACGCTTCCCGCAATTCGTTCAGGGTCTTGGCCCGGTAGACCGTCATACCCAGGCTCGCCGCGTTGGCGGCCAGATCCACCGGCAGCACGTCCCCGTCGAGCCGGCCCGTCACGGCCGACCGATAGCGGTACCTGGTGCCGAAACGCTGGGAGCCCAAGGATTCCGACAGCGCACCGATGGAGGCGAACCCGTGGTTCTGCAGGAGCACGACGATGATCTTGACGCCCTCCTGCACTGCCGTGACGAGCTCGGTCGGCATCATCAGGTACGAACCGTCGCCGATCGTCACGAAGACATCCCGGTCGGGCGCGGCCATCGCCACGCCGATACCGCCCGGAATCTCGTAGCCCATGCAGGAGAACCCGTATTCGACGTGATAGCCCTTACGATCCCGGGTACGCCACATCGCGTGCAGGTCGCCCGGCAACGATCCGGCGGCGCAGACCACCACGTCCCGCGGGCCCATCGCCGCCTCGACCGCACCCAACACCTCGCTCTGGGCCAGCAGACCGGTTCGTGCACCATGGCCGCTGTGGTGGGAGGCAACGACTTTCGCGTCCCAGTCGGCGGCGAGTTCGGCCACCGACTGCTGATACCGCGACGACGTCCGGTAGCCGTCCAGCACCGACTGCAACGCCGGTAGCGCCCGTTTGGCGTCGGCGATCAGCGGCAGGCCGGCGTGTTTGACGGCATCGAGCACCGCCACATTGATGTTCAGGAACCGCACATCCGGATTCGAGAAGGCCGTCCGGGACGCCGTGGTGAAGTCCGAATACCTGGTACCGATTCCGATGACCAGGTCTGCGGCGGCAGCGATCTCGTTGGCAGCCGGCGTGCCCGTCGCCCCGACCGCTCCGGCGTTCAACGGGTGGTCGTACCGCAGACAACCCTTACCGGCCTGCGTCTCCCCGACCGGAATGCCGGTGGCCTCCACGAAGTCCTGCAGTTCGGTATTGGCGTCCGCATAGGTCACTCCGCCGCCGGCCACGATCATCGGGCGCTCGGCGCGGCGGATCATCTCCGCCGCCTGCGCGAGCAACTCCGGCTCCGGCACCGGGCGGGCGATCCGCCAGGTCCGCGCCGCGAACAACTCGACCGGCCAGTCGTGGGCCTGCGTCTGCACGTCCTCCGGCAGGGAAATCGTCGCGGCGCCGGTCTCGGCGGGATCGGTCAGCACCCGCATCGCGCCGAGCAGAGCGGCCGGCAACTGCTCCGGGCGC
>JBPCPG010000384.1:0-3568 GCA_050999445.1 Nakamurella sp. | reverse complement strand
GTGGCACCACCTCATTTGACACAAGGCAACTGGGATGGCCGCTCAAGGTCAGTGCGTCAGCCGTCGGTTGAGCGCTTGCAGCCTGGTCGAACGTCGGCAGGATCGCCTTCAGGTCGCTGGTGTAGATGCGGCCGGTGTCCAGTTGCCGGGCGAGCTCGGTCAGCAGCGGCGCCCGGCCCTCCCCGTCGGCGCAGACAGCACCGGCACCGGCGGTGCCGTCTGGGTTGGCCGTGATTGCGGTACGGGTAGCTGCACGGTGACTACCCGCTCCACGACCCGCTCGACGACCGCTCCACGACCCGCTCGACGACCCGCTCGACGACCCGCTCCACCACCTGTACGGCTGGTTTCGCGGATGCGGCGGCGCGATGCTGTTCCCACGCCCGGTGCCGACACGAGGTGCCGCACCACTTCGGCACCCGCCCCTTCGCCGGCACCATCACGTCCGTGCTGCATCAGCTGCATGCCGACCTCCCGCGTGATCTCGACCAGCCGCTGGTTGTCCAGCGGAGCAGCGAATCGTCCTGCTCGACCACGAGCATGGCCGCGCCGATGGCGGCCGCGTCGCTGACCAACGCGTGCAGGCACGCCCTACGCGCATCGAGTTCGCCGCGGCTGCCGCGGCCGGCGTTGTAGATGGTCGTCCGCACCCCCCGTCTCGCAGATCGCCGCCGCAATCGACCGCCGCCGCGGATCGCTCTCCTTCGCCAAGTGCACCCGCCGCTGACCGCCCAGCACCAGGCCGCACATCACCGCGTGGGCCACGGCCAGGTCGCCGGGCAGCACCACCCCCCCAACGAGTAGATAGTCATCGTGTCGCGCCCGGAGGTGCAGAAGCGCAGCTGTCGGTCTTCCCTCGCAACCGTGGGTGCAGGTCCGCGAGACGGAATCAACAACGACGCTTTACTGAGCGCCCCGCGCGCCCCAAGAAGGGGCCCGAACATTGATCAACCGGCGGCTGCAACCTGCGGCGAGGTCGCCGACGTCCTACGGTTGCCAGCAAGAGCCGAGGAGACCGCCGTGCGCACTCGATCACTGATCCGCTTCCGAATAGCGCTGACCGCGGCTGTACTAGCGCTCATCGCCGGGTGCGCCGCTACCCCGGCGACCGAATCTGCGTCCAGCACCGCAACCGGGACCGCGTCCGATGCCAGGACGGCAACTACAACCGCGACGGCGCCGGCGAGCGCGACCTACTCGCCGACCCCCCGCGCGACCTACCCGGCGACGGACGAAGGGCAGCCCTTGAGCTGTGACGGAGTTCCGAGGCCGGCGTCGTGGCAACTGCTCCCACCGTCGGCGACGGTGGTAGCAGCCGTGATGTGCGTCGACACGCAGAAGTACGTTGCAGGGCAAGGCATGTGGACCTACCGTCAGGTGCTGCCGTTGCCGGCGGCGAACATCGCGGCGCTGGTCGCAGGACTGACCAAACCCGACGTGCAGCTGGGTAACGACGCCATCTGCGACGCCGTCCTCATCGGCGCCCCGCCGTTCGTGGTCACCCTTGCTGACGGCACAAAGCTCCGTCCGCGCCTACCCAGCGACGGCTGCCATCCAAACAAAGAAGCGCTCACTGCCCTGGACGCCGGAACCCTCGCTCCGCTCACCGAGTCGAGAACGAAGCAGGTGCTCGGACAGGTGCAGACGACGACCAATTGCGGCGACGGCGCGAAGAGCCCCGCGATATGGATCGGTGCATCGAACGGGCGGGCCGGCAAGGGCGGCCAACCCACCCTGCCGTCCTCGGGTTCGGTCAGCGTCTGCTACTACCGGTCAACTGCTGACCAGGAAGGCGAACTGACCCGAGCGGGAACCGTTCCGGTGCAACAACTCAGGACGCTGTGGACGAAATTGCCAGCCGGACCTTCCCCTGCGTGCCCGCAGACGTCCGACGTTATGAACAGCCCTGCGGTCGACTGGTTGATGTTCCTACCGACTCCGCGACCGCCCTACCGGTTCGGCGACTCCGGCGCAGCGCCGATCGCCCTGGTGGAACTGGGCAGCTGCCGCCGGCTGCTCGGACTGGGCGCCGGACTGGTCGGGGCCGTGCCTGCCGCGCTCGCCGATCAGTTGGCGGCTCTGGCCGACCAGCCCGTGCGCTGATCCGCACCGCTGCCCTCAGCCGCCCCAAGCCGGATGAGCACTGGTTCTGACAACCATCAGGCTGGTACTCGTTGGACACCTAGGGCCGCAGTGGGCAGGTTCTACTACCTCCGGCACTCAGCAGCTGTACCCGAAAATGGTAGTTATCGGGTACTCCGATGCGGTTGATGTCAGCTGATGTGAAGCTGCCGAGGTCTGCTAGAAGCGCCGGCCGGGCCGCGGCGCCTCTGTGGCAATCTGGCGACATGACACCTTCTACCGGCTCGCCGATGCAGTCCGGCTGGAGGCGATGGCTCGGATCCGTCTACCTGGCCCTCGGAGTTCTATGGATCGTTTTTGCTTTGACGTCACCTGGCGGTCGAATCCCCGAGCTGATAGCTGGTTTCCTGAGCGTGCTGACCGGATGCATTTGGTTGTTCAAAAGGCGCCGAGGATCGATCGATCGCCGTCCCGATGACTCCACGAGCCCCCTGACTTGATCGGCAGGTATCGGTACGAAATGGCGGCGGGGCGGGATGAGCTAGCGGACCGTGACCAGCAGAATCGTCGCTCGCGAGCCGAACGGCTCGTGCGCCAACCGCCGGGTGGTGCAATCTCGAGGTCGACCCTGCCCGCCGCAGGCGCCCGCAGCGGTCATCTCGCTCCAAGACCCGGCAGGCGAGCACCGCGCGGTCCGGTTCCAGGAACTGTCCGGCCGCGCTAGACCAAGCGCGTCCAGCCGGGCGAACGTGGTCAGGTCAGGGGTCGCGAAGGTAGCGTCAGCCATGTCGAGGTCTTTCGGATGGGAGGCGTGAGAACCACCATCATCGGGAAATCTCGACGCCTATCCCGGCAACAACGCGCCGACCTCGACTACACCGTCAACTGGGTAGAGCCTGTATACAGTTGCCATGTTGATCAAGCCGAACTTGATGAGCGCCCCTGCGGCTTCTGCTTGGCTGATGCGACCGCTGGATTGGTGATGGATCCGGTTGGCGGCTTCGCTGAGTTCTTGGGCGATGTCGGCGGCAAGTAGAGCGCCTTGCGTCGGCGCCCTCAACGTTCCCATTTTCGACCTGGTGATCGGCGGTAAGTCCGATCATCGGTTCCATCGTCGGAACCCGCAACGACCTGGCCGACGTCTTCGCGCTGCATGCGACGGGACGCACCCGCGTCATCATCGCCGACCGCAAGCTCGACCAGGTCAACGAATCCATTGCAGACGTGCTCGAATCGCTCCTGTCCGCCTCAGTCCGCGACAAACGCCAGACGTGAGACCGACTCTGCGACACAGCACGGTTTGGTTGCTCCGTCGGCCAGGACAGTTACGGTCATAACGACCTGAAGTCCGCCAGGTAACTGGTCGACCTGCGAAACGACGGCGGTGGCGCGGACGGAACTGCCGGTGGGCAGCGGCGCCGGGAACCGGACCTTGTTCAATCCGTAGTTGATCGCCATCGTGACGCCCTCCAACGCGTACAGCCCG
>JBPCPG010000378.1:0-5194 GCA_050999445.1 Nakamurella sp. | reverse complement strand
CCATCGCGAAGGCCAGTTCACCGGCCGCGAAGACGATGATCCGCACGCGTTCGAGGGCGCAGATCTCCTCGATGTTCTCCAGGGCATCCAGCGTCTCGATCAGCGGTATCACCACAACGCCGGCATCGCTCAACCCGGTATGTTCGCCGAAGGCTCGAATTGAGTAGCCGGCGGCGCGATAGGCAGGACAGATTCCCCGGTTCCCGGTTGGTGGGTACAGGACCGCATCGAGAACACCCAGGATATCCGCGGCCGACCGAACCATCGGTATGAAGAGTCCGTCTGCGCCTGCTTCCAGCGCCCGGCGGCCCGCGGTGTAGTCGTCGGGTTCGGGAATCCGAACAAGTGAGATGAGGCCAACCCCGTCGGCTGTCCTGATCGTGTCTTCCAGATCGCGCGGATTGATCGCGCAGTGCTCGCTGTCCAGCCAGACGAAGTCGAAGCCGGTTAGCCCGAGTACCTCGATCAATGCGTGGTTCCCGGTAAAACACTGCATACCAACCGGAATGACCTTGTTCTCGATCATCCGGAGGAGATTCTTCTTCTGCGCCACTTTTAAATCCCTTTCTGGTGCTGTCGCCGTCGAGCGGCGGTACTGATGAACGCCGGTGCCGGTGGCCGGCGGTCGTTCATAGCGTTTCTCGGTCGTCAGACACCCGGGTCGGGCCGCAGCGAAGCCGCTTCGATACCGGCAACCGCCATGGCCTCGTCCAGGTCCGGCAGGTGGCCGCTGACTCCGACGGCCCCGACGATCTCACGTGAATCGCGTCGCACCAGCACGCCCCCCGGAACTGGGACCAGGTTGCCCTCCGCCAGCGCAACCAACGAATTCAAAAAGTGCGGGTGGGACTCCGCCCGAGCGGCCAGCGCTCGACTGCCCACTCCCATGTTGAGCGCGCCGAGGGCTTTTCCTCGCGAAATGCGCTCCCGCAGCAAGCTCGACCCGTCCTGACGGACGAAGGCGATCAGATTGCCGCCGGCGTCCAGCACGGCAAGCGTCATCGGCGGCAACTCTTCCGCGCGGGCGAAGTCCAGAGCGTGGTGAATGATGGCCCTCGCTTCGTCCAGGGTGATCGACATGCATTTCGCCTCTCTGTTTTCCGCGGGGTGCTATTCGACGTATTCCACGCCGGCGAACCCGCCGACCGGGTCGGTGTAGAAGCCGAGCACCAGTCCGTCGGGCGCCTGGACGTCGACGGAATGAGCGATCCGGCGGCGAGTGACTTCAGAATGCTCGATGTGGTGGCCGTCGAAGTGGGCCACCCATCGGTCGAGCCCGGCCCGGTCCCCCACTCCGAAGGCGACCGGCCGATAGCCAGCGGCTCCCGACGCCGCCGCGGGATCGATCCGCAACTCGACCATCGGACCGGCTCCCGGTAGCTCCAGCACAACTGCGAAGACAGCGCCGTCGGAGTCGTGATGGTCGAAGCGAGCCACTCGCTCGGCGTCCAGACAAACCTCGTACCAGTCGACATTCCTGCCGAGCTCCCTGACCGGAATCCTCACGTGGTGCACACCGGTGAAGTGCACGCCCTGCAGCCCTGCTTCGCTGCCGCTCAACTGGATCACGGCGCGTAGAGAGCTGTGTCGAGATTGACCGGTGCCTTGATTATCTTGTACTTGAGCATCAACTGCTGCACCTGATCCATGGCCGGTTTTCCAATGGTGGCCGGGACGAATGCCGGAAGAGTTATCGCAGCGGCATCTGCTGGTGTCAATGTGAGAACCTTGGCGGCGAAAGCCCGGACGACGTCGGGATGCTGCGATTCGTAGGCGTTCGCCTTGGACATGGATTCGGCGAACTTCTTGACCACATCCGGATGTTGAGCCAGGTACTGCTTGCTGGTGATGTACACGAACAATGGAACCGATGGCAGCGCCTCGGCCATCGGCGAAAAGAGGGAACGCAGACCCTTCGACTTTCCCTGGGTGATCGCCGGTTCGCTGAGAACGGCCGCATCGACGAGTCCACCGGCAACTCCGGCGGCCATCGTCGGTGGTGGTATTTCGACGAAATGCACCTTGGTCGAGTCGCCGCCGAGTTTGTCGATCGCAGCCGCAGCGCTCAATTGAGACGTGTTCCCGATTCCGTTGACCGCAACCTTCCGACCGGACAGGTCTTTCGCCGAATTGATTCCACCGCCGGATTTCACCAGCACTCCGGTGGCGTCATTCTTCGCCGTCGAGCCACTGGTGGCCGCCATCGCCACGATGACAAGCGGGACGCCTTTGGATATGGCCGTCAGCGCGCCCACCGAGTCGGCCGCGGTGAATTGGATCTGCCCGTTCAGTAGCAGTGGAATCGCCGCGGCACCCGAAGCGACGGTCTGCTTCACGACGTTCAGACCGTCGGCGGCAAAGAACGGAGTGGAGAGGCTGACGAGATACGTGCCTCCGCCGACTGCCACGGTCACGTCTGTCTTCGGGCCCGCGGCGCCCGTTCCGCCGCTGCCCGGTGCTGCTGCGCTGCTACCGAGGGCTGGTGTGCGCAGGCTGGTGCTGCTGCTGCCGACGGGTGATGCCGGCGTGGAGCTGGAGCCGCACGCCGACAAGAGCGTGACCGCGACTGCCGTGGCCGCCCAGGCAACACCACGATGTGTTCTGGTTCTCATGTTCGAATCTCCTGGTCTGGTGATCGGCTTGGGAAGTGCCTGCGTCGAGGCGCGGCGGTGGGCCTTCACCGACGGTCTGGCCCGCGCAGGTGGAGTGCTCCGGTGACCAACGTCCGGAAGTGGCGTCAGGTCGCAGACGCATTCGGAAGAGCGTCGATCATCGATCCGACGAGTAGGCAGGGAGCATCGGACCTGTTGCTCCAGGCGTGGTTGGTGCCGCGAATGATGACAGTGTCACCCGGCGTCATCAGGACTTCTTCCACGTCCGTGACGAGGTAGATCTCACCGATGACACAGGTGATGGCGTCCAGCGTGTCGGTACGGTGCATCGTCGGGTGCCGCGCGCTCTCCTCCTCGGTGGCATCGATCTTCTGGCCGATCTCCGCGTTCAGTTCGGCGAAAGCCTTCCGGTGCTCCTCGGCATTGTCATGATCAGGTGGGATCTCCAGCGCGCGGACCAGCATGCCGCCCGCAAACGGTTCTCGGGTGGTGACATCCAGGGCGCGGTCACCCTCGATGCTGTTGTCCACCGGAGTTTCCTTGGTCCCCCACAACGTGGCACGCCAGAAGAATCCCTCTTTGGATTGCACGTTGGTCTGTTCGGTGTCGAGCACCGCCGACTTGCCGTCGGTATTTGCTCCGACCACGTATCGCTTCCAACTAGACATGAAGTTCCTTTCCTTGATGACAACCGGCACAGTCGGGAATTGAGCAGAACTGCAAGGCGCCGGCGGACCTTCGGCATGCACGCCCATGTCGGGTCGCAACCGACGCTCGGAAACCGGCCGGCCGGGGTCCCGGCTGTGCTGTCGAGTGAGCACCGGTGATCGGTCTCGCCTGCTGTGACCATAGTCATCTGGTAACTTGATATCAAGTGACCGGGAAGAATTTCTTTGGAAGGACGGGAAGGCACCAGCGAGGGGTTGCGCATGCGATGCTGGCTGCCCACCCGAAGCTCCCAGGCTTACGCCGAAACTCCCGCAAGGCTCGCGGGGAGGCGCGACCACACACCGGGGCCCCTACGCACGACCGCCGAGGAGATTCGATGCACGAGGTGATGACCGGTGCGCCGTTTCATCGGGACCGAACGCGGGCCAGCGATCAGATCTCGGCGGACCTCCGACTGCAGATTCTGTCCGGACGTCTGCCCCGAGGAACCCGGCTGCCCTCTGAGAAAGAACTCGCCGCCCACTACGCCGTCAGTACGCCGACAGTGCGAGAGGCATTGGGCGCATTGGGTGCGATGAGTTTGATCGAGGTACGGCACGGCTCCGGGGCGTTCGTCATCGCGGAGCCGGGGAAGCTCCTCACCTCCGCGATGAAGGCGGTGGTGCAACTGGAGAACGTTGATCTGCTCAGCATTTTGGAGGTCTCGGAAGCGTTGTACATCAAAGCGTTGCAGCTGGCTGCAGCCAATGCCACCCCGGATGATCTCAGCACCCTCCGCGCCGCCGCGGACAGATTCGAACCGGGGGCCACGGAACCGGACTTCTCGGGCGCGCTGTCAGCATTCTTGCGGGCACTGGTCGGCATTTCGCACAATGCTCTGCTGATCAATCTCTCCGGGTTCCTGATCGACTCGCACATCACCCTGGCGGAAAAGGTGGCCACGCGACCACCGTCGGCCTGGGTGAATGTCGCCGGGGTCCTCAAGGCCGAGCGCAGTGCGATCGTCGAGGCACTCGAGAAGAACGACACACCCGCGGCCGAGACCGCGCTCCTGGCGTACACGCAGCATGCCAAGGATCTGGTGAGCCGGCTTGTCACCGACCGTCCAGACGAAATCGCCGCCACGAGCTGAGGCCGGCTCCGAGCAGGACGATCACAAGTGGGCCCGGAACGGGCTGTTCATCCGGTCGACGGGCCGGCAGGCAACGCAGGCAGAACAACGGCCCGACACTCGCCGAACCCGATCGAGACCGCGCCGGCCCTGTTGGCCCTGGCCCGCAGCAGAACTTCGTCACCGTCCTCGAGGAAGGTCCGAATCTCCCCCGTCGGCAGGCTGATCGAGTCGCGGCCACCGTGGGTGAGTTCCAGCAGCGACCCGCGCCCGTCGTCGGTCGGGCCGGAAATAGTTCCCGTCCCCAGGAGGTCACCCGGACGCAGGTTGCATCCGCCGCTCACATGGTGAGTGAGGAGTTGTGCGACGCTCCAGTACATGTGCTCGGTGGAACTGAGCGCCAGCCGGTGTGGCGGAACTCCGTCGGCCCGCATCGTGGACGTGCTGAGCAGTACCTCGAGCTCCAAACCCAAACCCCCGATTCGCTGATCGTCGGTATCGTCCAGATACGGCAGCGGCGCGGGATCCCCCACCGGTCGAGTCGCCATGGCTGCGCGGAAGGGCGCCAACGCTTCCGGAGTGATCACCCAGGTGGATACGGTGGTGGCGAAATTCTTCGCCAGAAATGGTCCGAGCGGCTGGTATTCCCAGGACTGCACGTCCCTGGTGGACCAGTCGTTGAGCAGGCAGTATCCGGCGACATGCTCAGCGGCCCGACCGATCGACACCGGGCTCCCCTGCTCGGTTCCGGTACCCACCCACACCCCCAACTCCAGTTCGAAATCCAATCGACGGCTGGGAA
>JBPCPG010000313.1:0-6158 GCA_050999445.1 Nakamurella sp. | reverse complement strand
ATCGGACTGGCAATCGCCCAGCAGATCGTCGAATTGCACAACGGCCGCATCTGGATCGAGGATTCGGATCTGGGGGGCGCCAGATTCTGCTGCACGCTGCCGGCGGCATCACCACATGCGGCCGACGATGGCTGACCCATCGCTGATCCAGATCCTGTTGGTGGAGGACAGTCTCGCAGACATCGAACTGACGCTGGAGGCACTGGAGGAGGCGAAGTTCGTCAACGAGGTCCATACGATGCGCGACGGTGCCGCCGCGATCGCTTACCTGCGCCGTGGCAACGGTTTTGAAGATGCCGTTCGGCCGGACCTGATCATTCTGGATTTGAATCTGCCGAAGCGAAGTGGTCATGACGTGCTGAAGATTCTCAAGGCGGACAGTGAGCTTCGACGAATTCCGGTGGCGGTATTGACGACATCCGGAGCCGAGGCCGACGTGCTCAGAAGTTACGATCTCGGGGCCAATTGCTACCTGACCAAACCGGCCGACGTCGGGCAGTTCACACGCATCGTGCAGTCGATCGAGGACTTCTGGTTCGGCGTCGTCCGGCTGCCGCCCCGATGACGGGCAACGGGGCCGGCGAGGGGCTGCCGGCCGTAGAAGTCGATCCCGCATGAGGGCGGCGTTGGCAGGGGAGTCAGGGCAGTTCCTTGCGGCTGACGGCCAGCGTCCGCTGCGGATCCTGCTCATCGAGGACTCGCGCGCGGACGCCGAACTGCTGCTCGACATTCTGACGGACGAACTCCCGGAAGCGATCGTCGAGGTCACGGCGACCCTTGCCGAAGCTGTTCCGCTGTTGGCGCATCCGCTGGACATCGCAATCACCGACCTCTCGCTGCCCGATGCCCAGGGCCTGGAAGCCTTGAGTGCCGTCCTGAGCGTTCGACCCGATATCGCGGTGGTGGTGATGACCGGGCGACATGATCGGGATCTGGCCCTGCGTGCCCTGTCCGAAGGTGCCGAGGACTATCTGGTGAAAGGGGTGCAGGACGCCAGGGCAGTGGCCACCGCCGTGCTGTTCGCCGCGGAGCGGCGCGGAGCCGAGAATCGTGCGCACCGATACGAGCGACTGGCACTGAGCTTGCTCGACGCCATGGATTCGGCCACCTGCGCGGTCAACCGCGACGGCACCATCATCGCCGTCAACAGGGCCTGGCGCGACTTCTGTGTTCACAACGGCGGTGACCCGAATCTGTCCGGACTCGGACGGAACTACCTCGAAGTGTGCCGTGCGGCAGGTGGTTCCGATGCGCGGATCGCCCAGGGAGTGGCAACGGACCTCCATCGGCTGCTGGCCGGAGACATCGCCCGATTCGAGGCCGATTATCCCTGTCACAGCCCGACCGAGGATCGCTGGTTCAGTCTGCGGGCCAACGCTCTGCCCGAGTCCGGCGCCGTCCTGAGCCATGTCGATCTCAGCACGATGAAAAAGGCCCAGCAGGCGTTGGCGCACCTCACGCTGCACGACGCCCTGACCGATCTGCCGAACCGCCAATTGTTGAACGACCGGGTTGCCCAGGCCCTGGCGATGACCGAACGCAGCGACCAGAACGTAGCTGTCGCCTTCTTGGACATCGACCAGTTCAAGCGGATCAACGACAGCCTCGGGCACTCCGTCGGAGACGAACTGCTCCGCGGGGTCGCCGACCGTCTGCGCCAGCACGTCCGGTCCGGGGACACCGTCGCTCGTTTCGCCGGTGACGAATTCGTCGTGGTGTGGCCCAGTATCGGCGTTGCCGCTGAGGCTCAACTGCTCGCGCAACGGGTCGTGGAGTCAATGGCGGCGCCATTTGTTCTCAAGGGTCGAACCGTGACCGTGACGGTCAGCATCGGCATCGCGGTCGGACGCGCACCACAACAGGTGGACGACCTGCTGCTGGACGCCGACGCGGCGATGTACTACGCGAAAAGCCATGGCCGCGGACTGACCCGGATGTTCACCGACGAACTCCGTGCGGACGTCGCCGCCCGGGTGCGTATCGAGGCGGAATTGTTGGAGGGCCTGGACCGAAACGAATTTGCGCTGCACTACCAGCCGGTGGTTGATCTGGCTGCCGGCACCGTCATCGGAGTGGAAGCACTGATCCGCTGGAACCACCCCGAGGGGACAAGGATGCCCGACTCCTTCATTCCGGCGGCGGAAGCGACCGGGATCATCATTCCGCTCGGCGCCTGGGTGCTCCAGGAAGCCTGCCGCCAGGGTGCGGAGTGGGCGGCGCAAGGGCTGGATCTCCAGATGGCCGTGAATCTCTCGGCGCGCCAGGTAGGCCATCCGGACATCATCGACACGATCGAACGGACAATCCAGGAGTCGGGATTGCCGGCCGAACGGCTGTGGGTGGAAGTGACCGAGTCAGCAGTCCTGGAGGACGCCGAGCTGGCCAGGACCGTCTTCAACCGGATCAGAGCCCTGGGAGTGTCGGTAGCGATCGATGACTTCGGGACCGGATACAGCTCACTGCTCTACCTCAAGCGCTATACGGCCGCGGCGTTGAAGGCCGACCGGCAATTCGTGGCCGGGCTGGGCCTGCACGAAGATGACGGTGCGATCGTCGCCAGCGTGATCGGACTGGCCCACGCGGTCGGCGCCATCTGCGTCGCCGAAGGCGTCGAAACCCTCTCGCAGTACGCCGCTCTGGCTGCGCTGCATTGCGACTATGCCCAGGGTTACCTGTTCAGCAGGCCGGTTCCGCCCGAGGCAATTCGGCGCGCCCTGCAGGAGTGCGATGACGTCCTGGCCGCGCATCCGTCACGGATGTCCGAGTCGGGCGACAGCAACTGATTGACCCGGCGTAGCGGTATGGCTACGCTCCCTCGTGCCAGTGAGCGTCACCACACTCGCCGTGGCGTTCCGGAACCGCACAGAGAGGTGCGTCGTCGATGCACAAGGACCATCCCCACCACTACCGGGCCAGCGGAAAAGTGCGCCGAAAGGTGGCGGCACTCAGTTCCGCTGCCCTCGTGCTTTCCCTCGTCTCGATCGCGACGGCGGAGCCTGCCGCGGCTGTTTCGGGGCCGTTGCCGCTGATCGAAAATTTCGAGGGTTCGGTGCCGATCGGCACCACCGGCCCGGGTCTGTTCGGCTTCGGCGCCGATGCCGCCAGTACGCCGAAACTCACCATCGCCGCCGCCACCGACCTTCCGGGCACCGCCGCGGCCAACCACGCGTTGGACGTTCCGTACACCGTGGGCGGCTACGGCGGATTCAGCGACGACCTCGCGGCCGCGCAGGACTGGAGCATGTACGGCGGCTTCAGCTTCTGGGTCAAGGGCACCGGTTCGGGGCAGAAAGTCGAGTACGAGGTAAAGGACGGCGGCAGCAACGCCGGCAGTTCCGAACTGTGGCAGGGATTCTTCACCGACACCGTTGCCGGCTGGCATCAGGTCCAGGAACCATTCGCCGGCATGGTCAAGCGGACCGACTACCAGCCGCCCGGTGCTCCATCGGATGGTGTACTCAACCTGACGTCCATGTGGGGCTTCGCCGTCAATCTGCCCGGAGGCGCCACCGGCCATCTCGTGTTCGATGATTTCGCCGTGTACGGGCATTCGGCCGCAACGTTCTCCGCAGTGAACAGCACCTATCTGGTGAACGCCGGGCAGAGTGCCTCGGTCGGGGTGAAACTGCGCCTGGCGCCTGGCGTCTCACTGAGCGCGCCGGTGACGGTGGGATACCGTCTCGGCGGCGGCACGGCCGTCGCCGGAACCGATTTCACCGCCGCGACCGGGTCGGTCACATTTCCGGCCGGCAGTACGGCTGCCACGGTCGAGAGCATTGCTGTCCCGACGATCGCAGGCACCCCGGCCGGGGAGTCGAGGACCATTCCGGTCACCCTGACCTCCGCCGATGCCATCCTGGTCGGGCCATCGCCGGTAGTGGTGATCAACGCGCACGGGCTGCCGTATCTGAACAGGAAGCTGCCGGTAGCGGCCAGGGTGGCCGACCTGGTGAAGCGCATGTCGTTGGCCGACAAGGTCGGTCAGATGACCCAGGCCGAGCGGGCTGCCGTGGGCGACGGCACGGACATCGCCAAGTACAAGCTGGGTTCGCTGCTCTCCGGCGGCGGCTCGGTGCCCACTCCCAACACCGCGGCGGCGTGGGCCGACATGGTGGACGGCTACCAGGCGCAGGCACTGAGCACCTCGCTGCAGATCCCGATGATCTACGGCATCGACTCGGTGCACGGCGACAACAACCTGGCCGGAGCGACGATCTTCCCGCACAACATCGGCATCGGCGCGACCCGCGACCCGGCGCTGGCCCAGCAGGAGGGCGTGATCACCGCCACCGAGACCAGGGCCACCGGCATTCCCTGGGCGTTCGCGCCGTGTGTCTGCGTCACCCGGGACGAACGCTGGGGCCGTAGCTACGAGTCGTTCGGCGAGGACCCGTCGCTGGTCAGCCAGATGGAAACGGTGATCGACGGGCTCCAGGGGAACGGCCAACTCGCCAAGAAGACCAGCGTGCTGGCCACGGCCAAACACTTCCTGGGCGATGGCGGTACCAAGTACGGCTCCTCCACCAGCAGCAACTACAAGATCGATCAGGGCGTCACCTACGCCGCCCAGGCACAGGTGGATGCGCTGTACCTGGCGCCGTTCAAGACCGCGGTCGACAAGGGTGTCGGATCGGTGATGCCGTCGTATTCGAGTCTGCAGATCCTGGGCAAGGACACCGCCCCGATCAAGATGCACGCCCGCGGCGACCTGATCACCGATGTGCTGAAGAATCAGCTGGGCTTCAAGGGCTTTGTCATCAGCGACTACGCCGCGATCGACCAGATCAGCCCGGATTACCAGAACGATGTCAAGATCGGCATCAACGCCGGCCTGGACATGATCATGGTGCCGAACGACTATTCGAAATTCATCACCGATCTGACGGCTCTCAACGCCAGCGGCGACGTCTCGACGGCCAGGATCGATGATGCGGTCGCTCGTATCCTGACCCAGAAATTCGCCTTGGGGCTGTTCGACCACCCGTTCGCGGACCGATCCAACGCATCGACAATTGGTTCGCCGGCCCACCGGGCGGTGGCCCGCAAAGCCGCGGCCGAGTCGCAGGTCCTTCTCAAGAACAGCGGGAACCTGCTGCCACTGTCGAAGAACGCAAAGATCTATGTCGCCGGATCCGCTGCCGACAACGTCGGTAATCAAACCGGCGGCTGGACCCTCACCTGGCAGGGGCAGAGCGGCGATATCCCCGGTGGCACCTCGATTCTCGCCGGGATCAAACAGGTGGCTCCGCACGCAACCGTCACGTATTCGGCGACAGCGGCCGCCTCCACCGCCGGGTCGAATGTCGGGATCGTCGCAGTCGGCGACACTCCCTATGCCGAGGGCATGGGCGACGTCGGAGTGAACGGGCATACCCTGCAGCTCAGCGTGGCCGACCGGGATGCCGTCGACAAGGTCTGCGGCGCAATGAAATGCGTGGTGCTCGATGTCTCAGGGCGACCGCTGGACCTGACCGGCATCGTGCCGAATGCGGCCGCAGTGGTGGCCTCCTGGCTACCTGGAACCGAGGGCGCCGGAGTTGCCGATGTTCTCTTCGGAAATCGATCGTTCTCCGGCCGGTTGCCGGTGACGTGGGTGAAGGCCGAAAGTCAGCTGCCGATGAACGTGGGAGACAAGAACTATGACCCGCTGTTCCCGTACGGCTGGGGCCTGCGCACCGACCCGGAACGCAATCGACTCCAGGCGCTCCGCAACCAACTCGAATACAAGAGCGGGGCATCCCGTGTGGTGCACGCGCTCGATGTGGTGATCTCGCAACGATATTGGGCCGCCAACGGCTCGGCGAGAAACCCCGATCAACTGCTGGACCGGCTGAAGTCCATCGCCGAGGCCATGTCCGACGGTAAGAAGTTCAGCTTCGCCCAACAGGACGCGTTGGTCTCTGTGGTTCGGGACCTCGCACAGAGTGCGATCGTCGCCGGCGGTTCAGCCGCGATGAGTGCGACCGCGTCGTTGACCTCCGATGCCGAGCACAACATCGTCAGCGGTCGTCCGACGCAGGCCATCACCGAGCTCATCAAGGCCAGGATGATTGCCAAGATGCTCTCGCATTGATCCATCGCACTGGGCCCGGCCGGGACACCCCGCCGAGCAGGGCCAATGCGGTGTGGGCGAAACCGAGGCGGCGCCATTCTCTGTG
>JBPCPG010000281.1:0-10831 GCA_050999445.1 Nakamurella sp. | reverse complement strand
CAAGTGCAGCGAAGGCGCCAAGCCCGGCGGTCGAATCAATGTGCCCGGTGATGATCGCCCGGCCCGGGGCGCCAGGACGGGGCCCGGATACCCACCATCCGGCGGTGTAAATTTCCGAAGGTGGCTCTAGGGCCCCTGCCGCCGAGATCCCGATAGGCACGATGCGAATCGGCGTCCGGGAACCGCCCAGTTCGATCGACAACGGAACAGACCGGGTCTGGCCCGCCGGTTGTCGTGGAATTGCCGGGCGGCCCGAACTCCGTTTCGCGATCCCCGCTGAGACACTGGTGGCGGATGGCCGGGTGGATTGCAAGCCTGTCGTTCTGTCAATGCCAGTGGCCGGGATGCTCTTGGAATCTCTCCGGACGATCACAGAATTCGGCAGACCGGGTTCCACTGCCGGTGCTCCGGGGGTGGAGGCCACCATTGAAGAAAAGTACTTTCCCTCGGTTTCAGCCGCGTCGCTCTTGGCCGCTGAGGTGGACAACAGCGTAATCATCGCGAAGACCATCACCAGTACCCCGGCGACGAGCAGACAGAGCCAAGGAGTCAAGTTGTGCGACAACTGGGAGCGGCGTCGGAAGGAGTTCCGCCGCCGCTCCGCGAGTTGTTTATTGGACGACACTTACTTCGTCAGACGCTCCGCTTGCGGACGGTGAAGACACCGGCCGCTGCAACCACGACGAGCACCGATCCGATGAGCAGCGCGAGGATCGGTCCGCCGAACCCGCTCTGCGCTGCTGCGAACTGTCCTCCACTCCCGGCGTTGACAGCCGTCGGTGCGGCCCCACTCCCGGCGGCCAGTTGGCCTCGGGCGGCCCCCGACGGGTGGGATTTGGTGTGCACGTTGACGTAGTAGCCGGCTGGGTCAGCCACTATCGCCGCGGCAAGGGACTTGTCGACCTTCACCGTCGCGCTTCCGGCGGCGTTGATCGCCGCGGAGTCGAACGTGACGACCACCGGACCGCTGACGCCCACCGCACCCTTGTGGATGTGACCGGCCACCACCGGCTCGGTGCCCTGGAAGGACACTGTGTACGTGATGGTCCCGGCTTGAGGATCGACATCCACAGTTGCTGCCACAGTGTCGGTGGCGACGGCCGGCGGGACCTCCGAAGATCCGTTACCCGAGGCGCTGAGGCTCGTGGTGGTCGCGGAGGCTGGAGACACCACGCCGACCAACATCAGTCCGCAGACGCCCGCGATAGCCATAACGCGAGCGGCTGTGATGCGAAGACCTTTCATTTGAGCTCCTTCCAGTTCTGCGCCGACGGCACTCGCCGGCGCCAAATATCACTCATTGATACACCTACCCGTGACTTCACCGGAAAACACCACCCAGGAACAATGTGCCACCTGCTGTGCACTCCGACCGAGTAGGGCTTTTTGAACCTGGCAGGGCGCGGGGCGCTTCGACGCTCGGCGGCGCGTCGGTGGCAATCCGTTGAAACGCCAGGCAATCTCTGTTGTTGATCACGATGCGCCGCCGGGATCCGGTCCTTCTACTAATGAAGCATCCAGGACAGCACCGGTGTGGATTGCAAGTAGATCACCACGCACATGAAACCCAGGAACCCGAGGGTCCAGGGCAGGACCTTGCGGAACAGAATGCCTTCTTCGCCGGCCATGCCCACCGAAGCGGCGGCGATCGCCAGGTTCTGCGGGGAGATCATCTTGCCCAGTACGCCGCCGGAGCTGTTCGCTGCTGCCAACAGGACCGGCGACAGTTTGGCGCTGTGTGCGGCGGCGACCTGCAGTGAGCCGAACAGGGCGTTGGAGGAGGTGTCGGATCCGGTGACGGCGACACCCAGCCAACCCAGAATGGGCGACAACAGCGCGAAAATTCCCCCGGCTTCCGCCATCCAGGTGCCGATGGTGACGGTCTGTCCGGACAGGTTCATGACATACGCCAGCGCCAGCACCGCAGCGACGGTCAGGATGGCCCATTTGAGTTGGATGAGGGTCTGCGCGTAGTCCCGAAGTGCCTGCAGCGGCGAGACCATCAGCGCAAGCATGCTCAGGGCGCCGGCGATCAGCAGCAAAGTTCCGCCGGAATTCAGGAAGGCGAACGCGAACGTCGCCGCCGACGGGGTCTTGCCGTTCGGCGACGCGATGTGTAGGCCGGGCCACGCGAAGCTGGTCGATCCGGTGAGGAGCGCCCGCTTGACAGCGGCAAGTTGAGCGAGCGAGAACACGGCGATGACGATGAGGTACGGCGCGTAGGCCCGAAGGACGTCGGCCCGGTTGTCGCGGGTCGCCAGCCCCGCGTCCGGTGCGGAGCCGAGTGCGGCTGTTGACCGAGAACCATCAAGATCTCGGTCCGTCCCTTGGTGCTTGCCGGTCCGGGTTCGGCGGTCCGTGGCGATACCACCGGCGGCCACGGAACCGTTCTCTGGCAGGTGTGCTCCGGTGGCGCCCACGGCGGCGGTGGCGATATTTCCAGCGCTACGACCGGCCCCGAGTTCAACAGCGTGCGCGGAGGCTTTGGCTGCGGTGATGCGTGTCTGCACATCGGTTTCCGACAGCGCCGTCACGCGGAGAATCTCTGCGGGCTGCCAGAACCGCAAGAGCATCACGATGGACAGAGCGGCGCCGAGAGCGGCGATGATGTCGGTGAGGGGAATGGAGACGTAATTGGAGCACAGGAACTGCAGGATGGCGAAGACGACTCCGGACAGCAGAGCAGGCAGCCAGGTCTGTTTGACGCCGCGGCGTCCGTCGACCATGAACACCAATGCCAACGGCACGATCAACGCCAGCACTGGCGTTTGGCGGCCGACGGTGGAGGCCAGGTCGTGTTCGGGGAGACCGGTGATCTTCGCCAGGGTGGTGATCGGCACGGCCAAGGCACCGAATGCGACCGGAGCGGTGTTGGCGACGAGGGCGACGGCGGCTGCCTTGAGTTTGGAGAAGCCGAGTGCGATGAGCATGACGGAGGTGATCGCGACGGGGGTGCCGAATCCGGCGAGGGCTTCCAGCAGGGCACCGAAGCAGAACGCAATGATGATGGCTTGAACCCGTTGATCTTCGGAGATCGCTCCGAAGGAACGGCGGAGGACGTCGAAGTGACCCGTGCCGACGGTCATGGTGTACAGCCAGATCGCGTTGACGACGATCCACATGATCGGGAAGATTCCGAAGGCGGCGCCTTCACCGGCGGCGGACAGGGTTTGCCCGACCGGCATCGAGTAGACGGCGACCGCCACGATGATCGACACAGCCAGAGCGATCAGCGCTGCCCACTGGGCGCGCATCCTCAGCACTCCCAGTAGTAGAAAGATCACCAACAGCGGAAGTACTGCGAAGATGGCGGACAGGCCCAGTGAATGGCCGATCGGGTCGTAGTTCTGCGTGAACATGGCGTGGGCTCCCTCGACCGATGCAAAACACAGGTGGGATGCGCGTGCAATGAATGGACGCCAGGCAAACAATCGGTCAGCGCAGACCGGCTGGCGGTTCAATCTCGAAGGGGTTGACGCCGCGGATGGAGAAGTCCAGTAGCTGCACCGGGTGATAGAGCGGCACCGGATCCTCCAGGTAGCGGCGGATCTGGAGCAGACACCCAGGGTTGGCGGTGGCGATGACATCGGGTCTGGTAGAGAGGATCTGCTCAACTTTTCGACGGCCCAGTTCTTCGGCGGGTTCGGGTTCGACGAGGTTGTAGATTCCGGCGGAGCCGCAGCACAGTTCCCATTCCGGGATGTCCAGCACCTCGACGCCGGGAATTGTGCGCAGCACGGCGCGGGGCTGGGACCGGATTCTCTGCGCGTGGGCGAGGTGGCACGCGTCGTGGTACGCCACTCGGGCACGGAGTGGGTGACGGGGGGCGACGGGACCGAGTTCGTCGAGCAGCTCCGAGATGTCCTTGACCTTGGCGCAGAACAGTCTGGCTGGTTCCGCGTATTGCGGGTCATCGCGGAGCAGAGTGCCGTATTCCTTGAGGGTGGAGCCGCAGCCGGCCACGTTGACCACGATGCTGTCGACGTCGAGCGCGGAAAAGTTGTCGATCAGCGCTCTGGCACGAACGAGCGCCTCGGGTTCACGGCCGGCGTGGATGGACAGTGCGCCGCAACACTTCTGGTCGACGGGGGCCAGCACGTCGCAGCCCTCGGCGGCAAGCACCCTGGCGGTGGCGTCGTTGACGTCGGAGAAGAACACCTGCTGCGCGCAGCCGGTGAGCATCACCACCCGGTGCCGGACGGTCCCGACTGCGGGAGTGTGTGCCGCGAGGCGGTGGGTGATGTCCCGCAGCCGCATCGGCGGCAGTAGCGCTTCCATGGCTTGCAACCGGGCCGGCAGCCGTTTGAGCAGACCACTTCTTCGCAGCTGTTTGCGGAACAAGCGTTGGTAGAGCGTGCCCAGGAAGGCGGCGGCGCGCAACCGATTCGGGTAGGGCATCAACGCGAAGATGGCCTCGCGGAAATACTTGTCAGCGCGGCTGCGCGAATGATTTCGCTCCAATTGCGGGCGGACCGCTTCCAGCAGTTTGTCGTACTGCACACCACTGGGACACGACGTGACGCAGGCCATGCACCCCAAACAGGCGTCGAAGTGGCCGACGAAGGTGTCGTCCATCGGCACGGTGCCTTCTTTGCCGGCTTTCATCAGGTAGATCCGTCCGCGGGGGGAATCCATTTCCTCCCCCCACAGGGCATAGGTAGGGCAGCTGGGCAGGCAGAAGCCGCAGTGCACGCAGTCGGAGATCAAATCATCCGCCGGGGGGTGAAAGGCATCGAATACACCGTTGCCGCCGCCGTCATGGACATGCAGCACGTTGTCGGCTTCGGCTTCGCCCGGATCGGCGCGTCGGGTCGGATTGGGCAGTGGAACCGGTTGCGTCACAGTGGGTCTTCCTCACGGTGGTCGATGGATCGAGTCTTCTACGGAAGCGGACCAGGAGCGCGGCGGTCTGGTTCCGCTAGGTCCAGGCGGGGAAGCGGCCGGGTGAGCAGCGGTGGTCGGGGTCGAGTTGGTTCTTCACCGCGCGGAGATACGCCACCGACGATGGCGTTTGTCCATAGGCATCGACGGCGGCGGTGACCGCTGGGGGGCGCCGTCGCAGGGTGAGGGTGCCGCCCAGATGTTGCACCGCAGTGCGCCACTGCAGTAGTACCGCCGCCTGCGCAGCGGGGTCACCAGTGAGCGTCGCGATGTGCAGACCCAATGCGGTGCTGCTGGTCAGGGTGGCCGCAAGGCCGTGCGAGTCGGCGGCGGCAGCCATGGCTCGCACCGTCTCATCCAGCTTGGTCGGAAGCGTACCGATACGGGCCACCGAGCCGCCCGGCACACCGAGACCGGCCTGCGCGCAACGAGTCCACCATTGTTCTGCTGCCTCGCCGTCCAGCGTGTCGGCGTCGAGGCCGAGCGCGCGGAGCAGCTGGATCACTCGGCTCGAGCCGGCGTCGACCCCGGCCTGGCCGCCTTCCAGTCGCACCAGTAGGGACCCGCGTGGGGGGTGGGCGCTCACCTGGCCGAACCATTCGATGGCGGCCGGTTCCACCCCGCAGCTGCGCAGTTCTGCGGTCGCGGCGCGTGCTTGACCGACTGATGCGGCGGCCATGATGGTCCTGCTTGCTGCGGGGCGTGGGTGCAGGCGCACGATGATCTCGGCGATCAGTCCCAGGCTGCCCAACGAGCCGAGGAATAATTTGCTCAGGTCGTAGCCGGCCACGTTCTTGATGACGTGGCTGCCGCTGTGCACAACAGTGCCGTCGGCCAGCACCAGGGTTGTTCCGATGGTGAGGTCACGCATCGTGCCGTACCGCAGTCGGCGTGGCCCGGCGTCTCCGGTGGCCAGCAACCCGCCGAGGGTGGCACCGGCCGCTTCGGTGGCGGGATCGAGCGCGAGCCACTGGCCGTGTTCGGCCAACATTGGTTGCAGACGGGCCAGCGGCAGGCCGGCACCGACGGCGGCGGTCATGTCGCCGGGGTGGTAGCTGATCAGCTCTGCGAGAGCGGTCGTCGACATCTGCACGTCGGTGTCTTCCAGCGGCGCTCCCCAGTCGGCTTTGGTATTGGCGCCGGTGAAAGCGACGGTGGCGCGCCGGGATGCCCCGGCGTGCAGCAGCTCGCTGGCTTCTTCGACACTGGCCGGGGTGAACAGGGTGGCGGGTGAAACACCTTTCGTGATGGGGTCGATAAAAAGCGGTTCAGGCATGTGGGTCATCCTCGGTCGATGATGCCGGCGGCTTCCAGCGGGTGCGGCCGGTAGGGCCCGGGCAGTTCACCGCACAGCCGCGGAGTGGGAAAGATCTTGCCGGGGTTGCAGATGTCCTGTGGGTCGAACGCTTGTCGGACTCGTTTCATCGCGGCCAGGTCTTCTGGGGTGAACATCTTCATCATCGAACACGCCTTGTCGACGCCGACTCCGTGTTCCCCGCTGATCGACCCGCCGGATGCCACGCACAGCTCGACGATTGCGGTCGCCAACTGCTCGGCTCGTTCCGCCTGGCCACTGATTGCGGCGTCGAAGAGCACCAGTGGGTGCAGGTTTCCGTCGCCTGCGTGGAAGACGTTCGCCACTCGCAGGCCGGCGTCGATCGCCATTGTGGAAATCTGCGTAAGGACCGGACCCAGTTTGGTGCGGGGGATGACCCCGTCCTGCACGAAGTAGTCGGGGCTGATCCGGCCCATCGCCGCGAACGCCGACTTACGGCCCTTCCAGATCAGGGCCCGCTCGTCCGCGGTTTCAGGAATCCGGATGTGGGTTGACCCGTTGTGGCGGCAGATGGCGTGGGCCGTGTCGAAATCTGCTGCGCAGTCGATGTCCGGACCATCCAGCTCGACGATCAACGCGGCCGCCGTGTCCAGTGAAAATCCGGCCCCGGTTGCCTTTTCGCACGCCTGGATGGCGAGGTGGTCCAGCATTTCGACCGCGGCCGGGATGACGCCGGCGGCGATGAGGTCGCTGACCGCGGCGCCGGCGTGCTCGACCGTGGGGAAGTCGGCGACCAGGGTGCGGACCGATTCGGCGCGGTGCAGCAGCCGCACGGTCACCTCCGTCACGATGCCCAACGTGCCCTCGGAGCCGACGATGAGGCCGAGCAGGTCAGGCCCGACCGGGTCTGCGTTGTCCCCGCCCAGATGCAGGACAGCACCCGATGGGGTGACCAACGTCAGACCGAGCACGTGGTTGCTGGTGAAGCCGTATTTCAGGCAGTGCGCGCCACCGCTGTTTTCTGCGACGTTGCCGCCAACGGTGCAGACGATCTGACTGGACGGATCGGGCGCGAAATACATGCCGGTCGGAGCAGCGATCCGAGAAATCTGCGCGTTGCTGACGCCGGGCTGCACCACCATCCGTTCATTTGCCGCATCGACGGCCAGAACGCTGCGCATCCGGGACATCCCGATGACGATGCCGTCGGCAACCGGCAGCGCACCGCCGGACAGGCCGGTACCAGCGCCTCGGGCCACGAACGGGATGTGTTCGGCCGCGCAGATCTTCACGGCGGCGGCGACCTCGTCCGTGCTGCGGGGTAGCAACACCAGCCTGGGGGTCACCCGATACCCCGTCAGGCCGTCGCACTCATAGGTGAGCAACTCCGCAGGGGCACTGATCACCCCACCGGCGCCCAGTGCGGTGGTGAACCTGCGGCGTGCGGCGGCACTTACCCGCTCAGCCGGGTTGATGCTCAGCAGGTTCGTCGTCATTGACGGTCTTCCCTTCACGTCACTATTCCGGGATCCGAAAGAGTGTTATCGCTAGCAGCAAACACTAAGAGGTGGCCTGGGTCACGTCAAGGGGTGTATCGGAGTCGCCACAGTCCAACTGCGGCGGCTCCCCGATTGAGGTCGTCGGCGAGCTTCTGGTGACCCGCTGCAATCCGGGCACTTTCGTGCACGATGGGCCCACCCTTACAATTCTGAGCCGCAAGAACGAGCTGTGCGCATTTCGGGTTCGGTGTCCTCCCGGAATTGTTCCATGCAGCCGAACAATCACACTGACCCCCGCGATGCCCGGCGGTAGGGCCGAATTTTCAACCCCCGTATGCCTCGACCGACACCGGCTGCCACTGGCTCCAGGTCGCCAATCGGGACTGGTAGTCCTTGGTGGCGATCTCCAGCGGAGTTTTGCCGAAGAAGATCCGTAGCGGTGGTTCCTGCGCATCGACCACCTTCAGGATGGCGGCGCGGGTGGCGACCGGGTCGCCTGGAGCGGCCGCGGAGGGCCGGTGCTTGGCAACCTCCCGTACATCGTCGTAGGCCGGAATTTCGTGGCTTCGCCTGGCCGAGGGACCAGACCAGTCGGTGGAGTACCCGCCGGGCTCGATCAGAGTCACCTTGATCCCGAAGCCGGCGACTTCCTGCGATAACGCTTGGCTGAAACCTTCCAACGCCCACTTCGAGGCGTGATACGCGCCGACGGTCGGAAATGCGCTGATACCACCGATGCTCGACACCTGGACGATGTGTCCCGAGCCCTGGTTCCGCATGATCGGCAGCGCCGCCTGGGTGACCCACAGGGCACCAAAGAGGTTGGTCTCCAGCTGAGCCCGGGTGTCGTCTTCGGTCAACTCCTCGATCATGCCGAAGTGGCCGTAGCCGGCATTGTTGACCACCACATCGAGCCGCCCGAAGTACTCGGCGGATTGGGCGACGGCGGCGAAGTCCGCGGCCCGATCGGTGACATCCAGTCGGGTCGGGAGGACGGCGTCTCCGTACTTGTCCACGAGCGCATCCAAGGTGTCGAGCTGCCGCGCGGTGGCTGCGACCTGATCACCGCGCTCGAGGGCGGCCTCTGCCCATTCCCGACCGAAACCTTTGGACGCCCCGGTGATGAACCACACCTTGCTCATGAATGGCCTTTCGTTTGCTGTTGGGTACCGACCTGCAACTCAGTGAATTTTGTTCAGCTATTTGTATTGTTCAGCGGTCGGGCTATTCGGTAGTGCCGGTCCGCTGCGTCGAATCATCCCGACAGTGCTCGTTTTGCGAAGGCTGACCTACGCGTCGGCGTCTGCTCCACAGCCAGATGTCGGCAGCCATCAGTATCAGTAGGGCACCGACTCGCATTTGGGTCTGATAGCTGGCTGCGGCGGTGACGTCGGTGGTACCGGTGAACAGACCGGCCTGGGTGGTGGCCGGGGTGGGATAGATGGCGTCGTTGCTGCCGATCAGCACGAGGACCGGAACTTTGATTTTGCTGATGTTGGCCAGGTTGGTGGCCACAGCTGCCTTGTAGGAGAGGATGTCACCGCACGGGTCCCGGTTGCGCAGGGCGGCGACGGTTTGCACCACGGTGGGGTCGGCGTTGGGAGTGTAGAAATGCGCCTCGATGAACTTGGCGGGGGTGTCGGTGCCGAAGTAGATGTAGCCGGTCGGTCCGGTGGTGCCGTTCTGCCGGACGCCGCCGGCCTGGCACGCCTGGGTTGCGATACCCAGTGCGGCGGTCGCGGCCAAGCTGACCTTGGTGTCGGAGTAGGACAACATCATCAAACCGTCGATGCCGCCGAAGGTGTACGCCTCGGCCTGGGCGATGATCGATCCGACGGAATGCCCGGCCAGCACAACCTTGGGAAAGGCGACGCTGGTGGCTCCAGCGGTGGCATAGCTGCCGGCCTTGAGCTGGTCCACTTTTGGGTGGGCGATGTCCGCGCGGACCCGAAGCAGATGTTCTTACCGACCGGCTTGTCACTCGCGCCGTAGCCCAGGCGATCGACGGTCACGGTGACATGCCCGGCTTCGGCCTGTTGCTGGGCGAAGTTGTAACCGGGCTGGGCCGTGTAGTTGCCGAAGAACTCGCCGTAGCTCAAACCGTGTAGCAGCAGCGTCACCGTCTGCGGCTTCGGCCGGCGCAGCGCCGGCGAGCGGGACCGTTGCCAACAGCAGAGCAGGCACGGCCGTCGCGACGGCCCGCCACAGCTGCCTTCTTGACGATGACCGGTGCGGCGATGCATCCACGGAAACTTCCCTCGCTGACGGCTTCGAAATGAGGCGCCTCGTTGACCCGGTGCCCACAGGAGTGGAATACCCCAAATGCTGCATCTCACTCTTGCCGCAACACATCCGGTGAAACCGTCCCGCGATATCGGCTTTGAAAAGTGGTGCTCGGCCACAAATGCGCAGTACTGCGGCGATCAGGTCGGGGTTCGCGGTGTGCAGTTCGGTGAGCCTGAACATCAGAGGTGGGGAGCTGCAGCAACGCTTCCTTCGACCGTAGTCATCCGCACAGTCCAGCGTCACATGCGCCACTGTGCGCGTCTGCCACCTACCCTTTCGGTCGTCGTTCGTCAGGAAATTCCCGGATCAACGCCGCGAACGGTGAGCCCAGGCATCACCGTCGGTCGGCGTCTCCGGCCCACGATCGTCATCACGACGGGTCGGCAGCTTCGCGCTCCGCGCGGAATGCTGCAGCAGCGAGCTTCACGTCGGCGGCCGCTTCACTGGCACGCTGGGCGATGGCGTTCCGCGCAGCAGGGCTCGCAGTGGAACCTTCGGATACGGTTTCGTGCTGCGTCGCTGCAATGGAGTTGGTGACGATGGCCCGCTCGTACCACTGCGCTGCAGACTCATTCGGGCGGCGGCTCATGACTCCATGATTCCGCAAACCGGCGACGCCCCGAGGAAATTTCACTCGGTTGGGCGCCGCTTCCATGCCCGAGCGCCCGCAGCCACACACCGTTCGGAGCTGGCGAGGAATTCAGGTTCAACGCTTTCGAAGCAGAACTTCACCTTCCAGACCGTCCGGATCGCGGAAGAACAGGCTCAGATCGGCGCCGAAGTCGGTGACCGCGCCATCGCTGGCATCCGTTTCGACGAGTCGGGTCCGAATGGTTTCGAACGCGTCCGGCGACGCCGCGGCAAGACCGATGTGATCGATGCGACCCCG
>JBPCPG010000260.1:0-8898 GCA_050999445.1 Nakamurella sp. | reverse complement strand
TCCCGCGGCTCCTGGTTCGGATATTGGATTGCCTGAATATCCGTGATCTTTCCTGCGGTGATGGTGACCTGCACCTGGACCGCTCCGTAGCGGGTCATTTCGCTGTCACCGTCGACCACCAGTGGCTTCGCTGCGGTCGGCGACGCAGAAGCAGTTGTCACTTTTCCCGACGCTGTTCTACCCGCCGACTTCGTCGTCGTTGCGGCACTGTTTCTTGGGCCGGCTGATCTGGAGGTGGTTGCCTGCCTGGTGGGCCTGGTCGGGGTGGTGACTTCGACGGGGTCGGGTGTGCTGGGTGGCGGTGAGGCGGCGGAGGTCACCGCCCCGCCGGCAACCGTGGTCAGGACGTGCGCTCTACCCACAGCTGAGGAGGATGCCAACGGGCCCGAGGTGCTGGTGCGGTAGCTGAACAACAATGTCAGCACGGCAGCGGTCACGACGATGGCGAATGTAATTCGTCTCATGATTCGCTTCTTCCTGACAGGAGCTGATCGATAGGCCCTGTGGTAGCGGCGGTAACTGCCGGAAACGTCATGTTGCGAAGTCCTCGAAATGGATGACGTGGCGCGGAACTTTTGCCGCGCGGAGCGTTTTGATCACCGATCGGGCCCACGGCGCCGAACCGCAGACATAGACTTCGCGGTCGGCGACGTCCGGTACCAGGTGGAGCAGGGCCGTGGTGGGGTCCACCGGTCCCGGACCGGGAAGCCAACCGGTGTCCGGTCCGCGCGGCCCGACCAACGGCAACACTTGAATACCGGATCGGCGGTGCAGGTCGGTGAACTCCCCGACGAAGGCAGCGGCTGCGACCGAGTGGACCCGGTGAAGCACCACGATGGACGGCCGGATTCCCGAGTCACGCTCAGCTGCAATTTCTTGAGCCAGCCCGCGCAGGGGAGTGATACCGACTCCGGCACCGATCAGCAGGACATCGCGACGGGTTCGCCGGTCGGCGGTCATCGTTCCGTAGGGACCCTCGAAGTGAACCTTGGTGCCCGGCCGTACACCGGAGAGCCGCTCGGTGCCGTCGCCGATTTGTTGGATCGTGATCCGCAGGCTGGTCGCGGTCGGCGGTGCGGACAGCGAAAACGGCTGTGGGCGGGACCATCCTCGACCGGTGAGAAATCGCCATTGACAGTACTGTCCGGCCCGAATGCCGCTCAGGTGCAGGTTGCGACCGGTCAGCAGAACCGAGAAGATGCCCTCCGCCTCGGGAACGACCGCGCTGACCACCAGGCGATGACGCAGTGAGGCGACGATCGGCTGCACCATCCGGAACACGAGGATGGCAGCGGCCGCCAACGCCCACAGTGTCCACCAATAGATGGTGGCCGTCCTCGAGGCGAGGAATTCCTGGCCCGTCCATAGTTGATGTGGGAGCGCCAGACCCACTCCGAGGTAGGCGTAGAGGTGGATCAGATGCCATGAGGAGTAACGGATCCGCCGACGGGCGCGCCGGATCGAGGTGACGACGACGGCCAGGATCGCCACCGTCCCTGCACCGGCCAGCAACATACCCGGATAGTCCACCAACAGGTTCCAACCCTGGACCAGCAAATTCTCGTGTGCGGCCTGCGCGTACCCCACGATTATTCCGATGATGTGCACGCACATCATCCAGAACGAGGTGAAACCCAGCAGTCGGTGACGTCTGGTCAGTTCGTCCTGTCCCCACACGCGCTCGACCCATGGGATTCGAGCCATCAGGAGCACCTGGATCAACAACAGGTCGGACGACAGCAGACCCGCGAGCCTGGCCAATGCCGTCGCGGCTCCGCCGAGAACGCCGAAGTCCCGGATGTTCCCGGCTTGCAACCACAGGACCACCACTACGACCAGACTTGCGATGGTGAGTGTGCCGGTGATGTCACCGACCGTGCGCAACCGGCGGATCCGGCGGGACCGGGGTCGGAAGGGGGTTGCCGTCCGCCTCCTGCGGGTCGGTGGACGGCCGGTCCCCAGGCGGTGCTGCGTAGTGGTGGCCACATTTCCTCCCGCCTTCAGCGATCCGGTCGATGATCGAGCCCGCAGCTTTTCGGCAGGCCAGCCCGACTCATGGTGCCAAGGAATTCTCTGAGTTGGCTATGTGCGCCTCAGCCATCTGGGTATATAGGAGTTCACCGTCGAGCAGATGACCTCCGCGACCCAGGTCGAATCATCGGCCGGCGCCGCGGAGACGCTTCGATTCTGCGGCGAGTTGTTGCCGCTGCAGGGCCAGAGCCTGAGCCTGCCGTCTCACGTCGGCTTCGATCTCGATATCGCTCCTGGGTCGACCTGGCGCGCTGGGTCGGCTCGGAAGTGAGGGAGCCCTGACCTTCTTGCCGCCCAGAGCTGCGATGACCACAGCTTGATCGGCAGGAATGTCAGATAGTGAAAGGCTTTTGCCATTGGCCAGGTTCAGCTTGCAGCCGCGACGTCCGGGGTCGGGGGGTGCCACCGATTCCACTTCGTTCCAATCGAGGTAACTGCGCCGACGCCACGGCCGGATGATGCCGGTCGCCGACACGACGGACGGTGGTTGTTTGACCACTCGGACCTGAAGAACAACCAGCACGGCCGGATACAAAAGCCATTCGTAGCGTCCGCGCCACATCCAATACGATGTCAGCGCGCACACCGCGAGAATGCGCAAAATCCGAACACGGCCCGTGACCACTATCCGCTGACCGACGACGGCCGCCGGCCCATCCGGCGCCGCATCAGTCACGGCCGCTCACGCTACCAACTCCGGTGCAATGGTGCGCTCGCTCAGCTCTGGCCGCCGACGCTCGACAGATCAGGTCCCACCACAGATCAAATCGCACCACAGACCAAATCTGCACCACAGAACAAATCTGCACCACAGATCAGGTCTCACGACAGACCTGATCCCACGACCAAACCAGGTCCCACGACAGATCCGGTCTCCCACGACGATCGGATTCGGAACGGCCATGCGAGATGTTCACGCAGCTTTTCATCCCCCCAGGGCTTCGGTTAATCTCGGTGAAAGGCCCGTTCGTCGCCGGAGTTCGGCCGGCGTCCTGGTCGTCGCCGGTCACGCAGGCGATTGTCCAGTGCCCGTTCTCCGTTTCCGAGTGCAGTTCGGACGCCGTTCTCGTCGAGATCGGCGGCCGTCCGTTCGGAAGCATGCAGGGGCGAGTGCGACACGGAACCGGGTTCGGCGGTCTGACCGATGCCACGCGGAGGCTGGTGACTGCCCAGCAGACCGGTGATCTGCCCGGCGCTGATGGGACGGGAGAACAGGTAACCCTGGCCGAGTAGGCAGCCGAGGTCGATGAGTTCCTGGCGTTGCTGTTCGGTTTCTATTCCTTCTGCGACGACTCGCAGGTGCAGGTGGTCGGCCAGGGTGAGAATGGCTTGAATGATCCCGGCGGCGTCGGAAATGGCAGTGACGAACTGTTGATCGATTTTCAGCACATCGACGGGCAAGTTCTGCAGTTGGGACAGGGAGGAGTAGCCGGTCCCGAAATCATCCACCGCTACCTGCACGCCCAGTTGGCGCAGCCGGGTCAGGGTGACGCGTGCCATGTCGGCGTTCTCGATCAGGCAGCTTTCGGTGACTTCCAATCCGAGGTGCGTTGCGCTGACTCCTGTCTCGCGAAGGACACGTTCGACGAGGTCGGCGAAGTCGGGATCGCTCAGCTGCCGGGTGGAGACATTGATCGCCACGGACAGGTGTTGCCAGCCGGCGTTGTCGCTGCGCCAGGCGGCGAGCTGGGTCAAAGCTCGCCGCAGGACGAATTCGCCGAGCGCGTGGATGTGGCCGCTGTCTTCGGCGGTGGGAATGAACTCGACCGGAGGCACCTGCCCGCGGGTGGGACAGTTCCATCGCAGCAACGCCTCGACGGCGACCAGCCGTCCGGTCTGCAGGTCGACGATGGGCTGGTAGGCGCAGTCCATCTCGTCGTTGATCAACGCTTGACTGAGGTCACCTTCCAGGCTGAGTCTGGCTGCTGCCTGCTGCCGGAGATCCTGGTTGAACACCGCCACCGAATTCCGGCCGGAGCGTTTGGCCGCATACATGGCCAGGTCGGCATCGCCGATCAGGTCCACCGATTCCGCTCCGATATCCGGTGGGTGCAACGCGATACCGACACTGGCCGAGAGCGCCACGGTGCGGCCGTAGAGGGACATCGGCTGCGCGAGGGCCGCGACGATGCGATGCGCGAGTTTCTGCGTCTGCTCGGCGGTGACGGCCAGGCACAGCAGCAAGAATTCGTCTCCACCGAACCGGGAGACGGTGTCGTGCGGCCCGACGCAGGCGGTCAGCCGCGCCGCCACCTCCTGCAGGAACCGGTCGCCGGCGACGTGACCGAGCGTGTCATTGATGAACTTGAATTGATCCAGATCCACGAACAGCACCGCCAGCGGTGCGCCGCGTTCGGCGGTCGCGACCTCGAGTCGCCGCAGAGCTTCCGGCCGGTTCACCAGGCCGGTGAGCGTGTCCACGGTCGCGGCCTCGTGCAGCGCCGCCAGGTCACCGGCTCGCCGGATGGCAACCTCGGCCAGATTCACCCACCGCGAAACCTGCGCCAGGTCCGCAGGGGTAGGCGCGCGGACATCTCCGTAATAGAGGGCGAAAGTGCCCAGCACCTTGGCTTCTGCGTTGATGATCGGAATGGACCAGCACGCCCGCAACCCCGCCGACAGCGCAAGTTCACTGACATCGGCCCACAGAGGATCGTTGGCGACATCGGAGACGATGACCGTCTCCCCGGTGAACGCTGCCGTTCCGCAGGAGCCCACTGCAGGTCCGATGCGAACACCGTCGATCGCGTCGCGGTAGCTGGCAGGCAAGCTCGGCGCAGCGCCATGGTGCAGAACCACCCCGTCCAACAGCAGGATGGAGCATCGGGTGTCCGGCGTTGACGCCTCGACCGCCCGGGCCAAGGTGTCGAGCACCAGGCCCAGCTCGGCACCCGCAACGATCAGGTCCAACACCACGCCCGTCGCCGAGAGAAACGCATCGGTGCCGGAGAGGTGCAACGAGAGCCGGCGTAGCTCCAGCAGGGCCACCGCCTGCCGCCCGAACCGTTGCAGGGCTGCGACATCGACTTCGCTGAAGGTGTGGGGCTGCACGTCCCACGCGCACAACGCTCCCAGCGTCGTTCCGTCCGCGGCGATCAGCGGAACCCCGGCGTAGAACCGTCCACCCGAACGGACGGCCGGGTGGTTGGCGTACCGGGGGGACAAGGCCGCATCCGGCACCACCACGGTGCGCTGATCCGCTGCCACCTGGGCGCAGAACGTATCCCCGGGCACCAGGCTGCTCCCCCGGTTGCTCGTCGCCGCCTTGAGCCACACCCGCCCCGGCCCGACGATGCTCAGGTGCGCGTGCGGAGTACCGAAACGTTCCGCCACCAATTCCACCAGATCGTCGAAGACCGCTTCGGACGGGGAATCGAAAATTGCATACCGATCCAGCGGAGCACCACCGTTTCGACCGGTGTCGTCGTCGTCGACCCCGCCTTCGACGACGGTCATCGGCTGCACCATTCCCACCCCAACCCCTTCACACCCTGCTTCCCTCCGGCACACCCTGTTTCCCCCACGTCAACTGTCCAGCATGGGAACGAGCAATACGAACCCCTGGCGAGTGAAATCCGGACCCCGACGAGTGGCTGGGGTCGCCGGCAGCCGGCAGGTCCGCCGGGGAACAGCCGGTGGCAAGGCCGGCGAACAGCCGACCACCAGGTCCCGGGGGCCTTCGGTGCGCCAGTCACTCCGGGTGTAACAGGATCGACACCTTTGTGCTGTTCGTCGAAATACGTTCTGCCTACTCTGGCGCGTGTTCACAGGGCTGCTGACCATCGGGGGTACACCATGAGTGAAGACACCATCACGTCAGCATCAGATTCCTCGAGGTTCTCCTCGCATGCACCGGACGCGACCAAGGAAACGCTCGAGGATTACACCCTCCGATTCGCGCCGCGCAGCTACCGTAAGTGGACGACCGGCGTGGTCGCCGTTTCCGCGCTCGGTGGTATCGCGTATCTCGCGGACTTCGCGATCGGCGCCAACATCGGCATCGCCTACGGCACCGGAAATGCGTTGCTCGGAATCCTGGTATTCACCGTTGTCATCTTCGCCACCGGATTCCCGCTGGCCTATTACGCGGCCCGATACAACGTGGATCTCGACCTCATCACCAGAGGTTCGGGTTTCGGATACTACGGATCCGTGGTCTCCAATGTCATCTTCGCGACCTTCACCTTCATCTTCTTCGCCCTCGAGGGCTCGATCATGGCGCAGGGCCTCCAACTCGGGCTGCACATTCCGTTGCCGATCGGCTATGCGGTGTCCACCCTGCTCGTGATCCCACTGGTGATCTTCGGCATGAAGGCGCTGTCGAAACTGCAGGTGTGGACCACGCCGCTGTGGTTGTTCCTGATGGTCGTGCCCATGGTCTACCTGCTCGTCAGCCATCCCGATTCGGTGTCGACCTTCTTCGCCTACGGCGGCCAGAGCAAGCAGGGTGTCAATTTCGGCTCCGTGATGCTGGCCGCCGGAGTCTGCCTTTCACTCATCGCGCAGATTGCCGAGCAGATCGACTATCTGCGTTTCATGCCGCCGAAGACTCCGGAGAACAATCGTCGTTGGTGGCGCGCGGTCATCCTGGCTGGTCCGGGGTGGGTGTTCTTCGGGGCGATCAAGCAGATCATCGGACTTTTCCTCGCGGTCTACATCATTTCGAATGTCGTCGGCGGTTCGGCGGTCGCGAATCAGCCGGTGCATCAGTTCCTGGAGATCTACCGGAACATGATGCCGGCCTGGCTGGCGATGACCCTGGCCGTCATCCTGGTGGTCATCAGTCAGATCAAGATCAATGTGACCAATGCCTATTCCGGCTCGCTGGCCTGGACGAACTCGTACACCCGTGTCACCAAGCACTACCCGGGGCGCCTGATCTTCGTCATCTTCAACCTGGCGATAGCGCTGGCCCTGATGGAATTGAACATGTTCGACTTTCTGAACACCATCCTCGGTTTCTACGCGAACTGCGGAATGGCCTGGGTGGTCACGGTGGCAGCCGACATCGTCTTCAACAAGTATCTGCTGAAGCTCTCGCCGAAGGTGCCCGAATTCCGCCGCGGAATGCTGTACTCGTTCAATCCGGTCGGCTTCGTCTCGATGCTGGTCTCGGCCGGCGTCTCCATCGCGGTGTTCTTCGGAGCTTTCGGACAGGGCATCAAGCCGTACTCTCCGATCGTCGCCGTCGTGCTCGCCCTGGTACTCCCACCAGTCCTGGCCATCGCCACCAAGGGAAAGTACTACCTGCGGCGGACAGACGACGGCATTGATCTACCGATGTTCGACGAGCAGGGAAACCCGTCCGCTGAGCAATTGACCTGCCATGTCTGCCGTGTCGATTACGAGCGCCCTGACATGTGCGCGTGCAAGACCCACGACGCCTACGTCTGCTCTCTGTGTCTGAGCACCGACAAGGTCGGCGATCACGTTCTACCTGCCCAGGCCTGAGCCGGCCCGGTGCACCCGACCCATTGCACCAGACCCACTGCACCCGACGACTGCACGAGACTGTCGTCGCACCAGGAAGCGCGCTGCTACGGAGCCGCTGCCGGTGCACTCGCCGTCGTCTTGCTACCCGTTGTGACGGAGTCGACGGCACTGGTGGAAATTCTCATACCCGATAGGGGTTTTTCCTGGTCAACGGCCTACCCACAGTAAGTCCGGACGCCCGTCGATGACTCGAAAGGGTGGCCGGAAGCGCCTCGGTACTTGCGCTCTCTTGATCGATACAGCACGCTGGTACCTACCAAGAGCATGCTGGGAAGTGACGGTCTCCGCAGTGCCGATGGTCTACAGGCTCATTCCGATCGTTCGCTGACGAACGTCGGATCGATGTCCGCGGCCTTCCGTCGGGGGGAGGCCGAATTCCGGCACGATCGATTCCAACTGTGCCTGAGAGCGCGTTCCTGGCCATCCGTCGTGAGCTCCGAAAGGAGCATTAGATCAATGACCATTGAAAGTCTGAGAATAAGACGCAGTGCCGACGACGCCGTCCGGCAAGAGGCGGACGCGCCGGAGGCACCGCGGGATCGGCACGAGTCAGTCGATCGCCTGCGCGGCGCCCGGGATTCTCCATCGTTGATGATGCTGGTACTGATCGCCTTCATCGGCGTGCTGCTCTACACGTCATTTGTTTTCAACGTGAACAATCGTGGCGACTGGATTCCCTACCTGATCGTCGTCGCCTCCGAGACAGTGATCATCTTTCAGGTGTTGCTCTCGTTGTGGACGATTCTGTCGAGCGGACACAATCCCCGCGGATACCGCTTCCACAACGCGCAGACCCGCCTCTACGGGTCGTCCGACAAGTCCAGCACCGATGACAAGTCCAGCACGGATGGCGGCGACAAGCGTTCGCTGACAATGTATCTGCTGGACAAGGTAGCCGAGATCGACGTCTACATCACCACCTACGGCGAGGATTTGAACACCATTCGCCGCACGGTCGCCGCCGCATTGGTAATGGACGGGCGGCACAACACCTACATTCTGGACGACGGCAAGTCCGAGGACGTCCGCGCACTCGCCGCCGAACTGGGCGTCTCCTATATCGTGCGTGAGGGCAACGCCGGGGCCAAGGCCGGCAACATCAATCATGCGCTGACGGTCACATCGGGCGAGTTCTTCGTCATCCTCGATGCGGATTTCGTGCCGGCGTCCGATTTTCTGTACCAGACCGTGCCGTTCTTCGCGGAGGCCAATGTCGCCTTCGTACAAACCCCCCAGGCCTACGGCAATCTGGGCAGCCTCATCTCGCGCGGCGCGGGCTACATGCAGTCGGTGTTCTATCGGTTCATCCAGCCCGGCAAGAACCGCTTCAACGCGGCGTTCTGCGTGGGAACGAATGTCGTCTTCCGCCGATCT
>JBPCPG010000258.1:0-10933 GCA_050999445.1 Nakamurella sp. | reverse complement strand
CGGGCCGATCGGAAGAAGGAACCAGCAATGGCAGACGTCCAGTACGACGAAGCTTCTCGCATCTACCCGGGCAGCCCTCCGGTCCGCGCCGTCGACAAACTCACCCTCGACATCACCGACGGCGAGTTCCTGGTGCTCGTGGGCCCGTCAGGCTCCGGCAAGTCGACCGCCCTGCGGATGTTGGCCGGCCTCGAGGACATCAACGAAGGCCGCATCCTCATCGGCGGCCGCGACGTCACCAACGTGCCACCGAAGAACCGCGACATCGCGATGGTCTTCCAGTCGTACGCTCTCTACCCGCACATGACAGTCGCCGAGAACATGGGCTTCGCGCTCAAGCTCCGTGGCGTGAACAAGACCGAGATCGCCAGCAAGGTCCGCGAGGCTGCCGGCCTGCTCGACCTGGAGCGCTACCTCGACCGCAAGCCGAAGGCTCTGTCCGGCGGCCAACGTCAGCGCGTCGCCATGGGCCGCGCCATCGTTCGCGAGCCCTCCGTCTTCCTGATGGACGAACCGCTCTCGAACCTCGATGCCAAGCTCCGCGTCGAGACCCGGGCCAACATCGCCGGTCTGCAGGCACGCCTGGGCACCACCACCGTGTACGTCACGCACGACCAGGTCGAGGCCATGACGATGGGCCATCGGGTGGCCGTGCTGGCACCCGGCGGCGTGCTTCAGCAGTGCGACACCCCCCGTGAGCTGTACGACCGCCCGACGAACGTCTTCGTCGCCGGCTTCATCGGCTCTCCCGCGATGAATCTGATCGACTCCACCCTGACCGCCGACGGCGTGAAGTTCGGTGACGTGATCGTTCCACTGACTCGCGAGCAGCTCTCGGAGGCAAGCTCGAAAGGGATGTCCGATGTGGTTCTCGGCGTTCGCCCGGAGAATCTGACGCTGTCCGATCATGGCCTGGCGATTACGGTCTCGGTGGTGGAAGAGCTCGGCGCGGAGTCCTTCGTGCACGGCGCGGACACCAACGGTGACCGCTTCATCATTCGCGCCGAGGCGCGTACGCACCCCACCGTGGGCGCCACCATCCGCGCCTCGGTGACCGACACGACGCACGTCCATGTATTCGACAAGTCCACCGGCCTGCGGCTGTCGACCTCGGCTGCGGTGCCGGCGGATGCGATCAAGCTCGGAAAGTAGGCTGAGAGATTTGCCTGCAAGGGCGCTACTACAAAGTAGGGGTGCAAAAGTAGGGCTGCAAAAGTAGGCACTGCAAAGTAGGCCTGCGAAAGTAGGCCGCGCGAAACGCAGCGCAGCAAAAAACAGCACGGCACATCGGGCGGTCCGGTTCTTCGGGCCGCCCGTCGTGCTGTCTTCAGACGTCGCTTCGCTCACCCAGGCCCTGGTAGCTCGGAAGCTCGCGCATTCGTCGCAGTGGCGACAGAAATACCGGCAGAAACGCGAGGGTTCCTCCGATGGCCGCGACGAGCAGAGTGGTCCTGACACTGAAGGTCGTGCCGAGCACGCCGCCGATCAGCGCTCCGACCGGCATGGTGCCCCACACCAGGAACCGCATGGTCGCGTTCATCCGTCCCAGGAGCTCCGGCGGGCACAACCCCTGACGAAAGCTCACCTGGGTGATGTTGTAGATTACCACACTCATCCACACCACAACCTGAACCAGCGCCAAGAGCCCGAGCGACCAGTCGCGATGTACGAACGGCACCACGAAAGCACAGGGTCCGCTGATAGCGGCGGAGATCCAGATGGCCGGCCCCTGGCCAACTTTCTCGGCGAACCTGCCGGCCAGAACTGAGCCGAGCAGGCCACCGATCGCCGAGGTCGACGTGATCAGCCCGATCCAGCCGGCCGACAGTCCGAGCTCCCGGGCGAGTAACACGTAGAACACGGCGCCGGCCATCGCGCCGAACAAGTTGGCCGATCCGGTACACATGGCGATGGACCGGAGTGATCGGTTGCCGACCACGAACTTCAGGCCTTCTCCGATCTCGCGACGAAGATGCCGGTCCGGTTTGCGTTCTGGCTTCAGCGGCCGCAGTTTGATGGCCGCCACCCAGCCCGCTGACCACAAGAAGCTGAGTGCGTCGACGAGCACCGCGTAGGGCGCCGTCAACGCCTGGATGAGCAGTCCACCGACACTCGGTCCGGCAATCTGCGAAACGGATTCGCTGGCTTGAAGTTTCGAGTTGCCCTCCACCAACAACTTTCGATCGACCAGCTGCGGAAGATAGGACTGGTAGGCGACGTCGAAGAAAACGGTGCAGACGCCGGTGAGCACAGCCACCAGATACAGCTGGCCGATCGTCAATATGCCCAACCAATAGGCCAACGGCACGGACCCCAGCGCCGCCGCCCGGATGACGTCGTTGACGATCAGCACGGCCCGAAACCGCATTCGGTCGACCCAGGCGCCGGCGGGTAGGCCAACCAGCAGAAATGCGACCGTCTCCAGAGCGGTGAGCAGCCCGACCTCGAAGGTCGTCGCGCCCACCACGAGAATCGCGACCAGTGGAAGCGCCAGTCCGCTGATGATCGACCCGAATTGGCTGACGGTCTCGCCTATCCACAATCGACGAAAATCCAGGTGATGCCACAGTCCACCGCGACGCGGCTTGCTCAGGTCCTGCTCGGCATCGGTCATAGCAGTCAGTCTTGAACAACTGATTGTGTTTTGTCAATCACTTGCCTAGACTGCAAGTCATGGGAGGTAGCCGTGATGAACGCCGATATGCGACGGACGTGGAGGCGAAGGCGCTGGCATCCTCGCTGCGGCTGCGGATCCTGCGGATCTGCCTCGGGCAGGGCCGCACCAACAAGGAGATTGCACAGATCCTGAACCGTGACCCGGCAAGCATTCTGCATCACACCAGGACGCTGGTGCGGACCGGCTTTCTCCAGGCGCAGGAACAGCGGCGCGGGACCCGGGGTGCCCGGGAGATCCCCTATCTCGCGACCAAGAAGTCCTGGCAACTGAGCACTCCGGCGCTGGACCGATCCATGCTCGCCACGTTTGTGGAAGAGATCGCACTGGTACCGGCGTCCGAGGTGGATGCCGCTCGACTGGGGCTACGCCTTTCAGCCGGCGACCTGGCCGAATTCCGGGCTCGATTCAGAGAGCTCCTGGACGATTTCGCCACTCGTCCGGACGACCCTTCCGAGCCGGCCTGGTCGGTATTCTTCGCAATCCACCCGGATCCGAACCGGCTCTGACAACCAGGGCCGGCCGCATCGGTGCCACCAGCGATGCGACCGGAGTCGCCGCACGGCGGAACCCGGCCGTTCAGGCAGCCAGGGGACGCCGGGACCAGCCGCGTCTGGCCCGAGCGGAACCGACCACCCGGCAGATGCAGTAGATGGTGAACGAAATAGTCGTCACGTACGGGCTGATCGGAAGCGGGCCGCCGACCGCCAGCGCGATGCCGCCCACCACCGCGGTCGCCGCGAAAAGCGTTGCCAGGACCGGTACCCACAGGCTGGATGCCGTGACTCGCATCGCGGCCGCAGCCGGAGTCACCAAGAGCGCGAGCACCAGAAGAGCTCCGACGATCTGAACGGACATCGCGACGGCCAGGCCGAGGACCACCATGAAGATCGGGGAGAGCGCTCGGACCGGAACCCCCCGGGCTGCGGCAATCTGGGGATCGACACTGGCGAACATCAAGGGACGCCAGAGGATCGCCAGCGCGGTCAGGACGACCACGGTGATCACTGCCAACCAGACCAGTTGCGGATCGTCGACTGCAACGATCTGACCCAACAGCGCAGAGAACTTGTTCGCCGATCGGCCTTTGTACAGCGAAACGAACAAGACCCCGAGCCCGAGTCCGAACGGCATGAGCACGCCGATCACCGACGACCGGTCGCGTGCGCGGGCACCCAGCAGGCCGAAGATCACCGCCGCCAGCAGGGATCCCAGCACCGAACCGGCGACCACGTTGACGCCGAGCAGCAACGCGAACGACGCCCCGGCGAACGACAGCTCGCTGATTCCGTGAACGGCGAAGGTCAGGTCCCGCAACAGAACGAAAACCCCGATCAATCCACCGATCAATCCCAGCAGAGCCCCGGCGAGAATCGAGTTGTGCACCAGAGCCAACAAATCGCCGTAGTTGTCGAAATTGAACAACCGGTTCCAGATGCTCATCGGAACCAGCCCGAAGTGGTCAGAGCCGTGACGTCAGCGCCGTGCGCGGCTTTCATCGGGACCAGCCGGACCTGTCGGCGGAATGGTGCGACCCGTGATCATGCGTGCCGTGCAACGCATCCTCGCCCATCCGCCCACCTTCACGGCTGTGCCTGGACCCCGGGCTGTGGCTTCGGCTGTGATCAGCGTGAGCGGCATGGTCGTCCAGCGATTGGTGGAGACCGGCGGTCATGTCGCTCGCGGCTACCACGACGAGCCGGCCGTGCGCGGAGATCACGTCGACCGGTGCGTCGTACAACTCGGACAGCGACGACGAGGTCATCACCTCCTCGGGCGGCCCGAACCGGAAGCGACCGCCGGCCAGGTACAACACCTGGTCCACATACTCGAGGATCGGATTGATCTCGTGGGTGACGAAGATGACCGTGGTGTCGCTTGCCCGCCGCCGTTCGTCGATCAGCGCTGCCACCTCTTGCTGGTGGCGGAGATCGAGCGCGGCAAGTGGTTCGTCGCAGATCAACAGCGCCGGGTCGCAGGCCAGCGCTTGGGCGATCCGGATTCGCTGGAGTTCACCGCCGGAGAGCATGGACACCGGGGCATCCCCGAACGCGGATGCCCCGACGGCGGCGAGCAGCTCATCGATGGTTCGACGTAGCTCACGGCGCCGCTCGCCGAACAGGATGGGCAAGCCCCAACGGTGTCCGTCGACTCCCATCCGCACCACGTCCCGGGCTTTGACCATGGTTCCCGGGTCCATTCCCAGCCGCTGCGGAACATAGCCGACGCGATCATTACCGCGCCGAACCGGTACACCACCGATGCGGGCGGATCCGCTGGTCAGTGGCAGTTCCCCGAGCAAGACCCTTAGCAGGCTGGTCTTGCCTGCGCCATTCGCGCCCAGGACGGCGATGAACTGCCCGGCCCCGATTCGCAGGTTGAGATCCGACCACAGGGTGCGCGAGCCGTAGCCCAGAGACGCACGATCGAGCTCGACGACCGGGTGAGTGCCGAACGCCGGTGGAGTCTGCGCTCGGGAGTCGATCTGAGCGGCCGGACGGTTCCCGGCAACTGAACGCGGCTGGATCACCTGGACACCGCCACGGCGATGGCCTTCAGATTCGTGTTCATCCAGCCCACGTAGTCGGTGCCGCTCGGCAAGGTCTCGGAGACCGGAACGACCGGGATGCCGTTGGCCCTTGCGGCGGCCAGCGCCTGTTCGGTCTGCGGCCCCGTGGTCTGCGAGTTGTAGATCAGCGCCTTGACCTTCTTGCCGGTGAACAGGGCTCGATTCTGGGCGACCACGGCGGGGGCCGCGTCGCTGTCGCTTTCCACCGCTTCGCTGAAGGCGGATGGGGTCAGGTTGACCAGTCCCGCTCCCTGCAGGAGATACAGCGGCACCGGTTCGGTGATGGCGACACCGACCCCCGCGCTCGTGGTTCTGATGTGGGCCTGGCCGCGCTGCAGGTCCGCCACCTTGCCGGTGAACACACCGGCGTTCGTGGCGAAAGCGGTGGCGTCCGCCGGATCAATTGCACTCAGCACACTCTCGATCTTCTTCGCCACCTTCGCCACCGTCGGGAAGTCGTACCAGACGTGCTCGTTGAACGCGGCGCCCGCCGTCGGATAGCCCGAGATCCGGACCGCATCGAGCACTGTGCCCTTTGCGGCACCGGCTTCGATCATGCGGTTCATGAAATCGTCATATCCGCCGCCGTTCTCGACGATAACTGCGGCTCTGGAGATCGCAAGCTCGTTCTGCGGTCCGGCCTCGTAGGAATGTGGATCAGCAGCCGGGTCCGAGACGATCGCCGTGACCCGAACATGGTTACCGCCGATCGCCGTTGCGATGCTGCCCCAGACGTCGGTCGAAGTGACGATCGAGATCGGGGTTCCGGCCCCGGATGCCGGCGCCGTTCGGATAGAACTGGCTGTGGTGCAGCCAGTGAGTATCGAAAGGGCGACCGTCAGGGCGCCGAGTCGCAGTGCCGGTCGAGCGCTGTTCACGTCGAGTTCTCCAGATTTGAGCCTTGTTGCGTTTGATAACCGTTCTCATATCGTAGACCCCCGCGGCGGCCGGCACATTGCTCCTCCGGAGGCCAACCCGGAGCCGCTACCCTCGGCACAGCGCGGCCAAGACATCGCCCCCAACACCAGTGCTCCCCGCACAGGGCTGCCGACACAGGGCTCCCGGCGCAGTGCCGCCGACCCATCGCCACCCGACCGGGAGCCGCTGGGCGCCTTACGATGTACTACACGTGCTCGAGAGTTGTACTACCGGAGTTCGAGACAGAAGGCGGGTCGACAATGGCGCTCTTGAACTTTCGGGACGTCGCCGACGGGTCTGCCGGGGCAGCGCTGCGACCGGGCCGGTTGTTCCGCTCCGCACAACCCTTCCACCTCGACGACGCCGACCTCGCCGTCCTGCAGAACGCCGGAATCGCCACGATCATCGACCTGCGCGAGCCACACGAACAGGTTCCGCCGGATTGGCAGGCCGCGCAGGCCCGCGGCGTGCGAGTCGTCCGGGTGCCGGTGGCCGACCAGATCCTGCCGTCGGTCCAGGCGCAGGCGCCCGCGCCCCGACTGCAGTCAGAGCCGGACTCGGTGCTGGAGGGTCACCGAATACTCGGCGACTTCTACAAGGCGATCATCGACCGGTCCGGTGCCCGGCTCGCGCAGGTGATGGCCGCCGTGGCGGTTGGCACACCCGTCCTCGTGCACTGCGCCGCCGGAAAGGATCGGACCGGCACCGTTGTGGCGCTGCTCCTGGACCTGATCGACACCGATACGGACCCCGTGGTCTCCGACTTCCTCCGCACCAACGACGCCCTGGATGAGGTGATGATGCAGCTCACCGGACAGACGACTGCTCAGGTGAGCGCTCGCCCCGAGGTGCCGCGCGGGCTTGCCGAGGCTCCTGAACCGGCGATCCGCGAGATGCTCCGCCACCTTCGGGCCGAAGGCGGCGCGGCGCGGGTGCTGCGTCGGCACACCGATCAGGCTGTGCTGGAACGAGTCGTTGCTGTGTTGACGGGAAGCTGAGCGGGGCGCACACACCGCTGGGTCGAGGTCCTGGCTGCTCAGCGGGCTCGGGTGAGATCCTGACTGCTTACAGCTCGCGCCGGCGCCGTGCCACCTCGGCAAGCACCACGCCGGTCGCGACCGATGCGTTCAGCGACTCGACGGTGCGGGCCATCGGAATGGAGACGGTGACATCGCAGACCGTCCTGGTGAGCCGGGCCAGCCCGCGTCCTTCCGAGCCGATGACCAGCACCAGCGGCCCCGTCGCCAGATCGAAATCATCGGTGTCGACGGTGCCGTCCGCATCCAGCCCGGCGATCATCAGGCCGGCCGCCGCGTACTCCTTGAGGGTGCGAACCAGGTTCGTGCACCGAGCGACGCGGATCCGGGCAGCGGTACCGGCGGAGGTTCGCCAGGCCGAGGCCGTCATTCCAGCCGACCGGCGTTCCGGCACCAAGACGCCGTGCGCACCGAAGGCCGCGGCAGACCGCACGATGGCGCCCAGGTTTCGAGGGTCGGTGACCCCATCGACGGCGACGATGAGTGGTGGCCGGCCGGAGTCCCTGGCCCTTGCCAGCAGGTCGTCCGGATGCGCGTAGTCGTACGGCGGCACCTGCAGGGCGAGCCCCTGGTGGATCGCGTTGCCGGTCAGCCGGTCCATTTCCTGCCGGGAGATCTCCATCAGCGCAATGCCCTTGTTGCCGACCAGCGCAACGGCCTCTGCCGTTCGTTCGTCGACCGAGATACCCTGCGCCACATACAAGGCCATCGCCGGCACGCCGGCTCTCAGGGCCTCGACGACCGGGTTGCGCCCGACCACCGTTTCGGGCCGGTCACCGCGGTCGCGGCGTTGCGGGCGGCCCTGCGGCGTCGCCTCTCGACGCGCGGCGGACGCGGCGCGGCGGGCAGCCGGATGGCCGGTGCGCTCGGCAGCCGGTGGTGTCGGTCCCTTGGGCTTGATGGCCCGTCGGGACTGGCCACCGGAGCCGACGACTGCGCCCTTCTTCGAGCCTGTCCTACGGACCGCCCCACGGCGCTGGGAGTTCCCGGCCATGTCGGGGTCACCTCTTTCTGGTTGTACTTTTCTCGTTGTACGGCAATGAGTTCTACGGCAATGAGTTCTACGGCAATGAGTTGCACCTGCTTGGGTGGCCGCCGCTCTTCGACGGCGGCAGTGGGTCTAGCGAACGTTGCTGCTGACCGACCACAGTGGCCCGTCGGGGGTGTCCTCGATCGCGAATCCCGCTTGTGCCAGCTTGTTGCGAATCGCATCCGCAGTGACGAAATCCTTGGCGAGCCTGGCCGCATTGCGGTCGGCGAGCAACTGCGCGATCAACTGGTCGGTCGCTGCGTGCAGGGAAGCATCGCTGGCGCTACCGGTGATCCACGGAGCCTGGAACGGGTCCAGGCCCAGCACGGCCAGCATCGCACGTACCGTCGCGGCCTCGCGGCCGGCCGTGATCTGGTCCCCTGCGGCCATGGCGGTGTTGCCGGCTCTCACCCGGCCATGCAGGACGGCCAGCGCCGCTGGAACCCCGAGATCATCGTCCATCGCGTCGACGAACCCCTGCGGCAACTCTCCGGTCGCGATCGGGCCGGCCCGCTCGACAACGCGGCGCAAGAACTCCTCGATCCGATCGAAAGCTTTTGCGGCGTCATCGAGCGCTTCCTGCGAGAACTCGATCGAGGATCGGTAGTGCACGCTCGCCAGGTAGTAGCGCAGCGCAATAGGCCGGGTGTGCTCGGTGATGACGGGAACGGACAGCACGTTGCCGAGTGACTTCGACATCTTCTCGCCGGCCATCGTCACCCAGTACGAATGCATCCAGAATCGCGCGAATCCGTCGCCGACACCGTGTGATTGCGCGGCCTCGTTCTCGTGATGGGGAAATATCAGGTCCAGCCCACCGCCGTGGATGTCGAACACCTCACCCAGGTACGCCTTGGCCATGGCCGAGCACTCGATGTGCCAGCCCGGTCGGCCGGGACCCCACGGGGAGTCCCAGTACGGCTCCTCCGGCTTGGCCGCCTTCCACAGGGTGAAATCTGCGGGATCGAGCTTTCCGGCTCCTTCGCTCTCCCCCTGCACCACCTCGTCGAGTCGTTGCCCGCTCAGGAATCCATATTCCGGGTCCGAGCGCACCGCGAAGTAGACGTCCCCTGCCGCGGCATAGGCCTTGCCCGCCTTGATCAAACCGGCGATCATCGCGGTGATCTGGGGTATGTGACCGGTGGCCCGGGGCTCGATGGTGGGCCGAAGGCAACCGAGGATGTCGAAGGCGTCGGCAAAGGCGCGTTCGTTCGAGGTGGCCCAGTCCCACCACGGGCGGCCGGCCGCGGCGGCCTTCTGCAGAATCTTGTCATCGATATCGGTGACGTTGCGAACGTGCACCACTTCGTACCCCGAGTGCTCCAGCCAGCGCCGCAACACGTCGTAGACGATTCCGGCTCCCCGCAGGTGCCCGATGTGCGGCGACGACTGGACCGTCGCGCCACAGTGGTAGAGCTTGACCACACCGGGTTGCAACGGCTCGAACGGCCGCACAGCGCGGGTCGCCGTGTCGTACAGATGCAAGCTCACCTGAGCATGGTACGGGCTGGTCGGAACACAGAAGGCGTCTTCGTCCTCCACCCGCTTCGTGAAAGCCGGCCCGGTCACGACGCAGCGGTGGCCGGTCGGGATCAGCAGGACGCTCCGGTCGCGAATGCGCGGCTTCGACCGAGGGCTTGCGCCGGCTCATCGTGTCGGCGGTCGTGGGATCCGCCGCGGAGGGCCCAATGGAACTTGTTTGGCCGCAACGATGTTCGCCACTGAAACGGTGACATCACCTGCCCTGGTACGCACTCCGCACTCGGTCGCAGTGACCAGGGTCAGCGTCCCAAGTGCGTCGGTGAATCCTCCGAGGATCCGATAGCGGACCACCACCCTGGTGCCGAGCGGCAGCGAGAGGAACGCCGCCAGTGACTCCGGACCGGTCACCGCGCTGGTGTCAAGTGTTTTCGCGCGAACGCCAGCGCCTCCGCCACGTCCACCCGCCGCTGGTCGTTCTTCACGGTCCGGGTCGAGATCTCGACGACCACGGCGCCGGCGAAAGGCGCTCCGTCCAGATCGTCGTTGGCCAACCGCTGCAGAACCTCCGCGCAGGGCGCAGTTCCGCGGCCTGGTACCAGATGTTCGTCCTTGGCCGACCCTGAACCGTCGGCGAGGTGCAGATGCGAGAGTCGAGAACCCATCCGGCCCAACATGCTCATCGCGTCCGACCCGGAGGTCGCCGTATGTGACAGATCCAAGGTGAAATGCTCGTGCCCGGCCGACACCGGATCCCAATGCGGGCGGTAGCTGTTCACCAACCGGCCGGCCAGTTTGACGGGAAACATGTTCTCGACCGCAATGAGAACCTCGGTGCGGCCCTGCAACTCGGCGACCGACTCGGTGAATGTAGCCACCGCACTGCGTTGCCAGACGAACGGCGGATGGACGACAACTGTTCGAGCGCCCAGCTTCTCAGCCATTTCGATGGATCGGGCGAGCTTGACGAGCGGATCGGAGGACCACACCGTCGCAGTGATGAGCAGGCACGGACTGTGCACCGAAAGGACGGGAATCTGGTGCTGGTCGACCAGTCGCGCCAGGGAGTCAGGCGTCTGGCTCGTCAGATCGGTTTGCACCATCACCTCGATGCCGTCATACCCCGCCTCGGCCGCCATCGCGAATGCCGTCGCCGTGGACTCCGGAAACGACGCAGCCGTGGACAGACCCACCGGAATCGGCGGGCGACGGTGGGAACTCACGGC
>JBPCPG010000232.1:0-4535 GCA_050999445.1 Nakamurella sp. | reverse complement strand
TGGTGGCGACGGTGACGACGGCGCCGTCGGGAAACGGTGATTCGCCGCCGACCCGTGCGGTCAACAGCTGTTCCGGATCGTCGATGAGGCGCAGCGAGATGACGCTGTCGTGACCGAAGTACGAGGTGCGCACGACTTCGGCGGTGGTCTCGGATCCGGTGCGGGAGCGGTGCGCAACCGGCGCCCCGTTCAATTGCTGCGGCACCGGAACGGGTTCCAACACGAGCTGCTCGGGGCGCAGTACCACCATGACAGAGCCGCGAACCTCCTTGCTCCGCGTTGCCCCGCCGACCTTGACACGGCCGAGCGCGCAATCGGCATACCCATCTTCGAGCCGAGCCGGCAGGGTGACCGCGTCCCCGAGAAAAGCTGCCGTCCATAGATTCCGCGGCTCTCGGTAGACCTCGAGCGGCGAGCCCTCCTGTTGCACCCGGCCATCTCTCATCACCACCACGTGGTCGGCGAACGAGAGTGCCTCCTGCTGGTCGTGGGTGACCAGGAGCGTGGTGACCTTTTCCACTGCCAGCGCTGCCGCGACGAGATCACGAGTGCTGCTGCGCAGCCCCGCATCCAGGGCCGTGAACGGCTCGTCCAGCAACACGATCCGCGGGCGGCGCGCCAGGGCTCTGGCCAGGGCCGCGCGTTGCTGCTGACCACCGGAAAGCTGATGCGGGAACATTTCGAGCTGCACCCCGGTCAGGCTCACCAGTTCGAGGAGCTCCCGCAACCTGCTCCCGTCGCGGCGTTCTCGCCGGTCGAGCGCGAACTCGATGTTGCGGCGGACGTCGAGATGCGGAAACAGCGCCCCCTCCTGGGCAACGTATCCGATGTGTCGCCGTTCGGCCGGGGTCCAGGACCCAGGCCCGGTCATCGCCTCCCCCCAGGCGGTAACCGTTCCACTGTCGGGCTTTTCGAAACCGGCGACCACGCGCAGCAAGGTCGTTTTTCCACAGCCCGACGGTCCGAGCAAAGCAGTCGTGCTCCCTGCGGTCAGCGACAGGTCTACTCCGTCCAGCGCGCGGGTTCGCCCGAACGCCTTCGTGACACCGCTCACCGCAAGAGCATTCATCTGCCGACCGTCCGTCGTGATTGCTGAAGAAGAAGGAAGGTCACCGGAATCGAGAGCACGATCATCACAGCCGCGTAGGGGGCGGCCGCGACGTAGTCGATACTGCCCGACAAGCTCCAGAACCGAGTGGCAAGAGTGTGCAATCCGGTCGGCCCGAGCATCAACGTGGCGGTCAGCTCGGTACCGGCGGCCAGGAAGACAAGAGTTCCAGCCACAGCTATTCCCGGTGAAGCAAGCGGCAGGGTCACCCTGCGCAGAGTGCCCGAGCGCGATTTGCCCAGCGCCCTGGATGCCTCCTCCAACTCGACCCGGGATTGTGCCAAACCGGCCCGGATCGAGACCAGTGCGCGAGGCAACAACAGCACCAGATAGGCGACCAGCAGGGTCACCTGGGTCTGGTAGATCGGTTTGACGTAATGCACTGTGATCGTGACCAGCGCCAGCCCGACGACCAGCGACGGAATGGCACCGGCGACGTAGCTCACCCGCTCGGTCACCGCGCTGACGATTCCTCGATGACGCACCGCGAGGAACGCTGTCGGAAAGGCGAGCACGGTGGTGACCAGCGCGGCAGCCGATGCAAGCCAAACCGTGGTGGACGCGGCATCGCGCACTGCGCTGTTCCACACCGCTACCCCGCCGAGGCGCAACCAGTAGGCCACACTGGAAACCGGCACGCCCAACGCGCTCGCCACCAGCGCTGCCAGGAAGGCAAGGGCCGGAACGTTCCGCCCACCGAGCCGCGCCCGCCGGTGCGGTCGCGGGCTACCGGATCCGCTGCGGGCCACCCGTCGACGACCCAGCAGGAACTCACCGCCGACCAGTGCCAAGCAGCAGAGCACGAGCACGACGGCCAACATGTTGCCCGCCGTGCTCGCGAAGGTCGATTGGTACTGCTCATAGATCGCCGTGGTGAAGGTGGAGAACCGAAGATTCTGGAAGGCACCGAATTCAGCAAGGGTGTGCAACCCCACCAGCAATGAACCGCCCGACAACGCCGGCCGCAATTGTGGAAGGGTGACCCGCCGAAATGTTCGGATCGGCCCAAGACCCAGTGATCGGGACTGTTCCTCCCATGCCGGATCGGAGCCGCGGAGGGCACCGGCGACCGGAAGGAAGACCAACGGGTAATAGGCCAACGACATGATCAACGTCGCACCGCCGAGCCCATCGATTCCGGGCACCACCGAGACCCAGCCGTAGCTGGTGACGAAGGCCGGGACCGCAAGCGGCGCGACCAGGAGCGGCGCCCAGATCCGGGCGCCCGGAATCGTCGTGCGTTCCACCAGAAAGGCTGCTGCCGTCCCCAGGACTGCGCAGAGAGCCATCGTGCCAAGGGTCAGCAGGCCGGTATTGAGCAGCAACTCGCCGACCCTCGGCCGCAGGATCAGTGCTTTGGCCCGCCCCGGGCCCGCCTCGATCAGTGATTGGCCGATGAAGCCGAGCGGTATCAGCGAAATGATCGCGACTGCTCCGGCAATCACGACGAAAACCGGTGGCGCGCCGCGAAACAAGCGCACCACCGGTCGGCGCGGAACGCGGTGCAGCTTCTGGGTGGTGTTCAGAGCAGCCCGACCTCGGTCATCAGGTCGACCACGGTGCTGCTGTTCAGTTTTGCCGGATCGACAGTCGGCGCCCCGAGGGAATCCAGCGGAGCCAGCGCCTTGTTCGTTCCCGTCCTGGTGTCCAGCAGGGGATATTCGTACACGTTGTCGGCGACGATTTCCTGACCGGCCTTGCTGGTCAAGAACTTGAGGAACTTCTGCGCCATCGCCTGCTTCTTGCTGGAGGCGAGCACACCTGCGCCGGACACACTGACGAAGGCACCGGGGTCGCCATTGCCGAAGAAATGCAGCTTGGTGTGCGCGCTGTTCTCCTTGGTCTTCGCCTGGTCGCCATACCAGTAATAGTGATAGATCACGCCGCCGCTGATCTCTCCGGCGTTGACAGCTTTCATCACCGCGGTGTTGCCCTTGTAGACCTTGGCGTTCTGCTTCATTGCGGTCAGCCAATTCTTGGTGGGACCGGCTCCCTTGATCTGGTACAGCGCGCTGATGATGGCCTGGAAGTCGGCTCCGCTGGGCGCGGCCCCCCATTTGCCGTTCCAGAATGGATCCGCCAGGTCCAGCAGAGATTCGGGCAGCAGGGCTGCGGTCAGTTTGCTGGTGTTGTAGACGAAGACGGTGGATCGGGCTGCCACGCCGACCCATTTCCCCGTACTGGGCGAGTACTTCGCCGGAATCTGCGAAGTGGTTGCGGCGTCGACGTTCTGAAACAGGCCGGCCTGCTCGACGATGTTCATGCCGGGTGAGTTCTCGGTGATGAACACATCCGCCGGCGAGGCACTCCCCTCGGCGACGAGCTGGTTGGCCATTTCCAGATCACTTCCGTTGCGGATCTGGACCTTGACGCCATTGGCTTTGCTGAATTCGTCGGCCCAGGCCTGCGTCAAATTCTCGTGCTGCGCGTTGTAGATGACCAACGCGGTGGCCTCCAGCGGCGCTTCGCCGGTCGCCTTCTCGCCGGAGTTGGTTGGCGCACTCGTACTCGCGGTACTCGACGCGCCGCAGGCGCTGACGCCGAGCAGGCCGATGACGAGGGTGGCACGGGTCAATCGCATTCGAAAGCTAGAGGTCATTGGCTCTTCCGTGACTAGTGCTGACCCGACAACGGCAATCGACGAACCGACGAGCCCGCGGGGTTGGATTCAGTAAGGCTAGCCTAACCAACCTTAGGACCTCAACATGCCTTGAACAACCCCCTGGTGTGTCGGACGTTGTACTGGAGTCCTGGACAGCGCGGCCGTCGTGGATCACGCCGAGCCGACCGACTGCCACCCTGATCAGTGAAAAATGCGACCTGAATGGCTGACCGGTCTCCCGAGCCCGAATAAGCAGCGGCGCCTGGCTTACATTTCCTCTCATACGAACAGCGAGGGGATTGCATCATGCGGGTACCGGCTTTGCTCATTTCTACGGCGCTCGGCGTCAGCATGCTGATCGCGCCGCCGACCGCGTCGGCCGCGGCCACCTCGCCAAAGGCCTGCATGGCCACCGTGTCCAATGCCCGCCCGACGCAACGGAGCACGGTGGTGGTCGCGGTGAGCAAGGTCGCAGCCGGCGCGGTCGTGACGACGACCGCTCACTACAAGACGACGATTTCCACGAAGACGGCTTCGGCCAACAGCCGCGGCGCGGCGGCCCTGCCTTACCTGATCAGTCGGGCAACGCACGGATTCCGGGTGGTAATCGGCGTGACCGCAGCCAAGGGCTCAGCCCGCTGGGTCTGCAGCACCAGCTTCACCACTCGCTAGTCTTCAAAGGCACGGGCCACCAACGCCTTTCGCTTCCGGTCCGACTCCGGTCCCCATCGAACCGAGATGCGCCTCGGAACGAGGGTCAGGCCCACGTGGTCCGGAGTCCGCGTCCGATCACAAGCGCTTTCGCAGCTCCTCCAACTGCGTGCG
>JBPCPG010000227.1:0-5401 GCA_050999445.1 Nakamurella sp. | reverse complement strand
GAGCTCGGCGGCCAGCGGCTCGTTGACTACGAGCGGCCGGGGGTCGGGAGCCTTCTCGGCGCGCCAGGGGACAGCCATCTCCACAAGCTCACTGGCGAAGCGGCTGGTCACGGTGACGACAGGGGTTCGGGCGACGCTCACAGCATCAAGATTACGTGCCTCACAATGACGTGGCCCGGAAACGCGCGCCCCGGACGACGCCGGCACCCTCCCGCGGCCGTCAGGCGGAGACCCGATCGGTGCCCTGTCGAGCCCAGTGCCGGTCGGCTCTGATCGCGGCGATGAATTCGTCCCCGATGTCGCCCGCGGTCCGACCGATGACGACTCCTGGCTGGGTGAGCGCATGGGGAACGGTGACGGCTGCGGCGACCAGGTCTCGTCCGTTGCCGGTGGCTGCAATGGTCTTGAAGTGTTTGTACGTTTCTTCGATGAAGTGCAGAGCCGCTCCATTCGTCTTGAGGGCAGCGACGGCCGCGCGGCCGTCCGGAACGTACACGGCGTCGTACTGCACGGACGCCGAGGTGAGCAGGCTGAAGTCGACCTTGATCCTGGATCCGGTCGAGGTCGTGATGGTGCCCTCATGTGGGGAGATGAGAACGCTGTGCACGCCGGCAGCGGTGAGGGTGCGCTGCAGGTGGGTGATGTCGGCGGCGGATCCACCGTCGGCGGTGAGAATGGCGACCTTGCGGGTCTGGGCGCTGCTTGGCGTGTGTTCTTCGCTCAATGCCGGCGACGGCCGGATCCCGGTGGCGACATGACCGGTCGGAGCGGGCAGACCGAGACCTTCGGCAACCTCGCGGACCAGGTGCGTGTCGATGTTGGCCAACAGGGTGAGCATGCGCTGTTTGACCGTCAGGACACTGACTTTGCCGAGCTCGAAGCGCAGCGCATCGATGATGTGTTGCTGCTCCGGGGCGCTCATGCTGCGGAAGAACAGGGTGGCCTGGCTGAAATGGTCGGAGAAGGTGCCGCTGCGGCCTCTGAGCTTGGGCCCGGACACCACTTCCGGATAGGACACGAAACCGCCGGCGGCTGCGGGGGCCTCGACGGCGTTCCCGCCGAGAGAATTCGGTTCGTAATTGATGTTTCCAGGCCGGTTGGCGTAGCGCATCGCCGAATCCTGTTGATAGTTGTTTACCGGAGCGGAACTCTGATTGATCGGCAGTTGGGAGAAGTTCGCGCTGCCGAACCGATTGATCTGGGTGTCCAGGTAGGAGAACAATCGGCCCTGCAGCAACGGATCGTCGGTGAAATCGATGCCTGGAACAATGTGCCCCAGGTGAAAGGCGACCTGCTCGGTTTCGGCGAAATAGTTGTCCGGGTTGCGGTTCAGTGTCATCGTGCCGATCCGAGTGACCGGAACGACTTCCTCGGGCCACAGCTTCGTGGCGTCCAAGATGTCGAACCCGACTTTGGCCACATCGGCCTCGGCCAGCAATTGCACACCCAGGTCGAACTGCGGGTACTGGTGGTCGTTGATGGCCTGGGCAAGGTCGCGGCGGTGAAAGTCCGGATCCACCCCGCCCAACTTCTGCGCCTCGTCCCAGACCAGTGAATGCACTCCCAAGGCGGGCTTCCAATGAAATTTCACGTAGGTCGAGTGGCCCTGATCATTGACCAATCGGAACGTGTGGACCCCGAAACCTTCCATCATCCGGAAGCTCCGCGGAATCCCGCGATCGGACATCACCCACATGACCATGTGCATGGACTCAGGGGTGAGCGAAATGTAGTCCCAGAAGCTGTTGTGAGCGGTGGAAGCCTGAGGAATCTCCAGCATCGGTTCCGGTTTGAATGCGTGCACCAGGTCGGGGAACTTGATGGCGTCTTGGATGAAGAACACCGGGATGTTGTTGCCGACCAAATCCCAGACACCTTCGGTGGTGTAGAACTTCGTTGCAAAGCCGCGGGCGTCCCGGGCCGTGTCGGCCGAGCCTCTCGACCCGTTGACGACGGAGAAACGGACGAAAACGTCGGTGGCGGCGGCAGTGTCGGTGAGAATTTTGGCTTTGGTGAACTGCTGCAGCGATTTGTGCAACTTGAAGGTGCCGTGCGCGCCGGCGCCGCGCGCGTGCACCACCCGCTCCGGAATCCGTTCGTGATCGAAATGCATGATCTTCTCGCGGAAGGCGAAGTCCTCCAGCAGGGTCGGGCCGCGACTACCTGCGTGCAGGGAGTTCTGGTCGTCGGCGATTCGCATTCCCTGGTTGGTGGTCAGGTAACGCCCCGAATCCACCGTCGGTGAGTCGACCTCGGCGACACCGCCGGCGGCCGGAGTCAGCTCGGAGACCACTTCCACGGCTCTGTCGCCCAATCCCCCGGGCGCAGCTGCCGCGGAACCGGCCAGGATCGGGGCCGCAGCCAAGGCCGATGCACCCACCCCCGCCGCCTGGATCAGGGTGCGCCTGCTGATACCGCGGTCGGCCGCCCGGGGGTGGGAGGTGGGTTCCTGTCGCTCGTCCATGCTGCACTCCCAGTAGTTGCTGACCGTCGATATTCGTCGAGTCAACCACCGGCGAACACCCATGACCATCGACCAGAAGAATGAGTCGACCCTGAAGACCTATGCAGTTTGCACCTGGTGATGCAACACCGTGGGTCGTTCAAACGTGGCCGGGGCAGGTGTCCTTGCGCCGGGTACCCAGTGCTGACGGCACCAGGGCAGCGGATTCGCGCCGCTGCCCTCGCGCTGCGATTGCGCTGCTCGGGTCCGGTGACCGGTCCAGCCGTCGCTGGTTTGTGACCGGGCGCACCGGGGTACCGCTGATACCAGGATTGCAGATGACCGCAGCAGGTTTGCCGTTAGCAAGGAAGCAGCTGCCCGGCGACACGCGCAACGAATCCAAGGGGCCGCGGCTTCCGTCGCTGGTTTCGCTTTAGTGCTGCGCCGCTTGCGGTTCCGGCCTGGATGGCACAGAGATGAACGGGGGTGAGCCGGTGCGGGGTGTGGCGAAGTTCGGTGCGGCGGCCGTCGAGGCGATCCAGGGTCAGCGTTGGTTGGATACGCCGGGTTACAAGCTCGAGCACGGCCTGGCGTTGACGTTCAACCTGCTCGGGGCCAGGAGCAGGGCTGTGCAGGACGTGTTGCACGGTCGGTGGCTTGGACATCCGCTGCACCCCACGGTGACCTCGCTCCCGATAGGAGCGTGGACCGCAGCAGTGGTTCTTGATGCGGTCGACGTGGTCTGGTCGCAAGGGGAGGGATTTCGGCGGGCCGCGCAGTTCGCTGTGGGACTCGGTGTCCTGGGCGGAGCCGGGGCAGCGTTGACCGGTGTAACCGATTGGCAGCACACCCAGGACAAGCCTCGCCGCATCGGTCTGGTGCACGGTCTGGTCAACTCGGTGGCGTTGGGCCTGAATGTGTGGTCGTTCCACCAGCGCAGCCGGGGGCGGCTGACTGGGGCGCGGTTGGCCGGCGTGGCCGGGTACGGGTGTGTCGTTGCCGGTGGTTATCTCGGCGGGGATCTGGTGTTTCGGCACCGCATCGGGGTCGATCACAGCCAGCAGGAGGCTGGGTCGGATCGGTTCGTCGCGGTGTTGGCCGAGGCGGATCTGGCCGAGGACACGCCACAGCAAGTGCAGTGTGACGGCGCGGCGGTGGTGCTGATCCGCCACGAGGATCGGATCACTGCGGTTGGGCAGTGGTGCTCTCATCTGGCCGGCCCGATGTCGCAGGGCTGGGTCTACCGCGGCCAACTGGTCTGCCCCTGGCACGGGTCCCGGTTCAGTTTGGAGACCGGTTGCCCGACGACTGGTCCCGCCGTGGCGCCTTTGGCCCGGTTCGAGACCCAGGTGGTGGCCGGTCAGATCGAAGTTCGCCGGGTCCCGACGATCCCCGCGGGGACGTCCTCGCAATCGCACATTTTCGGAGGGTCCCTGTGAAGGCCGATGCGTTGCTGATTGAGGATCATCAGGTGTTGCGTTCTCTGCTGGCGCAGCTTCAGGAGAGTACTTCCAATCAGGTTCAGCAGCGGCGGGAGCTACTGGACCGCCTGCTGTTCGAGCTCGATGTTCATGTGCACATCGAGGATGAGCTCTTCTACCCAGCGGTCCGGGAGGTCAGTCCACTTTTCGGCATCGCGCATGCCGAGCACCGGCAGATCGATGACCAGGTGGGGGTGCTGTTTCGCACCGACCCCGCCGGGAATGATTTTCAGGTCGAGGCGCGGATGTTCGCCGAAACGGTGGAACATCACGCCGGCGAGGAGGAACAGGAAATGTTTCCGCAGTCACACGCCCTGGGTGAGGCGGCGCTGGAATCTTTGGGTCAACAGATGGCCGAACGTCAGCGGCACCTCAAGGGCTCAGCCGTGACCAGGCTGCGACTACAGGTCAAACGCGAGACTCTGCGCCGTCTCTGAGATCGCAGCACCAGGACAGTGCAGCAGACACCAGTGGTGGTCGTCGGCGGTGGCCGGAGAGACTTGTTCACGTCGCTGCTGGCGGGCTCCCGAATGAACTCACTGCTGGTTGCAGAAGCGGTTCCGGGTTCCGACCGATCAGTCCTTGCGAACGGTGGCCAATAGGTTGACTTGGTGATGGTTCACCGCGCCGGCAGCTCCGACGCGGCCGGCGCTCCGAAGCCGGCGGCCGGGTTTGCCGGAGTGCTACGGCAGCGCGAGTTCCGTCTGCTCTGGCTGGCTGACATCCAGTCGCTGCTGGGCGACCAGATCGCCCGGGTCGCGCTGTCCGTGCTCGTGTTCGACCGCACCCACTCCGGGTTCGCAACTGCCGCGGTGTACGCCTTGACGTTCCTGCCCGCCATTGTCGGCACCGTTGCGTTGGGTCCGCTCGCCGATCGGCTGCCGCGCCGGGCCGTGCTGGTGGCAGGTGACGGCATCCGCGCTGCGTTGTTGGCCACGATGGCCCTGCCACATCTACCGATTTCCCTGGTCGCCGCGCTGCTGGTCGTCGCCGTCGTCGTCGGAACCCCATGGAAAGCGGCGGAATCGGCGCTGATCGTTGACATCCTGCCCACCCCGGACCGGCCGATGGGGCTTGGGCTCCGCGCGGCGACCAGTCAGGCGGCCCAGCTGGCCGGGTTCGCTGTCGGTGGTGCCGCTGTCGCCGTCATCGGCCCGCGTTCGGCCCTCGCCGTGGACGCCGGCACCTTCGCGCTCTCCGCGGTGATCATCCGGTTCGGGGTGCGCCGCCGCCCACCCATTGCCCAGCCGACCGCAGGGGCAGCCCCGAACGGTTCGGCCGACTCGGCGCCGACGCGTCGCTGGCTGGACGGGACCCGAGCCGTGTTCGGCGACCGGCAACTGCTGTTGTTGCTGGCCTTCTCCTGGCTGCTCGGACTCATCGTCGTCCCGGAAGGGCTGGCAGCGCCCTACGCGCATCAACTCGGGGGTGGGCCGCGAACGGTCGGGCTGCTCCTGGCAGTCGGTCCCGCCGGAGT
>JBPCPG010000190.1:0-10777 GCA_050999445.1 Nakamurella sp. | reverse complement strand
CCGGGCCTTGCCTCAAGACTTCCGACGTTCAAAGACCCCTGCGGCGGCGGCACCGACGACAGCCGCCCACTCGGCCACTTCTGCCACGATCTGCTGGTTGCCGCCCCAGGTCTCGTGCACGCCGAAGAAACCGATCGTGGCGGACAGGTAGAACGCAACCAACGTCGCGATACCGAAGCCGATTGCGGCGAGCAACGTGACCCAGGAACGCCACACCAGTACCGCCAGACCGATGACCAGACCGCCGACGGCGTTTAGCAAAAAGGCCGGACCGACGACCGAGATGTCGCCGAAGCCCTCGAAGTACAGCACCAGATGGACATCGGCGGACAGCAGAACGCCGGCGGCCGCGACTGCGCGGCACACGGTGGACGCGTTCACCGACAGAGACCTCGACACCATGTCGGCCGTCCTGGTGGTCGTCATATGAGGCTCCGCTCTCGGTCGGGAAAAGGGTCGGTAGATCACCGGCGTGCTCTCCCAGACGACGAGTCCAACGGAAAGGTTCAATCGAGCGGACGCTGTGCCCACTGAACCGTTTCCCACCACCCGTCGTTTGGCTGACCATGACGACTCAACCGGACACTGCCACTATCCCGACAATCGACTCCTCGGTACCTGAAACACCCGCGTCGGCCGCTGTCACGCCGTCGCGCCGCCAGGTGCTGGTGGCAGCCGGCCTCGGTGCGAGCGCCCTCGGGCTCGCAGCCTGCGGTAACTCGAGCACGCCGGCCGCGGCCACCCCCACCGCGGCAGCCGCTTCCACCGTCGCCCCCGCTTCCCCCGTCGCCCCCGCTCCCCCCGCCGCCCCCGGATCAGCGCCGGCCGGCAACCCCTTGATCGCGCTGGCCAAGGTTCCGGTAGGTGGCGCCATAGCGGCGACCGACGCCAACGGCAAGCCCATCATCGTCGCGCAGCCGACGGTCGGAAAAGTCGTGGCCTTCAGCGCCCTCTGCACCCACAAGGGCTGCACCGTCGCAGTGAAGGCCGCCGAGCTCGACTGCCCGTGCCACGGCTCCAAGTACAACGCGCTCACCGGTGCGGTGATCAACGGTCCGGCCCCGAGGCCGCTGCCCCCCCTTTCGGTTACGGTGTCCGGCGGGAACGTCGTCGCTAGCTGACGCGCTGAGGAAGATCACCGTTCGTGGCCCGTCATGGGCCAGTTTCGACCACCACGGGCCAGAAACAGTGATCAGGAACGCCGAACGGGCCGGCCCCTACTGCTTTCGCAGCAAGAACCGGCCCGCTCGTATGCAGGACGAATCAGCGGTAGTCGCGGCCCATGTCGTAGTCGTCCAGCGGCACCGCGGTTCCAGCGGCGACACCGAAGGTGTCGGCGCCGTAGTAAGTGTCGTCGAACGAGGACATCGAATAGGCAGCGCTGCGTGCCTCTTCGGTGGGCTGCACCGCGATATCGCGGTAGCGGGCGATCCCCGTACCGGCCGGGATGAGCTTGCCGATGATGACGTTCTCCTTCAAACCGACCAGCTTGTCGGACTTGGCGTTGATCGCCGCGTCCGTCAGCACCCTGGTCGTCTCCTGGAACGAGGCGGCCGAGAGCCACGAGTCGGTGGCCAACGAGGCCTTGGTGATGCCCATCAGCGCGGGACGACCGGCGGCCGCTTCCCCGCCTTCGGCCAGCACCCGACGGTTCTGCAGCTCGAACTCCTTGCGCTCGATCACCGCACCCGGCAGGAACTCGGTCGAACCGGAGTCGATGATCGTGACCCGACGGAGCATCTGCCGGACGATGACCTCGATGTGCTTGTCGTGGATCGACACACCCTGGCTGCGGTAGACCTCCTGGACCTCGCGGACCAGGTGCAACTGCACCCGGCGCGGACCCATCACGCGGAGCACCTCGTGCGGGTCGACGTTGCCCTCGAGCAGGTGCTGCCCGACAGCAACGCTGTCACCGTCGATGAGCAGCCGCTCGGAGCCGTCCACCGTGAGGGTGGCCAGGCGTTGCGTCTTCGGCAGCTTGTCGTAGACGACCTCTTCGCTGCCGTCATCAGGAGTGATGACGATCTTGAAGAACTTGTCCGAGTCCTCGATGCGGATCCGTCCGGCGGCATCGGCGATGGGCGCCTTGCCTTTCGGGATACGAGCTTCGAAGAGCTCCTGAACTCGCGGCAGACCCTGGGTGATGTCGCTGGATCCCGACGCCGCACCGGTGTGGAAGGTACGCATGGTGAGCTGCGTACCTGGCTCGCCGATGGACTGCGCGGCGACGACACCGACAGCCTCTCCGACATCAACCAGCAGGCCGGTGGCCAGCGAGCGTCCGTAGCAGACGGCACAGGTACCGACGGCCGCCTCACAGGTGAGCACGGAGCGCACCTTGAGCGCGGTGAGGCCGGCGGCAACCGCAGACGCGACATGCCATTCGCGCAGATCGGTGCCGGCCGGAACGACGACTTTGCCGTCAACAGCACTGACCGCATCAGTAGCCAGCACCCTGGCCTGGATCGAGGTCTCCACGAACTCGTCCTGACGAAGCAGACCATCCGGGCCGACCGCGGCGATCGGTAGATCGACGCCACGCTCGGTTCCACAATCGGACTCGCGCACGATGACGTCCTGCGACACGTCCACCAGACGACGGGTCAGGTATCCGGATTCCGCTGTCCGCAGAGCAGTGTCGGCCAGACCCTTACGGGCTGAGTGCGTGTTGATGAAATATTCCAGCACGGAGAGGCCTTCGCGGAACGAGTTCCGGATCGGCCGCGGAATCTGCACGCCCTTGGAGTTGGCGACGACGCCCTTCATACCGGCCAGCGAACGAACCTGGATCCAGTTGCCCGCCGCACCGGCGGCAACCAGGGTGTAGACCGGGTTGTCCTTCGGGTAGGCCGGCGGGATGGCCGCCTCGATCTCCTTGGTGGCCGCCTCCCAGATCTTCACCAGATCTTCCCGACGCTCCTCCGGCGAGAGATTGCCTCGCTGGTAAGCCTTCTCCACCGTCTCCGCCTGGCCGTCGTACTTGGCCAGGATGGCAGGCTTCGAGGCCGGGATGATGACGTCGCCGATCGCGACGGTCATGCCGGAGCGGGTGGCCCAGTGGAAGCCGGCTTCCTTGAGCCTGTCCAAAGTCTGGGCGACCAGCGACATCGGGTAGTGCTCGGCAAGATCGTTGACGATGCCGGCCTGGATCTTCTTCGGCAGCTCCTGGTTGACGAACGGGTAGCCCGCGGGCAGCAGTTCGTTGAACAGGACGCGGCCCAGAGTGGTGCTGACCATCCAGGCGTCGCCGGAGCGCCAGTCCTCCGGCAGATCGGCGCCAGTGGTCGGAACGACGTCGTGCAGCCGGATGTTGATGGGGGTGCGGACCGAGATCTGTCCGCGATCCAGCGCCATCAGCGCCTCGGCCGGGGACGAGTACGAACGCAACTGCCCGGAGGCCTCGGTCAATTCCCCATCGAGTGCGTGCTTCGACCCGACCGCATTTTCGTCGAGCCCGCACAGGTAGTACAGACCGGTGACGAGGTCCAGGGAAGGCATTGCCAGTGGTTTTCCAGAGGCCGGGGACAGGATGTTGTTGCTCGAGAGCATCAACACCCTCGCCTCGGCCTGCGCCTCGGCGGACAGCGGTAGGTGAACCGCCATCTGGTCACCGTCGAAGTCGGCGTTGAACGCGGCGCAGACCAGCGGGTGCAGCTGGATGGCCTTGCCCTCGACCAGCATCGGCTCGAACGCCTGAATGCCCAGCCGGTGCAGCGTTGGCGCCCGGTTCAGTAGCACCGGATGCGAGTTGATGACCTCTTCGAGGACGTCCCACACCTGCGAGCGCTGACGCTCGACCATGCGCTTGGCGGACTTGATGTTCTGCGCGTGGTTCAGATCGACCAGGCGCTTCATCACGAACGGCTTGAACAGCTCAAGAGCCATCAGCTTGGGCAGACCGCACTGGTGCAGCTGCAGCTGCGGGCCGACCACGATGACCGAACGGCCCGAATAGTCCACGCGCTTGCCGAGCAGGTTCTGACGGAACCGGCCCTGCTTGCCCTTGAGCAGGTCGGACAGCGACTTGAGCGGGCGGTTGCCCGGACCGGTCACCGGCCGGCCACGGCGGCCGTTGTCGAACAATGCGTCGACGGCCTCCTGCAGCATCCGCTTCTCGTTGTTGACGATGATCTCGGGCGCGCCGAGGTCGATCAGCCGCTTCAACCGGTTGTTCCGGTTGATCACCCGGCGGTAGAGGTCGTTGAGGTCGGAGGTCGCGAAGCGGCCACCGTCCAACTGCACCATCGGACGGAGCTCCGGCGGGATCACCGGAACGCAGTCCAGCACCATGCCCAGCGGCGAGTTGTTCGTCGACTGGAACGCGGCGACCACCTTGAGCCGCTTGATCGCCCGGATCTTGCGCTGGCCCTTGCCGTTCTTGATGGTGTCGCGCAGCGAGGTCGCTTCGGCGTCGATGTCGAAGTCGGCGATGATCTTCTTCAGCGCCTCGGCGCCCATGCCGCCCTGGAAGTAGTCGCCGAAGCGATCCTGCAGCTCGCGGTACAGGATCTCGTCGATGATCAGGTCGCGGACCTTCAGCTTCTTGAACAGGTCAAGAACTTCGTCCAGCTTGTCGATCTCACGCTGGGCGCGGTCGCGGATTTGGCGCTGCTCGCGCTCGCCACCTTCTCGGACCTTCCGCCGGACATCCGATTTCGCGCCCTCGGCCTCGAGTTCGGCCAGGTCGGCCTCCAGCTTCTTGGCCCGGGCGTCGATCGAGGCGTCCCGCTCGTTTTCCAAGTTCTTTCGCTCGACCGACATCTCGGCCTCGATGGTCGGCAGGTCGTTGTGACGCTGCTCGTCGTCGACGGAGGTGATCAGGTAGGCCGCGAAGTAGATGATCTTCTCGAGATCCTTCGGAGCCAGGTCGAGCAGGTAGCCCAGGCGCGACGGAACGCCCTTGAAATACCAGATGTGGGTGACCGGAGCGGCCAGCTCGATGTGACCCATCCGCTCGCGACGAACCTTGGCCCGAGTGACCTCGACGCCACAGCGCTCGCAGATGATGCCCTTGAAGCGAACGCGCTTGTACTTGCCACAGGCGCACTCCCAGTCCCTGGTCGGACCGAAGATCTTCTCGCAGAAGAGGCCGTCCTTCTCGGGCTTGAGCGTGCGGTAGTTGATGGTCTCTGGCTTCTTGACCTCGCCGTGGGACCAGGTACGAATATCGTCCGCCGCGGCCAGGCCGATGCGGATCTCATCGAAGAAGTTGACGTCGAGCACTGATTGCACGTCCCTGTCTTGTTCGGGGAAAGCGATTGAGCACCGCTTCCGCCGGCTCTCGCCGACGGACTCGGTGGAACTTGCGGTGCACCCGGAGGGTGAAGCCTGGTCAATCCTGACGAGGCGACGCGATGGCCGGTTTCCAGCCGGTCCACCGCGTCACCCCTGCAGTGGCTTCGACGATCAATTCACGAGTTCGTCCACCGAGGCCGACTCGTTGCGGGACAAGTTGATTCCGAGGTTGGCCGCAGCCCTCTCGAGATCGTCGTCGTCGGTATCACGCATTTCGATGGTGGCACCGTCGCTGGACAGCACCTCCACGTTCAGGCACAGGGCCTGGAGCTCCTTGAGAAGCACCTTGAACGACTCCGGAATGCCCGGTTCGGGGATGTTCTCCCCCTTCACGATGGCTTCGTAGACCTTGACGCGGCCGACGATGTCATCGCTCTTGATGGTGAGCAGCTCCTGCAACGTGTACGCCGCGCCGTAGGCTTGCATGGCCCAGCACTCCATCTCACCGAAACGCTGGCCGCCGAACTGGGCCTTACCGCCGAGCGGCTGCTGGGTGATCATCGAGTACGGACCCGTCGACCTGGCGTGGATCTTGTCGTCCACCAGGTGGAGCAACTTGATGATGTACATGTAGCCGACGGCCACCGGGTACGGGAAGGGCTCGCCGGTCCGGCCGTCCATCAGGAGGGCCTTACCGTCGGTCTTGACCAGACGCTCACCATCACGGGTCGGAGTCGTCGAGCCGAGCAGCCCGATGATCTCGTCCTCGGTGGCGCCGTCGAACACCGGCGTGGCGGTCCTGGTGAACGGAGCGGCTGAACGCGCCCTGTCTTCCAGGTACTGCGCCCACTGCGGTGTGCCCTCGATGTCCCAGCCCTGACTTGCCACCCAGCCCAGATGTGTCTCCAGGATCTGACCGACGTTCATTCGTCGCGGCACACCGTGCGGGTTGAGGACGATGTCGACCGGAGTGCCGTCGGCCAGGAAGGGCATGTCCTCCTGAGGCAGGATCTTGCCGATGACGCCCTTGTTGCCGTGCCGGCCGGCCAGCTTGTCGCCGTCCTGGATCTTCCGCTTCTGGGCCACGTAGACGCGGACCAACTCGTTCACGCCAGGAGGCAGCTCGGCGCCGTCCTCCTCACGGTTGAACACGCGAATGCCGATGACCTTGCCGGTTTCACCGTGCGGCACCTTCAGCGAGGTGTCGCGCACTTCGCGCGCCTTCTCGCCGAAGATGGCACGGAGCAGGCGCTCCTCCGGGGTCAGCTCGGTCTCGCCCTTGGGCGTGACCTTTCCGACCAGCACGTCGCCGTCCTGCACCTCCGCGCCGATGCGGATGATGCCTCTTTCGTCCAGGTCCGCGAGCACATCTTCGGAGACGTTCGGGATGTCCCTGGTGATCTCCTCCGGCCCGAGCTTGGTGTCGCGGGCGTCGATCTCGTGCTCCTCGATGTGGATCGAGGTGAGTACATCGTCCTGGACGATGCGCTGGCTCAGGATGATCGCGTCTTCGTAGTTGTGACCCTCCCACGGCATGAAGGCGACGAGCAGGTTCTTGCCCAGCGCCATCTCGCCACCGTCGGTGCAGGGACCGTCGGCGAGGACCTGACCGGCCTCCACCCGCTGTCCTTCGTCGACGATGGGCTTCTGGTTGAAGCTGGTGCCCTGGTTGGAGCGGCGGAACTTGTGCAACCGATAGGTGCGGTGGCTGCCGTCGTCGGCCATCACCGAGGCGTAGTCGGCGGTCGCCTCTTCGACGACTCCGCTCTTCTCGGCGATCACCACATCGCCGGCATCGACCGCAGCCCGCGCTTCCATACCCGTGCCGACCAGCGGAGATTCGCTACGCAGCAACGGCACCGACTGACGCTGCATGTTGGCACCCATGAGCGCCCGGTTTGCTTCGTCGTGCTCCAGGAACGGGATCATCGCGGTGGCGACGGAGACCGTCTGCCGCGGCGAGACGTCCATGTACTCGACCTCGTCGGGGGTGACCTGGTCGACCTCGCCGCCCTTACGCCTGACGAGAACGCGAGCTTCCGAAAAATGCCCGGAATTGTCCAGCTTGGCGTTCGCCTGGGCAATGACGTAGCGGTCTTCCTCGTCCGCGGTGAGGTAGTTGATCTGGTCGGTGACCGAACCTGCCTCGACCTTGCGGTACGGGGTTTCGATGAAACCGAACGGGTTCACCCTGGCGAACGTGGCCAGCGAGCCGATCAGACCGATGTTCGGGCCTTCCGGCGTCTCGATGGGGCACATGCGGCCGTAGTGCGACGAGTGGACGTCACGAACCTCGAGAGAGGCACGGTCACGGGACAGACCACCCGGCCCGAGGGCGGACAGCCGACGCTTGTGGGTCAGACCGGCAAGTGGATTGGTCTGATCCATGAACTGCGACAGCTGCGAGGTGCCGAAGAACTCCTTGATGGAGGCGACGACCGGTCGGATGTTGATCAGCGTCTGCGGCGTGATCGCCTCGACGTCCTGGGTCGTCATCCGTTCGCGGACCACCCGCTCCATCCGGGACAGGCCGACCCGGATCTGGTTCTGGATCAGCTCGCCCACGGTACGTAGGCGACGGTTGCCGAAGTGGTCGATGTCGTCGGTCTCGACGGGCAGTTGCTGTCCACGAATGGTCCAGGTGTCCTGACCCTCGTGCAGGCGCAACAGGTACTCGACCGTAGAGATCAGGTCGTCCTCGGTCAGCGTGCCCACGGAGATCGGCGAGTTCAGCCCGAGCTTCTTGTTCAGCTTGTACCGGCCGACCTTGGCCAGGTCGTAGCGCTTGTCCTTGAAGAACAGGTTCTCCAACAGGGCCTGCGCGGACTCCTTCGTCGGCGGCTCGCCCGGACGCAGCTTGCGGTAGATGTCCAGGAGCGCCTCGTCGGTACCAGCGATGTGGTCCTTCTCCAGAGTGGCCAGCAATACCGGTGACCAGGCGAACTTCTCGCGGATGCGCTCGGTGTCCCAGCCCAGCGCCTTGAGTAGCACGGTGACCGGCTGACGACGCTTCCGATCGATACGGACGCCGATGGTGTCGCGCTTGTCGATGTCGAACTCGAGCCAGGCGCCACGCGAAGGGATCACCTTGACGGCGAAGACCTCTTTGCCGGCGGTCTTGTCCAGCGTCCGGTCGAAGTACACGCCCGGGGAGCGGACCAGCTGGGAGACCACGACTCGCTCGGTGCCATTGATGATGAAGGTGCCCTTGCTCGTCATCATCGGGAAATCACCCATGAAGACGGTCTGGGACTTGATCTCGCCCGTTTCGGCGTTCATGAACTCGGCCGTGACGAACAGCGGTGCCGAATAGGTCATGTCCTTGTCGCGGCACTCCTCTTCGTTCGCCTTGACGTCGTCGAACCGGGGATCCATGAACGACAGGGACAGGTTTCCCGAGAAATCTTCGATCGGGGAGATCTCTTCCAGGATCTCGTCGAGACCGCTGGGGGTCGGCTCGGGCTGCCGATCCTTCCAGGCCTTCGCGCCAACGAGCCACTCGAAGGACTCGGTCTGCAGGGCGAGAAGATTTGGTACCTCCAGCGGCTCGCGTAGCTTCGCGAAAGAGACCCGTTTGATGGGGCCGCCGGCGGTCGAAGTGGTGGTCTTGGGCGTGCTCATGACTGCCAAGATGCGTCCTTCCGAGGACAAGCGCGTCGGTCTACTGTGCTGCGTAGCTGTCCTGCAACTGCTTGCGGGGCTGTCTTACAACTTCTCTTCGTGCTGTCTAACAACTGCCTGTGGTGCTCGCTGCCTGCAGACTTTCTCCGCGCGGACCAAGAAGTCGAACGGGTGTACTACGATCCACCGAACGGGGCAGACTCAGACGCGCCTGCACACGCGATCGCAACCAGTCGGGTACCGACGCACTTGGTGATCAGGACCCTCCCTGGACGACGATCTCGAGCGAAAACTTGCCTGGCGCCGACCGAGGCCGTCCGGCCATGCCGCTTGGACACACGAAAGCAAGCCCAGCAAGGGCAAGTCCGAATGAGGGCAGCAGAAAGAAGGCAGCGCAAACACACAGCCTAGCAGCAATGGACAGACCTGTCCAGACGTGCCCGGGCGGGCGGTTGCCGGAGGCGCTAGCACCGCTGTTCCTGCCGCACGAATACTCAGTGCTTGTCAGTACTCAGTGCTTGTCAGCGATCTTGGCCCTGCCGCACAGCTCTACCTCGCGGGATACGGCTACCCGGCAATGCGGGTAACCGACGTCACTGGGCCAAGCGTGGCCCGCCCGGGCCGATCCGTCAAGAAGGCTGGCCGAACAAATTCACGCAGCCATCCCCCCAGGCGAGGTTGCTCACAGCGGAAGTACAGGGAGTGCGAAATGCCGTCATGGCCTGAACTCGGTGGACCGGCGCGAGCAATCGGCGGCGCCATCAACGCAGCGGTCGATGCGGCCCTGACGGCGAATAGGCTCGGCTTCGAGCCGGCAGCTGCCGCAGTGGCGAATCTGCCGGCCGAGCAGACAGGACTGGTGTTGGGGACCGTCGTCAGGCTGCTGCTCGAAGCGCAGCACCCCGGCGGTCTCGACAGCGATGACATGCGGGAGGTGCTGCGCCGCTGCTACCAGGCAGCGATCGTCTGGCTGCCGTCCCGCTCTGTCAGCGTCGAATCGCTCTTGGCCGTTCTCTCGAGCGCCCTGGGCATCCACGAGCCGGGCGTGACCTACGCGGAAATCACCGAGCCACCCTCGACACTGCGCCGCGAATCGCATCGAGACGAATGGCAGGACCCGAAGACATCAGGCGAGTCGGATCGCTCCGGGCCGCCCACGTCTGTCGAGTACGCGTGGCACGCGCCGCTTCTGATCGCTGACCTCCTGAACGCGGGCGGTCGGCGATTGACCCGTTACCTCGACGAGGCGTTCGGCGAGATCATTCGGACCGAAACCATGGAGCTGCCGTAGCACCGGCGAAGTGGCCCCCGGCCCCGTCGGCCGGTGACCACTCGCGTTGGTCGCAAAAAAGGCCGGGGCGGCTCCCACGTCAGTGGAGCCGCCCCAGCCATTTGTCGCACAATCCTGCCAGCTGAACTACTTGACGGTCGCCTTGGCGCCGGCATCTTCGAGCTTGGCCTTCGCAGCTTCTGCGGCTTCCTTGGTGGCCTTCTCCAGGATGGCCTTCGGAGCGGCGTCAACCAGGTCCTTGGCTTCTTTCAAGCCAAGACCGGAGACGAGCTCGCGGACCGCCTTGATGACCTGGACCTTCTTCTCGCCGGCGGATTCGAGGATGACGTCGAACTCGTCCTGCTCCTCGGCGACTTCGGCGGCAGCGGCCGGGCCGGCCGGGCCGGCAACGGCTGCGGGTGCGGCGGCGGTCACGCCGAAGGTGTCTTCGAACTGCTTGACGAACTCGGAGAGCTCGATCAAGGTGAGCTCCTTGAAAGCCTCGAGCAACTCGTCGGTGGTCAGCTTCGCCATGATGGGCGTCCTTTCATTGGCACGTCTGGCTTCGGCGTCATTGGGCGCCTCAGGGACAACGTGGGGTTAGCGTGAGAGATTGAATTGGTCGTATCGGTCGATCCGACCGGGTAA
>JBPCPG010000417.1:0-4942 GCA_050999445.1 Nakamurella sp. | reverse complement strand
GGACGGCAGGTGACCAGGTGATCAGCGCGGACCGATTGTCGGAAATCCTGAAATTGCCGACCCCCACCGACGAGCAGCAGGCCGTGATCGAGGCGCCGCTGGCCCCGGCGCTCGTCGTCGCGGGTGCTGGATCCGGCAAAACTGAGACGATGGCGGCCAGGGTTGTGTTCCTGGTGGCCAATCAGATGGTCAGTCCTGATCAGATCCTCGGCCTTACCTTCACCCGGAAGGCAGCGTCAGGCCTGGCCGCGCGAATCCGGCGGCGGCTGCGGGCCCTGCACGCAGCGGCGCTGATCGGCGACGATGGACTGCCGATCGAGGGGATGGCCGCCCGCGGCGGCGAGCCCGAGGTCTCCACGTACCACTCCTTCGGCGGAAGATTGATCTCCGAATTCGGTCCGCTGGCCGGGATCGAGCCGACGGCGAAGGTGCTCACCGCTACCGGTTCCTGGCTGCTGGCGCGCCGAGTGGTCGGCCGATGGGACGGCGACCTGGAGACAGACCTCGGACCGGACCAGGTGACGGAGCGGCTCCTGGCGATGGCCGGCGGTTTGGCAGACCATCTGACCGACTCGACGGCACTGGCCGGCGAGATCGAGTCGGTGTTGGCCCGGCTCCGAGCTGCTCCGCCATCACCGGCGCAACGCGGTCCGGTGCACAGCGGCCTGGCCGGTCACTTGAAGCGGCTACAGGACCGAGCCTGGATCTTGCCGCTCGTGGACGCGTTCACGGACGCGAAACGCACAGCCGGGGTCGTGGACTTCGCCGATCAGATGCAGGTGGCAGCTGCCTTGACGACGCGTCATCCGTGGATCGGTGACGCTTTGCAGGCCCGCTTCCGCGTGGTCCTGCTCGATGAGTACCAGGACACCGGGCACGCCCAACGGGTCATCCTGCGGTCGATATTCTCGGCGCGGGCAGACGGTCGGCCGTCCGGGCACGCGGTGACCGCAGTCGGTGATCCGGTGCAGTCCATCTACTCCTGGCGAGGCGCCTCGGCGTCGAATCTGCCGCGGTTCCCGACCGATTTTTCGGCCGCGAATGGGACGCCCGCGCGCACGCTGTCGCTGTCCACCAGCTTCCGGAACTCCGCGACTGTGCTGGAGGTCGCCAATGCGGTCTCGCTGCCCGTGCGGACCGGGCGAGTAGCGGTCAAGGAGCTTGAACCGCGTCCGGGGGCCCCCACAGGTGTGGTCGGTCTCGGGCTGTTCCGCACCGTCGTCGACGAGGAAGCCTGGGTCGCCCGAACAATTGCCGAACAATGGGCTGATGCGGGTTGGCCGTCGGGTGGAACCGATGGTCCGACGACCGGCTCACCGCAGCGTCAGCTGTCGGAACCGGTCGAAGGGCTACTGGCAGTCGCTCCCAACCTTCCGCCCAGCACCGCTGTACTGATGCGGCGCCGTCGCGACATGGAACCGATGGCGATGGCTTTACGAGCTGCCGGACTGCCGGTGGAGGTCGTCGGCCTCGGAGGTCTGCTGAACGAGCCGGAAGTGGCCGATCTGGTCGCCCTACTCCAGGTGCTGGTCAGTCCGACGGCGGGTCCCGCCGCGGTCCGGCTACTCACCGGCGCCAGATGGCAGTTCGGTATGGCGGATCTGGCAACCGTGGCTGCCCGAGCGTCGGCACTGTCCCCCAGGCAGCGCGCCAATCCTGTCGCCACGGATGTCAACTCAGGGCCGAGTGGATCAGGTTCGAACAGCCGAGCAGTGGTCGGAGTCCCGCTGGCCGCGGATGTACCCGACGCAGGCCGAGCGACCGTTCGGGAAGCGCTGGAAGGCGCCGTGGCGGAAGAGGACGTCGACGCGGCCTCGCTGATCGACGCCATTTCCGATCCCGGGTCGCCGGAGGCGTATTCCAGCGAAGCCTTCCGCCGGCTGGTGCAGCTCGGTGCCGAGTTGCAGCGGCTCCGAGGCAAGCTCTCCCTACCGCTACCGGATCTGATCGCGGAACTCGAGCGCACCAGCCGGCTGGATGTCGAAGTACGGGTGTCTTCGGCCGCCGGCCGGGCGCACCTGGACGCATTCGCCGATGTCGTCGCAGATTTTGCCGCCGGTGGTGGCGGCCCGACCGAGCTTGTCGAATACCTGCTCACTGCGGCAGATCGGGAGGACGGGCTCGCGCCGGGCGAGGTGGCTGTGGCACCCGGTCGCGTTCAGATCCTGACTGTGCACGCAGCCAAGGGGCTGGAATGGGAAATTGTCGCTATTCCGCACCTGTCGGACACAGTTTTCCCCGGGTCGCGGGGCAGCACCTGGCTGGGCGACGCGGCGCAGTTGCCGCCTGCCGTTCGCGGCGACCGGGAGGATCTGCCGGAATTGCGGCTGCCGCCCGGCGGCAACCAGAAGGACATGGTCGACGTGCTCGCCGACCATGCAGCGGAGTTGAAAGCCGAACACGCGGTGGAGGAGCGTCGTCTGCTGTACGTCGCTGTGACCAGGGCGGAGCAGGTGTTGCTGACGTCCGGTCACCATTGGGGACGCACCGGAGCGAAACCCCATGGTCCGAGCCAGTTCCTGACAGAGATCAGACTGGCGTCCGCTGCGTACGGGAAGCCCGACGAATGGGCCGCCGCCCCAGCGGACGGTGAGCTGAACCCGTTGACCGAAGACCCGAGGCGGATGGAATGGCCGGTGGACCCGCTAGGTTCTCGCCGGGGCCGGGTGGAGGCCGGGGCCGCCCTCGTCAGGGCTGCGTTGGCGGTGCAACGGAAGCTGGTCGGCTCGGTGCTGCCGGAGCAAGATCCTGATGCCGGAAGCGCCGAGGCCGGCAGCGCTTCGGAGTGGTCATCCGAAGTCGCTGCTCTGCTCGCCGAGCGCTGTGCCCTGCGCTCACGGAGCATCGAAGTTGCGTTGCCGGAGAGCATGTCGGCGACCGCCCTGGTGGAATTGGCCGAAGATCCGAGCGGCCTCGCTCGGCGGATCAGGCGCCCGGTGCCACATGCACCGACGCAACGAGCACGGCGCGGTACGGCGTTGCATGCCTGGCTGGAGCGCTTCTTCACCTCGTCTGCCCTGATGGAGATCTCGGAGCTGCCGGGAGCCAATGATGGCCCAGCGTGGCCGGATCCAGAACTGGAGGCGCTCAAGACGAAATTCCTGGCCTCGCAATGGGCTCACCGGGTGCCGTTCGAGGTAGAGCTACCCTTTTCGATGACGATCGCCGGGCAGCCGATCAAGGGCCGAATCGACGCGGTGTTCCACGACGACGATGGTGGCTGCACGGTGGTGGATTGGAAGTCCGGCCGACCGCCGGCATTCGCCGACCGAGCGGCGCTCACCGTGCAGCTGGCGATCTATCGCCTGGCGGTCTCGGAAATTCTCGGCATGCGGCTGACGGACGTTCGAGCCGCCTTCGTGTATATCGGAACCGGTGAGACCTTCGCGCCTGCAGATCTGTTGGACGCGACCGGACTGGCCGGATTGTTGCGGGACGCAACCGCCGGTGATGGGTACGCAGCTGCCACGGAAACAGGCCCATGGGTAACGGGTGCAACCGAAAGCCGGAGACTCGACCAGAGTTACGCCCGCGAGTTCGACGGTCCCACGCTCCCGCCCGAAGCGGAAAGGGCCGACTTCGACGGACAGGCGGCGAGCTGAGCCGCAGCGGTGGTCTTTTCGCGATACAAATACCGCTCGCCCGCCTCGGTTGTCGGCGGCGGTCGAGACAGCTGGCCCTGAAAAGCACCCACGAGCTGCGACAAACGCCAGTTCGCCGCCGGGTGGCACCCCGGCTTTGCTGCGTCGGCCGTTCCGACATGACCGACGTGAAACGGCCGCAAGTACTCTGGCCGGGTGGATCCCACGGTGTTTCGCGGACGGCCGCTGCGCACCGATCGGGCTGCGGTGATGGCCATCATCAATCGAACTCCGGATTCGTTCTACGACGGCGGAGCCGCCTTCGACGATGGCGCCGCGATGGCGGCGGTCGACTCTGCCGTCGAGGAGGGTGCCGACCTCGTCGACATCGGCGGTGTCAAGGCAGGCGTGGGCAGTGTGGTTGACGTGGCCGAGGAAACTCGTCGGGTGGTGCCGTTCGTGGCCAAGGTGCGGGCTGCATACCCGAGCCTGACCATCAGTGTGGATACCTGGCGCAGCGAGGTTGCCGGGGCGGCTTGCGAGGAGGGCGCCGATCTCATCAATGACACCTGGGCCGGCGTAGATCACGGGCTTGCCCGTGTTGCGGCCCGATACGGCGCCGGAATCGTTTGTTCGCATACCGGCGGAGCGGCGCCCCGAACCAACCCGCACCGAGTGGCGTATCGCGACGTGGTCCGCGCTGTCATCGACGAGACCACCACGGCCGCGGTGGCGATGGTCGCAGAGGGCGTTCCCCGGGCCGGCATACTCATCGACCCGACCCACGATTTCGGCAAGAACACCTGGCACGGCCTGGAACTCCTGGCTCGCACCGCCGAGTTGGTCGACACCGGCTGGCCGGTACTGATGGCGCTGTCGAACAAGGACTTCATCGGGGAAACGTTGGGCGTCCCGGTACAGGAGCGGTTGGAAGGCACCCTGGCCGCCACGGCCGTGGCTGCGCTGGCCGGGGCGGCGGTGTTCCGTGCTCATCAGGTTCTGCCCACCAGGCGGGTCTTGGAAATGGTCGCGTCGATCAAGGGCACCCGCCCGCCGACGGCACCGCGTCGGGGACTGGCGTAGATGACCGGCTCGGACGACTCATGAGGGGAAGACGGCGGTCGTCCGTCCGGGCACTGGCGGCACGGCTGCCCTTCCTTTTCGAACTATTTCGCGGGCCTGTCGTCCAGCCATGGCACGATCGACACCGTGATCACCTTGCTGCTCTATCTCGTCATCGCGGCCGGTATCGGTCTGGTCGTCTTCGTCCTCGCGGTGTTCGTCTTCGGTCGGGGTGAGCAGATGGCCCCCTTGGATCCCCGCACGTCGCCCGCAGAGCTGCCTGAGTCCGACATCACTTC
>JBPCPG010000409.1:0-2615 GCA_050999445.1 Nakamurella sp. | reverse complement strand
GACCACCTCGACCTGGGGGTCGATCATCTCGTGCACGCCGATGAAGTGCGGCCCGACGACATTCCAGTGCACGTGCTTGAGCGTCAGCGCCAGGTCGTTCAGCGCGTGCAGTCGCTGCTGCAGAATTGCGGCGACCTCCGCCCCGGTTTGCGGGTCGATGCCCGGCACAGTGAAGCGTGGCAGTGATGTTCTGCGAGCCATGATGTCTCCTCGAGTTGATGGAATGTTCCGACGTCCTACCGAACCGGCAGCGGGGTGAGCACGCACATCCGGAACTGCAGTTCGGCGCCACAGCTTCGGTACCCAGGTCATCGAGGGCAAAACGTCGAAGATCGAGCGTCCGGTGGAAAACTCCCCCGATTCAAGCTTTGCATGCGCTATCTTGCTGCCATGACAACACCTTCGTATCCGGCAGCGCCGTCGAACACCTACACCGGGGGCGGGGTTCGGCCGGCCGCACCGGGGTCCGTCAAGGGCGCGTTCCTGATCTATCTGGCAGCTGCGCTGCTGGCGATCGTCAGTGCGGTGCTGCTGGTGACCAGCAAGACCTGGGACGCCGCGATCGCCGCCAGTGCGGGACAGGTGAACGCCAGCGGTATGACGGCGCAGACGCTGGCGAACGCGGTCAAGATCGGCGCCATCGTGGGGACCGTTGTCATTGTCGGCCTGTATCTGCTGTTCGCCTTCAAGATGCGAGCCGGCCGCAACTGGGCCCGGGTGGTCCTGACCGTGCTGTCCGCATTGTCCATCGCGAACACCGCCCGCTCGAGTTCATCGATCACGGTGAACAACCAGGTCTACTCGGTCGCGGGCTCGCAGGTGTTCAGCTGGCTCGGTGCGATCCTGGCCATCCTGGCCATTGTGCTGATGTTCCTTCCGGCGTCCAACGCTTACTTCACCGCATCGAAGGCGGCCCGTCAGCTTCGCTGAGCCAGCGGATGTCGGCGCTGCTACTGCGCCAGGTCGGCGGCGGGGTTCCTGCGGATCCGTAGCAGATTCGGGGAGCCGTCGAGAGCACCGGCAGCTCCGCCGATCGGCAGGATCACCAGCGCGGCGAGCATCCAGAGCAATTGCACGCTGCCCTCGATGATTGCCACCGGACCGAGACCTGCATACCCGGTGTCCGGCAGGCCGAACACGACTCGGGTGTCCTTGAACCAGACGAAGAGACCGACGACGAACAGAACAAGATTCAGAATCCAATTTCGCTGAACCGCGAGGTTCGGAAAACCCAGGCCGGAGCCTGCCCCGTTGGGAGCGGGGCGGGCCCGCCACAAATAGCTCGCCATGACCAGGGCTGCGGACGTGTACCAGATCACGTGGTGGATCCAGCTCACCGGACTCACCAGAATGCCGACCAGGCCGGTCAGCACGAGTGCGCCCAGCCTGTCGTCCTGGGACAGTGCCCTGCGGATCCGGAGCGAACCGACGGCAATGACGACCAAGGACAGCGCGAGCCAGGCGGTGCTGCTCGGGACACCGTCGGAGCTGAGCCGGGCCAGCAATCCGTTCACGGATTGATTGGTGGTGTTGTCGAGCAGCCCGACCCGCCCCGATTGCCACATCAGGTCGCCGAAGTAGCGGAGCGACTCGGTGGGGGCGACGATCGCCGACAAGACCGTGACTGCCGCACACGAGGCCAGCGACACGCCGGCGGCTCGCCAGTTCCTGGCCAACACGAAATAGAGCAGGAAGATGCCAGGGGTGAGCTTGATCGCCATGCTGATGCCGACGCCGACGCCCGCCCAGCGGCTTCCTCTGGGCACCAGGACGAGTAGATCTACCGTCACCAGGAGCCCCAGATACAGTTTGATCTGGCCGAACGCGATGGTTTGAGCGAAGGGTTGAAAGCAGAAGGCCGCAGCCGTGGCGGCCGCTGCGGCGGTGAACATCTGGAGCCCACCCAGACGCAACCTCTCCCGGAGCCATAGGGCAACGCATCCGAACCCGGCGGCGATGATCCCGAGGAAATTCACGTCCACCACCGTAGAAAGGCTGAAGGCGTGCATGGGGGCCATCAATACCGCGGCGGCGGGTGGATAGGTGTAACCGAGCGTCCCGTTCACCGGATCCGGCTGCCAGTAGTCGTACAGGCCATGCCCGGACAACCAGAACGAGGTGGCGTTGTAATAGATCTTCAGGTCGTACTGGAAGTGATGCGGACCGAACTTGCTGTAGATCACGGATGCGGCGACGGTGCAGGCGGTGATCACCGCGGCAGCGGCCGCGACCGCGTACCACTTGGTCCGTGAATCCAGTCGGCGAACATCGACGGTGGCCCAATAACGAAGTCGACGAGTTTCCTGGGTCGCAGTCACGGGTCCAAGTGTCTCATTTCCGACCCGACAGTGTCGGTGCGGTGAGCGCGGCACCGCGAACTGCTGTCGTTCACGCGACGATTCCCGATACCGGTGATTCCAACTGTGATAAGAACGACGATTACCACCCGACGGCGACCTCGGGCCGATTGACCACCAGGTCGGCGCCGGGAGTTCTTCGGTGAAACATCGGCGAAACGCCCGGGAGGCACGATTGCCGAACCGATGTACCACGAATGCGGACGAGGAGCAGGGCCGATGACCGAAACCAACGTCGTGCGGGCGGCGATCACCCAG
>JBPCPG010000354.1:0-3269 GCA_050999445.1 Nakamurella sp. | reverse complement strand
TATTGGGATCCAGGTCGTTGATCACCGCCTCGCCGATGAAGGCGTTGTCCTGCGAGCGCAAGGATCGCCCAGTCCGCCCGGTCGTGATGGTCCCTGCGGGTTCGCAGCCAGCTCTCGACACCGACCGACTCGAAGATGGCGTGGGTGCCGGTCAGGCGGGTGACCTCCGGATCCGCAAGGGCCGCCCAGTATCGATTACGAGAGTCCACCAGTCTCAGACCCCAGTCCAGGCTCAGGTCGGCAGATTGTCGAACCAGTCGAGAACGGCCCGCTCGTAGCGGATTCCGAAGTCAAGGGTGATCAGGTCCTGAGGGCCTGCACCGGCCCGCACGGCTTCAGCGAGTTCGGCGTCGTATCCAGCCAGCCGTTCGGCGTGGGTGGCCCGGTGGTGCCGGACGAACTCGGCCAGCCGCTCCGGCGAGAGATGCCGGCTGAACGCGAGGGTTAGCAGCAGGGGATAGCGGATCTGCTCAATACCGGGTTGCTGGTCGATCCACTCGGCGAAGGCCTCGCGGCCGGCGTGGGTCAGCCGGTACGACCGGCGCTCACGAGGCCCGAGTTCGTCCTCCTCGATCAGGCCGTCCGCGGCCATGGTGGCCAACTCGCGGTAGATCTGGCTCTGGGTCAGGCTCCAGAACGGCCCGATCATCCGTTGCGCCGTTGCCACCAGGTCCCAGCCCGACTGCGGTCCCTCATGCAGGAACCCGAGCAGGGAGCCCATGGTGGCGTTCATGCGGCGATTCACGGCACTCTCCAGACGTTGACATTCCACAGTGGAGGGTCCAGGCTAGGTCAGATTACATTCCATCGTGGAGGGTTGACACGTGCGCACCATCTTCCTTTCACTGCACATCGTTGCCGGCATTGCTGGACTGCTGACCGGGCCGGCCGCGATGTTGGCGCCGAAACGCCCCGGCTGGCACCCGCGGCTGGGACTGATCTATCAGGGCATTGTTGCGGTCTTGGCGTGCAGCGCAATCGGTCTGGTCACTCTGAGCCCGGCCAGGCTATGGCCGTTCGCGGTGATCGCCGTGGCGACCGAGGCAGCTGCCCTGGCTGGATGGTTCGTTCGGCGTCGACACCGCCCGGGTTGGCTGCCGGTGCACGTCAGCCTGATGTGCGGCTCGTATGTGTCGTTCCTGACGGCATTTCTGGTGGTGAACTGGCATAGCCCGCTGGCCTGGGTCCTGCCGACTGTCATCGGCTCGCCGCTGATCGCGATGGCAGCCCGCCGAGCCGCGAACGCGCCGGTGCCAAGGGGCTGCAGGCCACCCGAGCCAGCGGAAGAGCAGGTGGGCGCAAGCGGAAACTCTCTGCGCGGCAGGACATCATCGTGAGGCAGATGTCCGACGAGAAAGGACCGGGCGGCAAACGTTGTTACACGGTCTAGGACTCGCGAACGCCCGACGCGGGGCAAAGTAGCTGTCGGTCATAGACAGCTACGGAAGGTGGAGATATTCAGTTGTCGCCCAGAGCCGCTCGCGTGCCCTTGCCAGCAGATGCGGGTTGACGGCCGTCGTTCGCGGAGTGTGACGCGGGGTGCGGTTCGGGGCCTGGCCAGCATTGAAGGCGCTTCTGACCAAAAGACAACGACACGATCAACATATGCAAATGGTAACCATTTGGCGGCCTTCGGCCGGAGGTATCCGCTGGAACCGGCGGATACCTCCGGCCGGTCCGTTGCTCGGTCCGGCGCAGGGGGGCGACCGGGCGCGGTCGGGGTGGCGGCGGTAGGACCAGAAAAGCGACGAGGCTGTGGACGCGCCATCCGCCGAGGTCAAGAACAGCATCGAATCGCGGCTACCGAACACCGAGTAGCTCGATCCAGCCCACGGGTGGAGAACCGAGGGTTGAAAAGGGCCAACGAGATCCTCAAGTCGGCGTCAACTTTCGCGGCGGGCCTCGACCGCCGACAGAAGTGATCGTCGACTACATCGACGAACACAAGGTGAAATACGGCGTCCAGACGATCTGCCCGGGTGCTCGCCGAGCACGGCTGCAAGATCGCGTCGTCCACCTACTTTCGGCCTCACCCACCGGCAGGCCTCGGCCCGCGCGGTCTGGGACGAGGCACTGTCCGAGCAAGTCACGGCCGTCCTTGAGAAGAACTACAGCGTGTACAGGGCTCGGAAGGTATGGCTGGCGATGAACCGGGAGGGCACCTCGGTGGCCCCGGTGCACCATCGAACGGTTGATGCGCCGGCTCGGTCTGACCGGCGCCCGCCGCGGGAAGGTCAAACGGACCACGATTGCCGACCCGCAGGCCCGGTGGGCGCAGGATCTGGTGGACCTTCACTTCGACCCGCCCGCACCAAACCGCCTATGGGTAGCGGACTTCACCTATGTCTCGACGTGGTCGGGTGGGTGTACCTGGCGTTCGTCATCGACGCCTACCCCCGGCGGGTCCTGGGTTCGCGGTCGGCAACGACGATGACGACGAAGCTCGTCCTGGACGCCATCGAGCATGCCATCTGGTCTCGGTATCGGTGATGTTGGAGAGCCCGACATCGGTCTTGCCACTGTCGATGCCGACAAACAGGTTGTCCCAGGTGGCATTTACTATCTCGGGCTGCAGCCCGTAGACCGCGGCGATCAGCCGGCCGAGGTCCGATTCTGATCCAGTGAGCGTCTTCTGGGCGTCGCCGATGAACGGTAACGGCGGGAACCCCTCCGGTAAGGCACCCTGGCCCACGACCAGCTTGCCGCTCTGCCGGATTGCGGTCGAATCGTAGGTGTGGCGAAGGTGCTTCCAGTAGTGCGCAGGACCGGCAGGAAGTGGGGATGTCGAACTCGAAATTCAGCCGCTGGCGGTTTGTCGCGAACGCCAGACGGTAGGACCGGGCCGCTCGTTCCACGCCGTCGCCGTGCTGGTCGTTCTGAACGTCACCTTGATGTAAACGAGGTGGGAATGGTCGTCGAGCGCGGTGTGCGAGTAGCGGTATCCGATCCGCAGGCCGCAGCGACGGGGATACCACGGGAGCCGTGGGTCTCGACCATCCATGGCCAGCGCGCCGATCCGGACCAAGGTGCTGCCGCGACGTCACTCCTTCGAAACCTGATCCCGACGAGGTGGGTATCCCGGGATTGAACGGTGATGTCAGGATGGTCGGATGGATCCCGTCACATCGCCACCGGCCGTAGGGAACGCAGGGCCGTCGACAGGTTCTCGACTCGATCGCCTGTCGAGTGTGGCCCTGGCGATGCTGGAGGATCATGATCGAGCCGATCAGGCGCGCCGCGCACTGGCCGACGCCGGCGAGACGCAGAAG
>JBPCPG010000376.1:0-4041 GCA_050999445.1 Nakamurella sp. | reverse complement strand
CCGGTGATGGTGTGGATCCACGGCGGTGGATTCCTCAATGGAGCCGCCTCGATGAAGTTGTGGACGGGCGAGGAGTTGTCCCGCCGCGGCGTCACCGTGGTCTCGGTCAACTATCGCTTGGGCGCTTTCGGATTTCTGACCCACCCCGACGTCGGGTCGAACTTCGGCGTGCTGGACTGGGTCGCGGCGCTCAGTTGGATTTCGAAGAACATCCAGGTGTTCGGCGGCGACCCCGACAATGTGACGATCTTCGGACAGTCCGCCGGAGGTGCGGCCGTTCGCGCGCTCCTTTCCACCAAAACGGCAAAGGGCCTTTTTCATCGCGCGATCATCCAGAGCGCGGGTTTCGAGGATTACGCCGTCGTCGCCTCCCCGTCCTACCAGAGGTCCGCCGCCGCTACCGAGAAACTGATCGATCAGTTGGGCAGCCACGACATCGACGTGCTGCGGCAGGTTCCGACCGAGAAGGTGCGGGCGGCATCGCTGGCCCTGTCCGGTATTTTCCCGCCGGCCGGGCAGGTGCACACCCCGGCCAACCTTGTCTGGTATCCGATCGCCGACGGCGACGTCATGGACGACGATTTCACCGGATGGCCGCCCGATGTGCCGATGATGTTGGGCTGCACGCAGAACGAGGCCAGGTTCTTCGTCCAGCCCACTCTGCTGTACGCCCACCCCGAACTCGATCCGGCTGCGGTCTATACCCAGGCCACGCTCGAACACATGAGCAAGGCCCTGGGCGGAGATCGGAGCCCGGAGATCCTCGCGCACTTCGCGGCCTCCGGACTCTCCGCCTACGAAGCGCTGGCCGAGCTGATCACGGTCGCGGTCTGGCACGAGCCGGCGTCCGCGACGATCGAACGGCTGACCGAACTGGGTCGCACGCCCTTCTTCTACCGCTTCGCGCGAGTGTCCCCGGGCGCCCGTCAATCCGGCCTGCTGGCCAAGCACAGTGCCGAGATCCCCTACCTGTTCGGCAGTATGGTTCCGCCACAGGCATATGAAGACGCCGACCGAGAAGTTTCGGACGCGCTCCAGCACGCCTGGACAGAATTCGCCCGAACCGGAACGCCGCGGAACCGGGACGGCTCACCGTGGCCGCAGTCCGACCGAGATGGTCAGCGACTCACCGTGATCGGGGATACCAATCGGACCCGACAGGTTGGCGGCGATCCGCTCACCTCACTGATCGGGTCTACCCGCCGACCCGCTGCCATGACCGCCGCATTCCAGGGAAGCCGGTGATCACGTTCCGCACCAGAGCTTCTCGTGTGCTGTCCTACCGACGCAGCGGTGAGGGTCCGTTGGTGGTCATGCTTCCCGGCGGCCCCGGCCTCGACCCCGAAACGTATTTCGCCAACAGCGGGCTCCGGGGTCTGTCCCAGCTGGTTTTGTGCCCGCGCGGTACCGGTGGCTCTGATGCGCCTCCGACCCCCGACGGATATCGGATGGCCGGCTATGTCGAGGATGTCGAGGAGCTTCGCCTGCACCTCGGCGTTCCGGAACTGCGCCTGTACGGCAGCAGCCACGGTGCGTCGACGGCGCTGGCCTACGCCGGTGCCTATCCGGACCGAGTAGCTCGCCTCGTCGCGGTCAACGGCCCCGCACGGGTCGACGCTGCCTTCATGGCAGCACTTGCGAACGCCCGCAAGCGTTTCGTTGCCAGCAGTGCCGACAGCGCCGACCGACTGCGTGCCGCGGACGATGCCTTCGCGGTCATGCGAACCACCGCCGACGATGACACCCGTCGCATCGCCTTTCACACGGTCCTGAACCGATATGTCGCCAGGCTCGGTGACCACGAGATCGCATTCCTGGATCAGCTGTGCGCGGCGCCGATGAATTTCGGTGCGGCCGGTCCGATGGGCGCCGAGATGGTCGGCGGATTGGACCTGTTGCAGAACGCCACTGCAATCACCGCGCGGACTCTGATCGTCGGCAGTGAGCTGGATACCCAGGTTCCGGCCGAACACATGCGCAAGGTTGCAGACAGAATTCCGGGTGCAGACTTCGTCCAGTTCGACGACACGGGCCATTTTGTCGAGGTGGAGGAAACGGCTCGTTGGGCGGAATTGGTGGGGAATTTCTTCCGCGGGTGACTTCGCTGCATCCTGCAAAGGAATTCCGGTTGGCCGTGCGCAGCTCGACAATATCGAGGAACCGCGCTACTTCCGTTGAACCTTGTTCAGATAGCGCTGCACGATCACAACTGCGATGACGAAGACTCCGGTCACGACCGCCTGGGCCGCTTGGGGCAGGCTGGTGCCGAGGTTGATGTAACTGCTGACGGCGCCGAGCAACAGCACACCGGCCAGCGTACCGATCAGCGAGCCGGCGCCGCCGGTGAGCAGGGTGCCACCGATCACCACGGCTGCAATGGCGTTCAGTTCGAAGCCTCGGCCGAGATCGGGCGTACCGGACTGGCTGTAGGCGGCGGCAAGTACGCCGGCGACACCGGCCAGGCCGGCCGAGATCACGTAGAGCCGGATCTTGGTGCTGCGCACCTTCAGACCCATCAGCGATGAGGCGTCCTCACTGCCGCCCAGTGCGTAGGTGGTCAGGCCGAAGGACGTGCGCGACAAGGTGACGTGCGCGATCAGATACAGAATCAGAGCCAGCAGCACCGGATACCCGATGGTGAAGAGCCCACCGGTACCGAACTTGTAGAACGCGCCGGATTGCGGCGCGGAATAGACGTCATTGCCATTGTCGCTGACGAAGAAGACCAAGCCGCGGACGCCGTACAAGCCGGCGAGTGTGACGATGAACGGCGGCAGACCGACCCGCGCGATCAGAACGCCTTGCACCAGCCCGATCAGCAGCGCGGCGCCAAGGCCCAGCGCGATGGCCGCCAAGGCGTTGCCACCGAAGCCTTTCGACACGTCGAGCACCTTGGTGCACAAAATAGCGGACAGTGCATATACCGATCCGACGGACAGGTCGATACCGCCGGTGACGATCACCAAGGTCATCCCAATGGCGATGATCGCCGGGAAGGAAACCGAGATCAGCACGTTGCGGAGATTGCCGAGCGAGCCGAATCCCTCGACGGTGCTCGCAGCGAAGATGACGAACAGCACCAGCACCACCATCGCGCCGACCCCGTCGCGTTGCAGCAGGTGCGCGATCCTGGCTTTGGTGGACATCGGCTCCAAGGAAGCCTCGACACCGGCGCCCCGCGACGCGTCGATGGACAGGCCTTGGCTGTCGCCGCTGGTCATGAACGCGCTCGCTTCCGCTGGACGAGGACTGCGATGACGATGATGACGGCGGTGACCATCTGGGTCACCGCGTCGCTGAAGTTGTGGAATGCCAACGTGCTGCGCAGAACTTGCATGACCAACGCCCCGGCGATGGTGCCGATGATGCGCACCCGACCCCCGGTGAGCGCGGTGCCGCCGACGACGACCGCAGTGATTGCGTAGAGCTCAAAACCCAGCCCGTTGGTGCTCGGATCATTGGTACTGGTGAATGTGGTGACCACCAGGCCGGCCCAGGCTGCGAGCAGGCCGCTGACGATGTAGACCGCCAGCAGAGTTTTGCGCACCGGAATGCCGGAGAGGTATGAGGCTCTGACGTTGTCACCGATAGCCACGATGCGGCGGCCGAAGATCGTGCGCCGCACCACTAGTGCCACGATGACCACCGGAATCAGCGCGTCGTAGAACGGAGCTTGAATGCCCAGGAACGAGCCCTGACCGAACTTGAGCAAGGTCGGGTCGGAGACGCTCAACGTGGTCGCCTGCAATAGCACGGCCACACCGCGGCCGGCGACCAGCAGCGCCAATGTAGCCACGATGGGTTGCACTTCGAAGAACGCCACCAGGGAGCCGGCGATCGATCCGACCACCATGCCGGCGATCAACACCAACGGCACGATGACGTAGGTCGGTAGGCCGGCATCGAGCGACTGGCCGATGACCGACGCGGAGATCGCCATGGTGGCACCGACCGAGAGGTCGATACCTTCGGTGCCGATGACCAGCGCCATTCCAAGGGCCACGATGAGGATCGGCGCCACCAGTACCAACTGGAGCTTCA
>JBPCPG010000352.1:0-3815 GCA_050999445.1 Nakamurella sp. | reverse complement strand
AGAAGATCGTGGGCGAGCGGGTCGGCAAGCGCGGCCTCGGGTTCGGTGCGGAGATCCGCTCGAAGTACGACATCGATGCTTCGGACATCTTCTCCGACGTCATGCCCGAGGACCTGATCAAGTTCGGTCTCATCCCAGAGTTCATCGGTCGGCTGCCGGTCGTCGCGGCAGTGACTCATCTCGACAAGGAATCGTTGATCAAGATTCTGACCGAACCCCGCGATGCACTCTCCAAGCAGTATCAGCGGCTGTTCGATATGGACGGGGTGGCCCTGGAGTTCGACACCGATGCGCTGGAGGCGATCGCGGACGAGGCGATCAAGCGCGGTACGGGAGCCCGTGGGCTGCGCGCCATCATGGAGGAAGTGCTGCTACCCGCCATGTACGAAGTGCCCGGCCGCGACGATGTCGAGCGTGTCGTGGTGACCGCCGAGACGGTCAAGAAGAACGTCTATCCGACCATCGTTCCGCGTGCGCCGAAGCGGACTCCCCGGGAAAAATCGGCCTGACCTGTTCGGGCCTCTACCGTTGTCGGCAGTCGGTGGCCCGGTGGACCGATGCGATCAACGCTTGCAGACGCCCACGAACCGTGCGGCAGAGCGGCTCAGATCCGCGCGGCGACCGGCGCCAGCGCGAATGCCTCGCTGATGAGCTGGAAACTCCGGAGTCTGGCCGCTGGGCCGTGCACCCGGGTGGTGATCATCAATTCGTCGACGCCGAACTGGTCGACGAGTTTGCGAAGCGCCTCGGCAACCTGGTCAGCGGTTCCGATCACCTCGGTGCTCTGCATCGCGGCGACCAGGTCGGTTTCGGCCTGGGTGTACGGGTATTCCGCCGCTTCCTGCGGAGTGGGGGTACGCCGCAAGCGCCCGCTCCGCAGCAGGAGCATGGACAGCGCTCCAGCAGCGGCCTGATAACGAGCTTCGGACTCGGTGTCGGCGGCGGCAGCGGTCACGCCGATCATCGAATACGGCTCCGCCAGCTCCGCCGAGGGCTGGAAGCTGGCGCGGTAGAGGTCCAGGGCCGCTCCCGTCTGGCCACCGGCGCCGGCGAAGTGGTAGGCGAACGCGAAGGGCAGGCCCAGTCGGCCGGCCAGTCGGGCGGAGAAATCGGAGGAACCGAGCAACCAGATCGGTAGGGGCTCCGTGGGCGTGGCATGGATTCGGGCAAAGGGGTGGCCGGCCGGGAAATCGGCATGCAGGAAGTGCTGGAGCTCTGTCAGTCGGTCGGGAAAGTCGTCGGACTGATCCTGTCCGGCATGCCGGCGCAGAGCGAATGCGGTGACCTGGTCGCTGCCGGGCGCCCGCCCGAGACCGAGATCGATGCGGCCGGGATGCAGCGCGGCGAGCGTGCCGAACTGCTCGGCAACGGCCAGGGGTGCATGGTTGGGCAACATCACGCCGCCCGAACCCAGACGGATGGTGCTGGTGGCCGCGGCCAGGTGAGCGAGCAGGACAGGAGGGGAAGCCGACGCCACCGCAGGAATCCCATGGTGTTCGGCGACCCAGAACCGGTGGTAGCCAAGTCGTTCGGCGGCCACTGCCAGCTCGGTGGTGGACAGCAGGGCATCCCGCGGCGTGCTTCCGGCACCCACGCCCGCGAGATCGAGAATCGACAGTGGGACCGGTGCCGAGCCGGCGGCTGCGCCGCGGATCTGGTCGTTCATGAAAGTCCTCCAACTGCCTCGGAGAATTCCGCGCCTCATTTCGCGCGCTGCAGGTTCGTCGGTCGGTGCAAGTGCGTCGAGACCCCTTGCTGGTCAACCACCCACAGGCCGAAGGTGTTCCCGGACGATGCGTTCACCGCCGGCGTAGACGTTGAAACCTTCGCCTCGAGCGAAGCCCACGAGGGTGAGGCCGGTGTCGACGGCAAGTTCGACGGCCAACGAGGATGGTGCGGAGACGGCGATCAGCATGCCGATACCGGCCATCAACGCCTTTTGAACCAGCTCGAAAGAGGCACGGGACGAGGTCAGCAGGGCGTCGCCACTCAGCGGTAGTTCGCCGGCGAGCAAGGCAGCTCCGATGACTTTGTCGACGGCGTTGTGCCGTCCGATGTCCTCCCGGAGGTACCGCAGCGATCCAGCCGGAGACAGCAGAGCCGCACCATGCATACCGCCGGTCACGCCGAAGGCCTTCTGGCCACCTCGCAGCCCCTCCGGAGCGGCGCAGACGACGGGCGCCTCGAAGGACAGGTCGACCGGCAGCGAGTGCCGGGTTCGCAACCGGAGCGCGTCGATGGACGCCTTGCCGCAGACTCCGCAGGACGAGCTGGTGACGAATGCCCTGGAAGCGGCCGAGACGCGCTCGGGCAGCGGGCCGGCGAGCTGGACGTCCAGAACGTTGTAGGTGTTACGACCATTCTCGTCCACGCCGTCGCAGTACCGCATGACCGTAACGTCGGCAGCCTCTTCGATGATCCCCTCGGCGTGCAGGAATCCATGGACCAGTTCGATGTCGTTTCCAGCGGTGCGCATGGTGACACTGAGAGGTTCGCCGCTCAGCCGGATCTCCAAGGGCTCCTCCCCGGCGACCAGGTCGGCACGCTCGGTGAAGGCACCGCTGCGGTACCGCTGGACGCGGGTCCTGGCTGTCACTCTGCTCACCACGCCAGCATGCCAGCCGAACATCTGAACCGGACGGCCCACCGGGTGCGTACCCCGGGCGGCTCCCCCCGTGATCACGTCCTAACGACGAACCATCCGAATCTCGAGAATTCCGGCGCTGTCGATCTTCTCGCTGCCATCGGGAATGAAGTCGTGATGTACGTAGAACGCACTGGCTCGGGGATTGTCGCGATACACCCACAACGATGCGGGTTGATCGCCGATGGTGGCGTCGAGCAGCGAATCCGCGATGCCTGAGCCCTGATGGCCCTTGCGAACATAGATCGCGTAGAGCTCCAGTGGAACAGGAGGATCGTCCTCTCGCGCCGGTCCGGCGATGGCGATGCCGAGGACCTCGTCGTCCTGCTCGACCAGAAAATGGTCTGCCTCCCCGGACTCGATTTCCTGGCGACGCCTGATGGCCAATTTTTGGGGATCGAATTCAGCGAAACGTTCGGACCCCCAGAGGTTCTCGTATGCCTCCCGCCAGCAGGCAAGATGGCAGGCGGAGAAGGCCTCGGCGTCATCGGGCTGCGCCCTGCGGATCGTCGGGTCGCTCATGTGTCCACCTTCGGCGCGGCCGTCGGGCGAGGTCGGAACGGCGCCACCGGCCGGCGCCTCGACATCACCGATCGGATTAATTGCTCCCCCAGGCTAGTGCACCGCGGAACACCGCAAATTTTTTGGCCGGTCCACCGCCGCCGGGTCGGCCGGCGGCGTCCGGACTGCCTGGGTCACCCGGATCGGGCGGACCCGGTGGTGATGAGGTTCGCGTCGACTGCGCAGGCCATGATCGGTCCGGCCGAGAAGCCTGCAGGCAGGATGTCGGTTGCGAACCGACGCGGTGACCTTCGGGACCAGACGAGGACCACCATGGTCCAATTCATCGATCGATTGCGGCATGCGGGGTGGCACCTCGATTGCTGTGCGCAAAGTGGCACCTCGATCGATTGCCGTGTGCGAAGTGGCACCATGGTGACCGTGACCGTCTACCGCGACTCAGGTGTGGTGCTGCGGGTGACGAAGCTCGGCGAAGCCGATCGAATCGTCACCCTCCTCACCCGCCGAGAAGGCCGCGTTCGGGCCGTCGCCAAGGGGGTGCGTCGGACCAAGAGCCGATTCGGTGGGCGATTGGAGCCGTTCAGCCACATCGACCTACAGCTCTATGCCGGACGAAACCTGGACATCGTGACCCAGGCTGTCACGCTGG
>JBPCPG010000231.1:0-5960 GCA_050999445.1 Nakamurella sp. | reverse complement strand
GCTTCTCGTGTGGGTGCAAACCGGCGGACGACTCGGTCGGATCGACAGGGGAGCAGCGGGTGAACCCGTCCGGGCGGTCCAGTTCCTCGACCCCCACGGATCTCATCAACTCGACCATCGCCGCGCCATGCGGCTGGGACGAGCACAGGACGACAAGGCCGGTGCCAGCGGCCAGGGCCGCCGCGAGTTCATCGGGTCCGATCGCCGCCGATCCGTCCAGAACCACCACGTCTGCCTCTGCCAGCTCGATCACCTCGACGCAACCTCGGCGAACGAGCTCCTGCTGCTCGGCACTGCCAGCGGTGGAAGCCCAGGTACTGCGATCGAAGTGCACCTGCGGAAAGTGATTCAATTCAATGCTCCTGCCTCAAATTTTCCTGTCTTTGAGGCTACAGGCCGCAAGTTATTCAGGCAACGAGCTCCGAGGGCCTGGTCGGACGGAGTTCGAAGAGGAGCTCCAGCGCTCAACCTTCAGGACCGTCCGTTCCATCGCGAGTTCTGTTGGGGGTGATCCCGCGACTTCTATGCGGCTGAACCGGTTGGGCGAGCCCGATTGCAGTCCGAGCACGGCAGGGCCGAAGGCGCCGAGTGCTGCTGGACCTGAACCTGGACCTCGGTCCGGATCCGGGCGCTGGCCCGTTCACGAGACTGGGCCGCACAGCGACCCCACGAGAAAGAGAATCAGACGTCGAACAGCGACGTCACCGATCCGTCCTCGAAGACCTCGTGGATGGCCCTGGCAAGCAACGGGGCAATGGACAGCACGGTGAGTTGCTCGAACATGTGGTCCTGCGGAATGTTCAGCGTATTGGTGAGGACCACCTCGACGGCTCCGCAAGCACCGAGTCGCTCGGCGGCGGGAGTCGAGAGCACTCCGTGGGTGGCGGCCACGATCACTCGATCCGCTCCGGCGTGCATCACTTCCTCCACCGCCTTGGAAATGGTTCCGCCGGTGTCGATCATGTCGTCGACGACGATGCAGGTGCGTCCCGCGACCTCACCGACCACTCGATTGGCCTTCACCGAGTTCGGCTTCGTCGGATCTCTCGTCTTGTGGATGAACGCGATCGGAGCGCCGCCGAGACGGTTCGCCCACCGTTCGGCAGTTCGCACCCGACCCGAATCCGGGGAGACCACCGTCAGTCGTTCGGTCCCATACTTCTGCGGGATGTAGTCGGTCAGCAGCGGTTGGGCGACCAGATGGTCGACGGGGCCGTCGAAGAAGCCCTGAACCTGATCGGTGTGCAGGTCCACCGTCATCAGGCGATGAGCGCCGGCAGTCTTCAGCAGATCGGCCACCAATCTGGCCGAGATCGGCTCGCGGCCGCGGTGCTTCTTGTCCTGCCGGGCGTAGGGATAGAACGGCAGGACGACGGTGATTCGCTTGGCGGATGCCCGCTTGAGGGCGTCGATCATGATCAACGTTTCCATCACCCATTTGTTGATCGGCACGCCGCACGACTGGATGATGAACGAATCTGTGCCGCGCACGGAAATTTCGGGCCGGACGAAGATTTCGCCGTTGGCGAAGTCGTAGATCGACTGCGGGGTGACGTCGGCTTCGAGGTACTCGGCCACCTCGGTGGCCAACTCCGGATATCCGCGGCCAGAGAACAACAGCATGCTCTTGCGTGTCGTGGTGGAAATGGCGTTCACGCAGGCAGATCCTCTCCGGACGCCGCTGGTCCGGTCGGTGTGGCAGTGGTCCCGCTGACAGCACCGGCCGCCACCGGGAGAGCACCGGCCGCTCTGGCCGAGCTGTCGCTGGCGGAGCCGGCACGACGACGCAGGACCCAGCCTTTCACAGCCCGCTGCCGCCCTCGTGCCAAGGCCAGATCACCGGCTTCCACATCGTCGGTCACCGTTGATCCGGCTCCGACATAGGCGCCGTCGGCGATGGTCAGGGGGGCGACCAAGGTGGAGTCGGATCCGACGAAGACGTTCTCGCCGATGATCGTGGGGAACTTGCCGACCCCGTCGTAGTTGGCGGTGATGGTGCCCGCGCCGAGATTGGTTCCGGGCCCGATGGTCGCGTCGCCCACGTAGGACAGATGCGGCACCTTGGACCGCGGACCGACAGTTGATTTCTTGATCTCCACGAAGGCTCCGACCTTGGAACGATCGGCCAGCACGGCTTGCTGCCGCAGGAACGAGTACGGCCCGACCTGGGCCGACGGCCCGATCGAGGCGTCCAGACAGTGCGATCGAACCACGGTCGCGCCGTCGGCGACCCGGCAGCCGGAGAGCGTGGTGTCCGGCCCGATGGTGCAGTTGGAGCCCACGACCGTGCCGGCTTCGAGGAAGGTTCCGGGCAACAGTTGCGTGTCGGAACCGACCGATACATCGGCGTGGATCCACGTAGTTGCCGGATCGGTGATCGTGACACCCGCCAATTGCGCCTTCCGCACCAGCCGCGCATTCAACCGCCTACTCAGGTCGGCGAGCTGCACCCGGTCGTTGACCCCCTCGGTCTCCGAAGCGTCCGGCGTCACCAGCGTTCCCACCCGATGGCCATCGCTCCGGGCGGTCGCCACGACGTCGGTCAGGTACCGCTCACCCTGGGCGTTGGCCGCGGTCAGCCGGGCCAGACCATCGATCAGGACGGCGGCATCGAACGCATACACACCGGAATTGATCTCCTGGATGGCGTACTGCTGCGGGTCGGCGTCCTTGTGCTCCACGATCGAAGCGAGTGCGCCAGCGGAATCGCGCACGATCCGGCCGTATCCGGTGGGGTCGGGCACGACGGCGGTGAGCACTGTGACTGCATTGCCGGCCCGATCGTGCTCGACGGTCAGCGCCCGCAGCGTCTCGCCGGTCAGCAACGGGACGTCGCCGTAGGTGACCAACACCGTTCCGGTCAGAGCTCGGCCAACGGGTAGCCCGCAGGCAACCGCGTGCCCGGTGCCGAGTTGCTCCTCCTGGATCGCCTGCCGCACCAGCGGGTGGTGCTCGGTCAGATACGTCGCGACCTGCTCCCGGCCGTGGCCGATCACCGCTACCAGAGATTCCGGCGCGAGCTCGGCGGCAGTCGAAAGTGCATGCCAGAGAAGCGGTTTCCCGGCGATCTGGTGCAGAACCTTCGGTAAGGCCGAGCGCATGCGGGTACCGGCACCGGCCGCCAGCACGATGACGGCACTGACTCGGGCGGGGCTGGGCGCTTCGGACCGGCCCGAACCATCGGTGCGACTCTCCGGCATGGCGATTCCTCCTGTTGCGGCCACTTCGAGCCGGCCCCGCGATGGTAGTCGGCGCGAGCGGATGGTCGGGCGCCGAGAAGATGAGGGAAACCACCGCTCCGCCGCCAGGATTCGAACCTGAACCATCTGAACCAAAATCAGAGGTGCTGCCGTTACACCACGGCGGATTGTTCCTGCCCGCATCATTCCACGGGACGTGCTCCTCGACCGCATTCCCCGGCGATCGGGCCCGGGAATTTCTGCTCCAGGCACCATCCGGGGAGGGCGTTGGTACCGGTACCGTAGATGCCGTCAGGAGGCGCAATCCTCCGGACCGTCCGACCCTTTCCCGCGCCGCAGCCAAGGCGGCTGCCCGAGCAGATTGATCGACTGTGACTCCTCCTTCGTCCGCTCTCGACGTGGCCACCGTCAAATCCTCCACCGCCGAATTTTCTCCTGCAGAATCGTCCACTGCTCCAACCGCGGCGCTCGCCCCGGCCGCCGGCATCGCCGCAGCAAAAGCTCCCACCGGAGCCAAGCCGATCACCGATGGTGAGCGTGGGCTGGCCGCGCAGATCGCCGTGTACGGGTTCTCGCTGATTCCGCTTCTTGCCGTCCTCATCGCCATTCCGTTCGCCTGGGGCTGGGGATTGAGCTGGACCGACGTCGCCATCGCTGCGGTGTTCTACGTCGTCTCGGGGATGGGCATCACGGTCGGGTTCCATCGGCTGTTCACCCATGGCTCCTTCAAGGCCAACCGCGGACTGAAGATCGCGCTCGCAGCAGCCGGTCAGATGGCGGCACAGGGTCCCGTCATCATCTGGGTGGCTGACCACCGCCGGCACCACGCGTTCTCCGATCGTGAAGGCGATCCGCATTCGCCGTGGCTGTACGGCACGTCGGTCGCCGCGCTGTCCCGTGGTTTCTGGCACGCGCACATGGGCTGGGTTTTCAATCGGGACAACACCAATCAGCAGCGGTTCGCCCCAGACCTGTTGGCCGACAAGGACATCGCCCGGCAGAGCAAGTACTTCTGGGTGTGGACCCTGCTGTCGATCTTCGGTCCGGCCGTGGCCGGCGGCCTGATCAGCATGTCCTGGCACGGCGCCCTGACGGCTTTCTTCTGGGCTGGTCTGGTCCGTATCGCCCTGCTGCACCACGTCACCTGGTCGGTGAATTCCATCTGCCACATGATCGGCGAGCGCCCGTTCGCCGCTCGCGACAAGTCGGCGAACTTCTGGCCGCTCGCCCTGCTGTCGTTCGGGGAGTCGTGGCACAACCTGCACCACGCCGACCCGACGTGTGCCAGGCACGGGGTGCTTCGTGGCCAGCTCGACATCTCGGCGCGGACCATCTGGCTCTTCGAGAAGTTCGGCTGGGCCACCAAGGTCCGCTGGCCGAGTCCGCAGCGGCTGGCGCGCATCCAGGCCACTGCCGGTGAGATGGGCCACTGACGCCGGTCCATCGCCGTGGCCGGCCTGCCGCCGGGCTTGGTATCCCGCCTCGTGAGCCGTCCGGGTGTCGGGACCCGGCGGTAAAGTCGACTGCAGACACCCCCGTGCCGTGAGCTCGGGGGTTTTCTGGCGTGTCGGTACCCGGCGCGCCGGTGACGTGCAGAGATCCGGGTTCTCCGGGCCGCTGCGACGAGGGAAAGAAGAGTAGCGGTGGCGCAGCAAGTGGCGAGTAGGGAAGCAACCGCGGCGGAGTCGACGTCCGGGTCGAGCGGGCCCGGGCTACAGCCTGTTCGGCAACCGGTGCTCGGTGGCATGCTCGCAGCTGTGCTGGCCACCGATGTGGTGCGGGATCTGGTGGCGACCGCGGGCGCACCGACGAACCGGATCATCGCACCCGCCGGTGTCCGCCCGTTCCTGACCGCTGCGCTGGCCACGGACCGGGAAGCCGGCGGCGGGGGCGTTCCGGTTCTGCTCGTGACCGCCACCGGCAGAGAGGCCGAAGTGGCCACTGCCGCGGTCGGCGACCTGCTCGGCGATGACAACGTGATGATCTTTCCGTCGTGGGAGACCTTGCCGCACGAGCGGCTGTCCCCGCGGGCGGACACGGTGGGCAAGCGGTTGGCCACCCTGCGACGGTTGGCGCATCCGGAGCAGGATCCGCGCGGCCCGGTCTCGGTGGTCGTGGCCACCATTCGCTCCTTGATCCAGCCGATGGCTCCTGACCTCGGCGAACTGGCGCCGGTGAGCTTGAAAGTCGGCGATTGGATCGATCTGGGCGATCTCGTCGACCGCTTGGTGACAATGGCCTACACCCGCGTCGAGATGGTCGAGAAGCGAGGCGAGATCGCTGTGCGGGGCGGCATTCTCGACGTCTTCCCGCCCACCGAGAGTCATCCGCTCCGAGTGGAGTTCTTCGGCGACGAGGTCACCGACATCCGGACCTTCGCCGCCACCGACCAACGATCGATCGATCCGGTCGACACTCTGACGGCGCCGGCCTGCCGGGAAATCCTGCTGACCGAGGAGGTTCGGGCGCGGGCCGCGCAGCTCTCGGCGGGGGGAACCAGCGACCCGACGCTGGCCGAGATGCTGGGCAAGCTCGCAGCGGGCATCGCCGTGGAGGGGATGGAGGCGCTGATTCCCGTGCTGGTGCCGGGCCGGCTGACGCTCCTGCCGGAGCTGCTGCCAGCCGGTACGCACGTGGTGCTCGCCGATCCGGAGCGGATCCGCACCAGAGCCGAAGATCTGGTGCGAACGGGTGCCGATTTCCTGGCCGCTTCCTGGATGGCCGCGGCCACCGGCGGGAAGGCCCCGATCGATCTCGCCG
>JBPCPG010000219.1:0-12542 GCA_050999445.1 Nakamurella sp. | reverse complement strand
GTCGGCAACGGCGAGTCCACCTCCACGTTCGACTACAGCGACTCGGTCACCGAACTCACCCCGGCAATGAAGCGGGTCGACATCTTCGCGCCGAGCAACTGGGCGGCAGACAATGCCGGCGACGCGGATCTCGGTTCGATGACACCCGCCTACACCTCCGCCGGATACATCCTGCAGGCGGGAAAGTCGGGCAAGGGGTACACGATCCGAATCGGCCACCTTGGTGGGATCGGTGGTCAGGTGAAGGTCGAGGACCTGTGCCGGGCGTTCGGTGTATCGGCGGTCACTGGACAGACCGTCTACATGCCCTGCACCGACGGAGTCACCCGCATCGATGTGCAGGGAGATGGAACGTTCGTCAAGCGGTGGACCGCTGCCAACATTGCTGGCTCACCGGTTGCCGGCCCTGGCGCGCTGTACTCCCTGGCGAGTGGAAAACTGTACGCGTTGAGCGGACGGACCGGTGCTGTTCTGGCGAGCATCGGCGTCGGTAGCACGACCCGCTTCGCCACACCGATGATCTCCGGCAACAGGATCTACGTCGGCACTTCGGACAAGACGATCGCGGCGGTCATGATCGGCTGATATCAACGACTGACCCGCGGTTTTGGCTGGCACTTCGGACAGTAGAACGATGACCTGTTCATGAAGGCTTCCCGCCGGATCGGCGTGCCGCAGCGCGGGCAGGGCCGGCCCTGCTGCCCGTACGCCGCAAGGGATCGGTCGAAGTAACCCGAGGCACCGTTGACGTTCACGTACAGCGCGTCGAACGACGTACCGCCCATCGCGAGCGCCTCGGTCATCACCTCGGCCGCCGCAATCAGCAGACGACGCACGACCTGTCGGCTCAACGCGCCGGCGGACCTGGCGTAGTTCACCCGGGAGCGCCAGAGTGCTTCGTCCGCGTAGATGTTGCCGATTCCGGAAACCACCGTCTGATCCAGCAGCACCCGCTTGATCTCGCTCCGCTTGGCTCTGATCCGCGCCACTGTGGCTTCGATGTCGTAGGCCGGGTCCAACGGGTCGAGAGCAAGATGGACGATCGGCTCGGGCAGATCCGCCTGCCCGGGTAGGAACGCCAGGCCGCCGAAGGTTCGCTGGTCCAGGAAGTCCACGTGCGGCCCGGCGTCGGTGAAGGTGAAGCGCGCACGCAGGTGTGGATGCGGCGCCGCGTCCGGGGAGCCGATGCGGAACTGGCCGCTCATGCCCAGGTGTGCAAGGAGCGCGTCGCCGTCATCGAGGACCCACAACAGATACTTGCCCCGACGCCTGACGTCGAGAACTCGGTGCCCGGCCACAGCGGCCTCGAAATCGGCCCGGCCGGCGACGGGACGCCGGACGGCTCGGTCCGAAAGGACCGTCACCCGCTCGATCGAGCGGCCGACCACATGCTGCACCAGGCCGAGCCTGACCACTTCGACTTCGGGTAGCTCAGGCACCGGGGATGTCGCGACCTCCCGAATCGTCGATGTCAGCGGCTGGCGATTCGCTACCCGGCACGGCGCATTCGATGGTGGTGAACGCAGCCGAGGCTGCTTGTTGTTCGGCTTCCTTCTTGGTGCGCCCGGCTCCGGATCCATACCGCCCGCCGCCGACCAGCACGATGGCCTCGAACATCTTGGCGTGGTCGGGGCCTTCCTCGGTGACCCGGTATTCGGGCACTCCGAGGCCCCGGGCGGCAGACAGCTCCTGCAGGGATGTCTTCCAGTCGAGTCCGGCGCCCAACTTCGGCGCGTCGGCCAGCAGTTCTGCGAACAGGTGGTGCACCACTGTGCGGGCGACATCGAGGCCGTGCTCCAGGTAAACGGCACCCAGCACGGCTTCGACCGCGTCTGCGACGATCGATGCCTTGTCCCGGCCTCCGGTCAATTCCTCGCCGCGGCCCAGCCGAAGCATGTCCCCCAGGCCCATTTTTCGGCCGACCCCGGCAAGCGCGTGCATGTTCACAATGGAAGCACGCAGTTTCGCCAGGCGACCCTCGGGCAGGTCTGGATGATCGCGGTACAGCGCGTCCGTCACGACGATGCCCAACACCGAATCGCCCAGGAATTCAAGGCGCTCGTTGGTGGGCAGGCCGCCGTGCTCGTAGGCGAACGACCGGTGGGTGAGAGCGAGAACCGCGAGCTCGGCATCCAACTCGACACCGAGCTGGACGAACAACGTGTCCGAATCCGGAATGTTGCTCGCCGTCACCGTCCAACGGGTGCCGGGACCGGGCGCTCCCGTACTTTCGACCACCGGGAAAGTCAGACCGCTACGATCTGGCGACCCTTGTACTGCCCACAGTTCGTGCAGGCCTGGTGAGGCGGCGTCAAAGCGCCGCAAGCCCGGTTCGGGCAGGTCGCAAGGGTAGGCACGGTGGTCTTCCACTGCGAACGCCGCGCGTGGGTGTTGGCGCGCGAGAGTCTCCGCTTCGGAACGGCCATGATTAATTCTCCTCGTCGTCTGAGATGAAGTCGGCGTCAGTCATGCCGACTCCGAACCTGCTGGTATCGCCGGTCCTGCGTATCCCGCTGGCGTTGCCGTCGACGGAACTGGAAGCGCCGTTGGCTCCGAAAACAACAGATCCATTGGTACCGGGAACAACAGAGACAGCACTCGGCGCCCCCGGAATCGGGGTGGGCGCGCCGAACTTGGCGGCCAGATCGGCCCACCGGGAGTCCAGTATCTCATGGGAATGACCCGGTTCGAGGTCATCGAACCGCTCGCCGCATCCGGAGCACAATCCGGCACAGTCGGGGCGGCAGAGCGGAGCCAGCGGCAGACTCAGCACGATCTCATCACGGACCAGGGGCTCCAGGTCGATGAGGTCGTCGACGAGTCGCGGAATCTCGTCGTCCTCGGTGGTGGCGGCCGTGGTCGAATCGGGATAGGCGAACAGCTCTCGGAGTTCGGCGCTGACGGGGACCTCGATGTCGGTCAAGCAGCGCGAGCACTCCCCGGCCGCGGTACCTGCAGCCTCACCCGAGACCAGCACGCCCTCGGCGACGGATTCCAACCGGAGATCGAGGTCTACCTCGGCGCCGGCGGGGACCGCGAGAACTTCGATTCCCATCGGAATCTTCACCGGAGCGGAGAAACGGTAAGCCTTCATCGTCCCGGGGCGACGGCCCAATGGGCGGGCGTCGAGAACCCAGGGCGAGGCATGGTCAGGGCGGCGGGTAGGCATCAAGTCGTCTCAGGTCGAGGTCAGGTGCGCCATGGTCCGGCGCGGCCAGATGAGGGGCGAAGCCGCGAACAAGACCGGGTCTCCGAGCGGAGAGCGCAACCACTCCAGAGTAGTGGACGCGGCTGCGCCACCGGAATTCGTCCTCCTGCGCCTCGGCCGTTGCTGCCGGTCAGTCCCGGTAGTCCGCCACCGAACCGGACCGCAGCGCGGTCCGCCCACGCCCGACCGTCCGCAGCGTCTTGGTCAGGGTCTCTTCCAGTCCGGCCAGCTTGCCGTCGACATAGGTGTCACAGTCCGCACGCATCCGGTCCACGTCCCTGTGGGCGGCGTCCAGAATGTTGGCCGACTCGGTGTGCGCAGCCTGCACCACCTCCGACTGCGATACCAGTCGGGCCTGCTCGTTGCGACCGTCGGCCACCGCGCGGTCGTAGGTGGCGCGCCCCGCCGAGACGAGCCGATCCGCCTCGCCGTGCCCGCGGGAAACCAGGGCGTCATGTTGATCCTGCCCGGACTGCACCGCGCGATCGGCATCGGACTGCGCTCTGGCGTGAATGGTCTCCGCTCTGCCGGTGGCCTCGTCGACGAGACGATCAGCCTCCGACTGCGCTCCGGCAATGGTGGCCGTCGCCTCGGTACGCGCACTGTGCACCAGTCGCGCAGCTTCGGCCTCTGCATCGGCGATGGTCTTGTCGGCGCTGGTCCTGGACTCGGTCAGCATCTGGTCGCGGTGATCCAGGACGTCCTGGGCATCGTCCATCTCGCCCGGAAGAGCATCCCGCACGTCGTCCAGCAACTCCAGAACGTCCCCGCGCGGCACGACGCACGACGCAGTCATGGGTAGACCGCGTGCCTCCTCGACAATGGTGACCAATTCATCAAGGGCTTCGAATACGCGATACACGCTGAGGGACCTCTCCTTGTCGTGCAGCGGTGTTCCGACAGACCCCTGCGGCGCCAGTGTGCCAGCCCCTGCCGGTTCGCCCGATAGGCACGCCACAGGCCCGGGCAAACGGATCGAGATCAATCGCCAGCGAGCTTCGTGGCCAGCGCCCGGAACACGGCCGGCGGCAGCAGAGCGGACACATCGCCGCCGTACTTCGCGACCTGCTTGACCAGTGAGGAGGACAGGAACGAGTATTTCGGGTTCGTCGGCATGAACAGGGTGACGACACTGGCCAGCCCGGAATTCATCTGCGCCATCTGCAGCTCGTAGTCGAAGTCGGAGACGGCGCGCACGCCCTTGACGATCGCCCTGATGTCGTTGCCCGTGCAGTAGTCGACCAGCAGTCCGGAGAACGAATCGACCTCGACGTTGGGCCACCTGGCGGTGATGACGCGGAGCAGGTCCAGCCGTTCCGGCACCTCGAAAAGCCCGCGCTTGTCCGGGTTGATCAGCACGGCGACGGTGACATGTTCGAACAATGCTGCAGTGCGGCCGATGATGTCGAGATGTCCGAGCGTCGGAGGGTCGAACGAACCCGGGCAGACGGCCCTGCTCGGTGCCACGTCGTTCTTCGCGCAAGCGCTCATCACCTCATCGCTCCGCTCCTTGCTCGTCCCTCGCTGCGATGCTCGGATGCTCACCTGCTCTTCGCGCAAGCGCTCATGGGGCGCGACCGTAGCAGAGGGCGGTGTCGCCGTAGCGTTTCGTCCGGACGCCCACCAGCGGGGCCGGCCAGTCCATCTCACCCGAACGCCGACTTCGCTCCACGATCAGGTCACAGCCGGGACCGAGGTGGCCGTTCGATGCCAGAGCCGCGACGATCTCGGCCAGCTCTGAGGTCGGCAGGTCGTAGGGCGGGTCGGCGACCACGAAGTCGAACGGCCGACCGGCTGCCGAGCGTGCGAAGTTGCGGACATCGCCCGGCACCACCTGGACGTCCGGAACCTCCAGCACTGCGACGTTGGCGCGCAACGCGAGGAGGGCCGCCCGGTCCTGCTCGACCGCCACCAGCGCCGCGGCACCCCTGGACAGCAGTTCCAGACCCAGCGCCCCGGAACCTGCGTAAAGGTCCAGCACCCTCGCACCCTCCAAGCCCCCCGCGGCGACCAGCGCATTGGCCAACGCCTCACGAACCCGTTCACTCGTCGGCCGGGTGGCCTCACCGGGCGGCGTCTGCAGCCGCCGTCCCCGATACCGGCCCGCCGTGATCCGAGTCATCGGGCCGGCTCCGGCGATCCGGTCCGACTCCAGCTGGGAGCGACCACTGCGCCCACGCGCTCAGTCCCGTGCCTTGACAACCAGGACCAGGTCCCCGCCTTCGACCTGTTGCACGGTGTGGATCGCGGCCCGGGCGATGGTGCCGGCGATCGGGCTGGTGATCGAGGCCTCCATCTTCATCGCCTCGATCGTCGCTACCGTGGCACCGGCCGCAACCTCGTCACCTTCGGCAACGCCCAGCGTCACGACGCCCGCGAACGGGGCCGCGATGTGCGCCGGGTTTGCCGGGTCGGCGCGCTCGGCGACGAGTACGTCCACCGCTACCGACCGGTCCCGGATCTGCAACGGCCGCAACTGCCCGTTCAGGGTGGTCACGACCATGCGCATCCCGCGTTCGTCCGGATCCCCGATCGCTTGGATTCCGGCGGTCAGCTGCACACCCTGCTGCAGATGGATGACGTGCTCGGTGCCGGGCTGCAGACCGTAGAGATAGTCGGCGGTGCTGAGCACCGAGACATCGCCGAATTCTTCCCGAGCCGCCAGGAACTCCTTGCCCGGGCCATGGAACAGCAACCTGTTCAGCGTTTGCCGGGGGCGCGCTACCAGCGCGGCACTGTCGGCCTCCGAAAGTTCGGCGACCGGGGCCTTCACCGTGCGACCGGCCAGGGCGCGGGTGCGGAACGGCTCCGGCCAACCACCCGGCGGGTCGCCCAGCTCCCCGGACAGGAAGCCGACGACCGAATCCGGGATGTCATAGCGCGAAGGATCGTTCTCGAAGTCCGCCGGGTCGACCCCGGACCCGACCAGATGCAGAGCCAGGTCACCGACCACCTTCGACGAGGGCGTGACCTTCACCAGCCGCCCGAGCATGGCATCTGCTGCGGCGTAGGTAGTTTCGATGGCCTCGAACTTTCCGCCGAGGCCAAGGGCGATGGCCTGCTGGCGTAGGTTGGACAGCTGTCCACCGGGAATCTCGTGCCGATACACGCGCCCGGTCGGAGCCCGCAGGCCGGACTCGAACGGCGCGTAGATCGCCCGCACCGCTTCCCAGTAGGGCTCGAGATCAGCAACCGCGGCCAGCGAGAGCCCGGTCGATCGCTCGGTGTTGTCGAACGCGGCAACCAGCGCCGACAGCGACGGCTGCGACGTGGTTCCGGCCATCGGCGCGCTGGCCGCATCGACTGCGTCCACACCGGCCTCGGCCGCGGCCAGGTAGGTGGCCAGCTGCCCACCCGCAGTGTCGTGGGTATGCAGATGGATCGGCAGGTCGAACCGCTTGCGCAGAGCAGTGATCAGGGTCCTGGCTGCTGGCGCCCGGAGCAGACCCGCCATGTCCTTGACGGCGAGCACATGAGCGCCGGCCTGCACGATTTCCTCCGCCAGGCGGAGGTAGTAGTCCAGGGTGTACAGCTTCTCCGCCGGGTCGGACAGGTCCGCCGTGTAGCACAGGGCCACCTCGGCGACCGCGGTACCGGTGCCGCGGACGGCATCGATGGCCGGTCGCATCTGTGCCACGTCGTTCAGCGCGTCGAAGATGCGGAAGATGTCGATCCCGGCCGATACCGCCTCGGTCACGAAGGCGTCGGTGACGGCTTCGGGATAGGGCGTGTATCCCACCGTGTTCCGTCCTCGCAACAACATCTGCAGGGCGATGTTCGGCAGAGCCGAACGCAGCGCGACAAGGCGCTCCCATGGATCCTCCGCCAAGAACCTCAGCGCGACGTCGTAGGTGGCTCCACCCCAGGCCTCCACCGACAATAGTTCCGGCGTCATCCGGGCGACCGCCGGCGCCACCGCGACCAGGTCCCTGGTCCGCACCCGAGTGGCCAGCAGCGACTGGTGTGCGTCCCGGAACGTGGTATCGGTGACGGCCAGCGGTGCACTGCTCCGGAGCCAGGCCGCGAAGCCTTCCGGACCGAGTTCGGCCAACCGCTGCCGACTTCCGGACGGAGCCGCCTCGGCGTTGATGACCGGGAGCTTGGATGCAGGCTCGGTCAGATCACCGGGGCGTCTGCCCTGCGGCCGGTTGACAGTGACGTCGGCCAGATAGGTCAGGAGCCGGGTTCCACGGTCGGCCGAGTGCCTGGCCGTCAACAGCTGCGGGTGGGTTTCGATGAACGAGGTAGTGACGCCGCCCGCAGCGAAGTCCGGATCGTCGAGCACTGCCTGCAGGAAGGGGATGTTGGTCGCGACGCCTCGGATCCGGAACTCGGCCAGGGCCCGACGTGCTCTGGCCACCGCCTGATTCCAGTCGCGGCCACGACAGGTGAGCTTGACCAGAAGTGAATCGAAGTGGGCGCTGACCTCGGCGCCGGCGTGGACCGTGCCACCGTCGACACGGACGCCGCCTCCGCCCGGCGACCGATAGGTGTTGATGCGCCCGGTGTCCGGCCGAAAGCCGTTTGTCGGGTCCTCGGTGGTGATCCTGCATTGCAGGGCGGCGCCGCGGATGTGGATGTCCTCCTGCACGAGTCCCAGGTCGGCCAGCGTCTCCCCGGCGGCGATCCTGATCTGGGATGACACCAGGTCGATGTCGGTGATCTCCTCGGTGACGGTGTGCTCGACCTGGATACGCGGATTCATCTCGATGAAGTGGTGGGTTGCGTGCCCGTCCCGCTCTTCCAGCAGGAACTCGACCGTGCCCGCGTTCACGTAACCGATGGCGCGCGCGAACGCCACCGCATCGGCGCACATCGCGGCCCGCACCTCCGGCGCCAGGCCCACTGCCGGTGCCACCTCGATGACCTTCTGGTGCCGGCGCTGGACCGAGCAGTCACGCTCGAAGAGATGGACCACGGCGCCGGTATGGTCGGCCAACACCTGCACCTCGATGTGCCTTGGCTCGATGACCGCCCGCTCCAGGAACACCGTGTCGTCGCCGAACGCGGACTCGGCCTCCCGCATCGCCGTTGCCATCGCCTCCTGCAGATCCGCGGGCCGGTCCACCCGCCGCATGCCGCGGCCGCCACCGCCCGCCACGGCCTTGACGAACAATGGAAACCCGACCACGTCCGCCGCCGCCAGCAGAGTGGGGATGTCGCGGGACGGTGCGGACGACTCCAGCACCGGAATTCCTGCCGCTCGGGCGGCCGCCACCGCCTTCGACTTGTTCCCGGCCAGCTCCAGGACCGCTGCGGGCGGCCCGATGAATGTGATGCCGGCTTCCGCAAGAGCCTGCGCCAGCAACGGGTTCTCGGACAGGAACCCGTATCCGGGATATACCGCGTCAGAACCTGAATCGCGTGCGGCCCGAACGATCTCCTCGACGTCGAGGTAGGCGCGAACAGGATGGCCCAGCTCACCGATCTGATAGGCCTCGTCGGCCTTCTGGCGGTGCACCGAGTTGCGATCTTCGTAGGGGTAGACCGCCACCGAGGCGACACCGAGCTCATACGCCGCGCGGAACGCCCGGATCGCGATCTCACCGCGATTGGCGACCAGGATTTTGGAAAACATGATTCGGCTCCTCCGGTGCGGGTCCCATGGTCATGGCACTGTCGTGGCACTTGGCTGCGGTCGCGGGCGAGCCGACACCTGGGCAGCGGCTAATGGTGCATCAACGCCAGAACCTATCGGCGCAGCGGAGCTCACACCAGGTCGGGTGATACCCCTCACTGCCGCTCGGCTCACCGCTCGGGCAGCTGTTCGGTCCGCCGCTCAGCCCTTGTCGAGGAATTCCTGCCTCTCTTCCGCGATCACCGCAGCGATCATGGCCGCAAGACCCGGATATTCCGCCAAGGACGGATCCGACCGCACCAACTCGATGGCGTCGCGACGCGCCTCCTCGATCACCCCTCTATCGCGGAGCAACGACAGCTGCCTGAGTCCCGATGACCTACCGGCCTGGGAGGTGCCGAGCACGTCTCCCTCCCGACGCAGCTGCAGATCGGACTCCGCCAGCACGAAACCGTCGTTCGTTGCTGCCACGGCGGCCAGCCGGCTGCGCCCGACCGACCCGTCGGGGGACTCCGTGACCAGCAGACAAATGCCCGGCGCGACGCCACGCCCGACCCGACCGCGCAGCTGGTGCAACTGCGACATCCCGAATCTCTCGGCGTCGAGGACGACCATCATGGTCGCGTTGGGAACGTCGACGCCGACCTCGATGACGGTCGTCGCAACCAGGACGTCGATCCGGCCGGCGGCGAACTCGGTCATCACCCCGTCCTTCTCGATCGCCGGCAACCGCCCGTGCAGCACGCCGAGTCGCAAACCGCGCAATGGTCCGTCGCGGAGGGAATCCGCCATGTCGAGCACGGCCAACGGCGGTCTCCGATCGCCGCCGTCGCTCGGGATCCGGTCGTCGTCGAAACCGCCCGGATGGATGTCGTCATCGGGAGCCGGTTTCGCCGTCGGCCCGCTGCCCTTGGAAACCGACTCCGGCCCGTCCCCGATCTTCGGGCAGACGACGAATACCTGGTGACCGGCCGCCACCTCCTCGTGCACCCGGTTCCACGCCCGGTCGAGCCAGGCGGGTTTCTCGCCGACCGGGACCACGGTCGTCGAGATGGGCGATCGACCCGTCGGTAACTCGGACAGGATGGACGTGTCGAGATCGCCGTAGACCGTCATCGCCACGGTGCGCGGAATGGGCGTCGCTGTCATCACCAGCACGTGCGGCGGGCTACCGGCCGGATCCTTGTTCCGCAGTGCATTGCGCTGCTCGACACCGAAACGATGTTGCTCGTCGATGACGATCAGCCCCAGGCCGGCGAAGAACACGTTTTCGGACAGCAGTGCATGCGTTCCGACCGCAATCCCGGTCTGGCCGGAGACGATGTCCAGCAACGCTTCTCGTCGAGCCGCAGCCGGCATGGAGCCGGTCAGCAGAGTGATCTTGATCGCTCTGGGCGATGCCACCAACTCGCCGCCGTTCCCAAGCGGTCCGAGTCCCGAACGCAGCGAACGTGCGTGCTGAACAGCGAGCACCTCCGTGGGTGCCAGCAGTACCGCCTGCCGGCCGGAGTCGATCACCTGCAGCATTGCCCGCAGGGCGACGACGGTCTTACCGGAACCGACCTCGCCCTGCAGCAACCGGTTCATCGGGTGGATCGTGGCAAGGTCCTCGGCGATGACCTTGCCGACGGCCTGCTGTCCTGCGGTCAGGACGAACGGCAGACCGGCGTCGAATGCGCTGAGCAGACCGCCCGCGATAGGCGGGCACGGCTCGGCCGGACAACTGCGCATCTCGGCGCGTCGCCTGGCCAACACCAACTGGATCGACAGCGCCTCGTCGTACCGGAGTCTGGCGACGGCTGCGTCCAGCGCCTGTTCAGCGGATGGCCGATGGACGTCGCGCAGCGCGTTGGTGAGATCGACCAGACCTCGTTCGGCAAGCAGCTGGATGGGTATCGGATCGTCCACGTCGTCCAGCACATCCAAGACCGTCTTGACGCAGCGCTGCAGCAGTGCGCCGGTGATGCCCTCGGACAGGGGGTAGACCGGAATGATGCCACCGGAGAACGACTCGACCACCTCGATGGCATCCTTGAGCTGCTCGCCGGATCGCTCCGGCCCGGCCAGGCGCGCCGTAGCCTCCGATGCCTGAGCAGCGTTCGATGCGGCGAGCGTGCGCCCGCTCGCCGCGACGGTTGCCCGTCGAACGACGTCGTCCTTGCCGATCACGGCCACCTGCGGGGACGTGATCTGCAGCGCGCCGTTGAACGCGCTCACCGTGCCGGAGAACATCGCGTCCGTACCCACCGGCAGCTGTCCGGCAAGGTTCCATCGATTGAAGAACGTGCAGGTCAACTGCTTGGCGCCATTGCCGATGACGACGTTGGTCACCGTCCGCACCTTCGAGTTCGGACCCATCCTCCGCTCCTTGACCGATCGGACGGACGCCAGCACCGTCACGCGCTCGCCAATGGTCAACCCGGAGAGGTCGGTCAACTTCCCCCGCCGGTCGTATTTGCGGGGGTAGTAGCGGAGCAACTCTCCCACCGTCTGCAGCGAAAGCTTTTCCAGGAGTTGCTTGGCCGCCCGTGTGCCGAGCACCTGCTTGAGCGGCGTAACCAGACACACGCCGGCGGCGTGCGCAGAAACTTCGGCCACCACGGCTCACCTACCCCTCCCGAATTGCCCGGACCGGACGCAATCCGACCAGGATCACCGCGCCCTGCACATCATCACCCGGCCCACCGACAGCCCGAGAACGGTCAGCTCATTCCCGCCGACCGACGGTCAGGGAGAACACCGCACCGCTGGCATAGGCCTCGGAGATGACCTCACCGGCCATCCGGGTGTGTACGTGGAAGTATCGCCGGTCGCCCTCGGACCAGACGACGACCTCGTCCGCCGACCCGCCGAGAAACGCCGTGAGCCGATCGCAGATCTCCTGCGAGAGGAACATGGTGAACGTGACCTCGGCCGACAGCTCGACACCGACGTTGGATCCCGGCGCCGCTCCGCAGCTGGGGGGACGGACCGGAGCACCTGGTGGCGCGGTGCACCGCTGCAAGGTGATCAACACCATGCCGACCAGGGCCCTCGCTCGATAGCGTGATTCACGATTGGCGAGGTCCGGTGGCCCGGCCGCCAGCACTGCCGCCGCAGCGGCGCTGGTGATGGTGTACAGGTCGGCGCCGTCGACCACCAGTTCGGCCGCTGTGGTGCCGGCTGTCCTGGCCACCTCGAGGGCGGTGCCCACTGACCCGGGAAATTGCCGGTCGACCGACTGGGCCGGGTCGTCAGGAGCGACCTGGATAGCCGCTCCGCCGGCGATCAATCCCGCTACCAGGGACAACCGGTCGCCGGCCGATGCCTGGCCCGCGTCGCCGCTGTCCGACATGACCAGCCGGGCGCCCGCGATTCCGGTTGCCATCCCGGTCAGGTAGACCTGCAGCAGGGCCGCTGCGGCGTCCGCGGGCGACCGTTCAACAGTGGGCAGGGCGGCCCGGCCGACTGCGGCGGAAATCGCCCGCCCGCCGTCGACCAGCACCTGTCTTTCGACCGCGTCCGGCCGTACTTGGAACAGTTCGTCGCCGTCGCCCTGCGAATCGAGCAGCAGACCGAACCATCGTTCGACCAGCTCCGTATCGAAGGTCGTCATCCGATCATCTTGCCCGTCCGGACGCCGATGTTCGGGGCCGCCGGCCGGATCTGGGCGGTGGACCGGGCGTGGCTGGCCACAGAGCGAACCAGGCGATTTGGCCGACCGCCTCCGCCTGGCTATCCTTGGACGGTTGCCCGGGTTCACCCGAGATGCAACGA
>JBPCPG010000037.1:0-4003 GCA_050999445.1 Nakamurella sp. | reverse complement strand
GCGGTCATCGCCAGGACGCGTTGGGCGATGCGGGTGCAGACGCCGGCGATGGTCCGTCCGCCGTGTTGTTCGAGGTCGAGCTGTCCTTTCAGGGTGTCGTTGATCGATTCGATAACCTGCCGCAAGGGTTTGAAGAACCTTTGCCCGGCACGGGGTTTCTCGCCCTTGCGGGCCGGGCGGAGCAGCTCGATCCCAGCGGTGTCCAGGTCGGCTTCGAAGATCTTGCCGTAGTAATTCTTGTCCGCGATCACGACCTGGCGGCGGTGGTCGACCCGCGGTCGGGCCGCAGCGTCGGCCAGGGCGGGGGTGGAATCCAGCAGTGCGGTGAACACCTCCCGCTCGTCGGCCTTCGCCCCGGTCAGCGCCCAGCCCATGGGCAGGCCGTGCAGGGTGCACACCAGGTGCAGCCGCAGCCAGTCGTTCCCCGGCAACGGAGAAGCGAATCTTCCACTCGGCTGCGGCTGCCTCACCCGAGACGAATACATCCGAATCCACGTCGATGTCCTGTGTCGAATCGATGTCGCCCCGGTACCCGGCGAGCACCAGGAAGACTGCCCCGATACCGACCTGCACCAAAGCGTTAGTGAAGTCGTCTGCGGTCGTCATTGCGGCCGGGTTGGGCCGGCGACGCCCGGCTGGCCGATTTCGGCGTCAACCGTGCGCTGATGTGCGGGGTCGTCACGAGCGATTCGCACGGCCTAGACATCCAACAGCTGGCGACCGCGGGCGCCGATCCGGCCCTACGGGATCGCGCTGGTGATTGCGATGTCTTGGATGTCGGTTGCTGTGGCCGAGATCACCAACACCGACCCTCGGCGCGGAGTCGGGCACCAACAGCGGCATCGCCGCACCGCCCGGGCTGGTCGTCAGCAAACCCGTCGTCGTACAGATCCGCGGTGACGAGGTGGCGCTCTCCCCGCACAGCTCTGGTGCCCGGCAATTTCAGTACCGCAGGACCGCGGCCGCCGTTTGGGGGTCTATCGGGTCTGTTTCGGATAGTAGGTGGATGGTTCCGCCGTGTTGCAGGGTTTGGACGGCGGCGGCCTCGAGTAGATCGTGCTGCTCAATTTCGCTGCCGGTGATGATTTGGTCGATGTCTTGCTGGTAGCGACCCCAGACCGCTTCGTCCAGTGGAAGGAAGATGGTGTCGACGCGACCCTGGTAGGCAGCCCGAACCACTTCGCCGATGACTGCGGTGGCCCGCGGGTCGTGCCGGCCAAGCAGGGAGTCCAGCTGTTCTTCGGCTTCGGCCCGAGGGGCGTCCAGGTGCTCCTGCATCAGCGCGCAGGCGGCATCGTGGAGCTGCTGGGGAGTCAGTGATTCAGGGTTGGCCTCGATGACGCCGGCCAGCAGCGGACCGAATGCGTTGATGCCACTGACCTTTTTGAATTGGCCTACGGTCTTGGCGTCGGCGACCATGATCAGCGGCTGCGGGTTGGAGGCGAGACGGCGTTCGACGGCCACGGCAGTGTGGCGAACGAAGTCGCCCAGGCGGCTCTCGTGCCGCTGGTTGGGGCGGTCGCCCTCGGCCCAGACATGGCCGATGCCGACGAAACCGGCCTTAGGGCGGCCGACTGGGCTCGCCGGCACCGGCTGTTGATGGTCAGATTCGCTCCGATCGGCATCAGGATTGACCGGCAGGTTGGCATCGTCCACCTCGGCGAAGGTGAACCGGGACGCGGTATAGAGCCGGACCCGGTCGGCGGTCATGGCGAGTAGGTAGAACGTCCCGTCGGCGGCCAGCAGCGGTAGCAGGGGTTTGAGGTGAAATCCAGATCCCACCACTACTTGTTCGGACAGTGGAAGGGGGACCTTGAACTGCCGGAGTCTTCCGGAGTCAATGAACAGAGCCAGACCTTGATCTTGGTGCTGCCAAAAGAAGTAATCGTCGACCAGGGCCTGGGCGGGGGCGAGGAACGCCTCGGCTTCGGTTTTGCGCAGACCGATCGCTGTGAGCTCGTCGCAGGCCCGAGTGAGCAGGTTCTTCAGTCGGATGGATCCCTGACGGATCTCGGCCCCACGGGTATGGGTGGGCATGAAGATAGATGCTGCTAGCCGCGGTGCTTGGGCATAGAGCGTGGACAGATCGGCGCGAGTGAACAACGGATTCTCCAGATATGTTGGGAGCAAGCATGTTTCATGCCGTGCGCTCGGGTCGATACTCGGTTGCATCGGTGGGTCGGGTAGGACCGGTAGCGTTGCGCCACCTTCGTTTTCCCAGACGTGCTCGTGTCGGCGGTCTGCGGAGCGGGACGGATGAGGTTTGTTGGGCTGCTGCGGCGCGGCGGCCTTCGCAGCGTCCGCCGCTGCGCGATGTTCGATCCATGACTGGTAGGGCTCGAGCCAGCCCACTAGCGCGGACCGTATCCGCGCGGCTTGGGCAGCCGTCCGGCGCATCGAGGCGGTAGCGCGCGTCATGAGATCTCCGCCATCGCTGGGGAAATGATGACGCGCAGGTGGCGGTTGGTGCGGGGTTCGCGGCGGGTCTTTGCATCGTTCTGTTGGCGGCTGAGCCGGTCGCGGACATGGATCAGCGCCTTGCCCAGCTCAGGCTCGGTGCTGGTGGCGATCCAGTGTGGCCAGCCGACCACCCAGCATTCCAAAGTGGTGACCTGTCCGGGCCGGTTGCGGTTTTTGACGGACAGTTCCAGGTCGGTCTTGTCGGCGGCGAACTTCGCCAGCCGTAGATCCAGGTTCGACAGCAGCCCGATGATCATCGGGTGGTCGGCTCGGGTCAGGCCGGCGCCGATGCGAAGCTGGGCCGCGATGCTGGCTTTGACGGGTGGGGCGATCGAAGAGCTCATGTCAGTGCTCCTTTGGAGTTGGGCTGAACCCGAGGTCACCGGGTCGGACGAGAAATCGGCTGATGCGATCCGGGCGGCAGTGATTCGGGTGCTGTTCTTCTCGACACCACGCCCTTCTGATATTGCTGAACAAGGCGAGCGCTGCTCGCCAGCAGGATCAAAGCAATCAACAAGATGATCCCTGAGATGGTGAGGACCCGTCATGATGGCCTTTCTGACTTTGCGGGCCAAGGGTCGGCCCAGTTCTACGAAACAGCTGAACGTTTAGCAAGTTCGGCGGAAACGGCATTCATGGCTGCAAAATGCGCCGACGGAAAATGTACCGACGGCCACCCGCCTTGGGTGGGGCATCGTGTCTACGTCGCCTTCTTGGCAAAAAGAATCGACTTCACCGCAGCCGAAAAACTGTGAGGCGATGCGGAAAGCTTTACACCGAAAAGTTTCCAGCATCTTGAAGAAAGAAGGCGGGAGTGATGCCTACGCCAGGTACCGAACCGACCCGACTGACGTGCCCAAGGGGCGGGCGGCGCCGTCAGCCGGTCAGGTGAGTATTTTCTCCACCGGTTGGGCTCCGATCTGCTGTCGCGGAGGAATGGTCGCTCCGACGTCGTGCGGTCTTCCTGATGAGGCGTTGGTGCCCCCGGACCGGGAGTGCCGGAACGGGAATAGCGAGGCTGGCCGGCGTGCCACGTGTAGGGCTGCAGCTATGCACGTTGTCGTTCCGGGTCTGCAAAGGCGGCTATCCACGTGATCGAGGTTGCGGCCACCACCACTTGCGAAACTGCAGCCAGCCGACAGACCTGAACAAGAGCGCCGCTGGCCCGTTCGGCATTCAGGCGTGGGTCGTTTGAGGATCGTCGACCGGGTCACCTTCAACCCACACATCATCGAAACCGGAACCCAGTCGTACCGCCTCGGCGCAAACAAGAAGGCATCCCGCGGTGCATAGAGATCGATGAGGCGCTGACCGCTCAGCTCACCCGGGGTCGCCTGATGCCCATCGATGACGCGAGTGAAGCCTCGAACACCACCATGACGTCGTCCGTTCCCAACCACATATCGCTTGTCGGCGGCTGAAGTGTTCCCGATTTTGTGGACTCGAGGTTAAGCTGCAAGTTCGTTAATGTTTCTGAATCCTAACTCATATTCTACCGGTGTCAAGTAACCCATTGAAGAATGGCGACGATGCGTGTTATAGT
>JBPCPG010000022.1:0-13027 GCA_050999445.1 Nakamurella sp. | reverse complement strand
CCGGGGCAGGTCTGCTTCTGATCGACCAGGAATTGCCGGGCCGGCCGTTGCTGCTTCGGGAGCGCGGCGCCGGAGACCCGCGCCGGAAATTGCTTGCCGAAACCCATGGTGGCTCGAAGCACCCTGCCGCAACTCCACACGTCGGTTCGGCCGCTTACCATGGGAGATATGACCACCCCTTCTACCAAACGTGTCCTGCTCGCCAGGCCCCGCGGCTATTGCGCAGGCGTCGACCGAGCGGTGGTCACGGTGGAGAAGGCCCTCGAGCAGTATGGGGCGCCGGTCTACGTCCGCAAGCAGATCGTGCACAACAAGCATGTGGTGTCCACGCTGGAAGCGCGCGGCGCAATCTTCGTCGACGAAACCGACGAGGTGCCCGAAGGAGCGCTGGTCGTATTCTCTGCGCACGGCGTTTCCCCGGCAGTCCACGAGGAGGCGGCGAAGCGCGATCTGCGGGTGATCGACGCGACCTGCCCGCTGGTCACCAAGGTGCACAAGGAAGCCGTCAAGTTCGCGTCCGAGGGGTACGACATCCTGCTGATCGGGCACCGTGGCCATGAAGAGGTGGAAGGCACCCAGGGCGAAGCTCCGGACGTCATCCAATTGGTCCACGAGGCGGCTGACGTCGACGCGGTCACGGTACGAGATCCGGAAAAAGTGATCTGGCTGTCGCAGACGACGCTGTCCGTCGACGAGACGCTGGAGACCGTCGACCTGCTCCGCAAGAGATTCCCGCTGATGAGTGCGCCGCCCAGCGATGACATCTGCTATGCCACGCAGAATCGTCAGGAAGTCGTCAAACAGATCGCCGGCGACTGCGAGCTGGTGATCGTCGTCGGCTCGCAGAACTCGTCGAATTCGGTGCGGCTGGTGGAAGTGGCGCTGGATGCCGGGGCGGACGCTTCACACCTGGTCGACTTCGCACACGAGATCCAGTCGTCCTGGCTTGATGGGGTGAGCACCGTCGGGGTGACGTCGGGCGCTTCGGTGCCGGAGGAATTGGTGGACGGTGTGCTGAGTTGGCTGGCCGAGCGCGGATTCGGCGACGTCGAGGAGTTCACTGCGGCCACCGAGACGCTGACGTTCTCGCTTCCCAAAGAGCTCCGCCGAGACCTGCGACCGGCGGGAACGAAGGCGGCCGCCCGCTGATTCAGGGCCGGTGCGAACTGGGTGCCCGTGCGAAATGGGAACCGGTCCATAGTGACCGAACGAGCGGTCGCGCCTTCGCCAACCTGAATCGGCGCGGCCGCCAATCGGCGCTACTGCGCTGGAGTCAGGTGTGCGCACCCTGCAGCATCGGCGACTTTTTCTGGCGCCGCATCGGTTGGGCAAAGATGCGAACGACGCACAGTAGGAGAGCCAGCGCTGTCCCGACGACCATCAGTGGAAAGTTGCCGACCAGCTTGATTCCGATGATCTTGAGTGCATCGTTCGAGATCACTTTCAGAGCCAAGAACATCAGGACCACCATGACCAACGGCGGCTGCACGATCGCGGTGAAGATCGACCCGCGCCGAACCATTAGTGCGGCCGAACCCACGCCTGCCACGAAACCGACCGTGAAGCCCCACCCCAGACCGCCGGACGACATGCCGTCAATGACGGCGCCAAGGCCGGTCAGCAGCACAGCGACCAGAACGGCCCCCCACGAGCGAAGGCCCGCAACCGTGGGCACCGCTGATGTATCGGCCACGCTCGGCCGGGCGGCTCGGGAACCGGTGACAGGCGTATTCACTCCTCTACGGTAGCGGGCCGGGGACCAGTTCCGTTGGTGGTCGGCAAAACGCAGTCGTGCGACAGGGCGGGTGGTTCGATCGGCCGCTGCGGCACCTCATCCGGCGTCCTCGCGACGCGGATCAGGTCGCCGCAACTCGCCGGAGGCCATCTGCCGCAACGTCGGCCGCGCTCGCTGAGCGGCCGGATCCAGCGTTTGGTCATCGTCCCGCTCGTCCTGTTCCATTCCGTCCTGTTCCGTTCCGGATTCCGGCTGTCCTCTTCCGGGTTCCGGCCACTCCGGCGCCCTCGGACGGCGGACCGCCGACTGCACCGGACTGACGACCGGCAGTTCGTCCGAACTCACCCCGAGATCGTTGAATCGGCGAGCAGTAACCAGTACTCGGCTCTCGACCGACCCGATCGCCGAGTTGTAGGACTCCACCGCTCGTTCGAGGCTGGCCCCCAGCCGCCCGAGGTGGCCGCCCAGCGTGGCGAGCCGGCCGTGCAATTCGCGACCCAGCGTGTGAATGGCGGTTGCAGACGCGGACAGACGCTCCTGCCGCCACGTGAAGGCGACGGTACGCAGCAGCGCGATCAAGGTGGTCGGGGTGCAGATCACCACCTGCCGCGCGAAGGCGTACTCCGTCAAGCCGGGGTCGACCGTCATGGCGGCGTCCAGCAGTGGCTCGCCGGGAACGAACATCACCACGAATTCCGGGGACGGTTGGAAATGTTGCCAGTAGGCCTTCCCCGCCAGGGCGTCGACATGGGCGCGCACCGCCCTGGCGTGACCGACCATCAGCTGCTTTCGACGGACGTCGTCGTCACACTCCCGCGCTTGCAGCCAGGCGTCGAAAGGCACTTTCGCATCCACCGGAATGTGCCGCCGACCGGCCAGCCGAATGATCATGTCCGGTCGGACGCCGGCCGCGTCCGCGACAGCGGCGGAGACCTGGGTGTCGAAGTCACAGTGCTCCACCATGCCAGCGAGTTCGACCAGACGCTGCAACTGCACCTCACCCCACCGGCCGCGAACCTGGGGTGCGCGCAGCGCGTTGACCAGCGAACGGGTCTGGGCGCCGAGATCTGTCGAGGTCCGGTGTAATGCGGCCACCTGCTCGTAGAGGCTCGCGTAGGCGCCGGCCCGGTCACGTTCAACCTCTCGAAGACGCTGTTCCACCCGCACCAACGCATCCGAAGCGGGAGCCAGCAGAGCGGCGACCTCCAGCGTCTGCGTCGACTCGGGCTGACGGCGCCACCAGAGCCAGGCCAGCGCGATGCCGACGGCGACGCCCAGCAGCAGTAGCAGGGTGTCGATCAGAAGGGCGGGTGCGCTCATGGGTAGAGCATCCATCGGTGCACCGACAGTGGCCCTGCGGCCCTTCGATCGAGGGTGCGATGTCTGTCGACGACGCGCCGCATCACTTCCTGCAGCCGTTGCCCGCTCAGCGCGAGTTCTCGTACATCGAAGCGATCGCACACGCCCGGAGTGGCTGGTGTCCGGTGACACCTGGGGTGAGCTGTCCCACTTCTGGACAGCACTTCCCAATAGGTGGAAGAACGGGGGGACAGATCCGCGGGGTGCACGCTATGCTCCGTACATGTCCGTGTCTGGTGTTCCCCTGGTCTGCCGCCGTGAGGTAGACCTGGTGCGCGTCTCCAGCGCGGCTTGTCGCGTCGAACGCTGAACCCGCCGCTCATCGAGCCGTCGGGCGTGCGTCGACGGCCCCGGGCACTGATGCCAGGACTTCCCCGCTTCGTCGTTCTGCGCCCCTCGGCCTATTCCGCAAGGATCCGCCGTGCCTCCTGTTCAATCTTCGACAGTCCAGTTCGAGTTGCTTGGCGATGCCCAAGCTGACCCGCGCGTCGTCGCGACCCAACCCGCTGCTGCCGTTCCTCCGCGGCCGGCGGGCGGGGCATCCCGGTCGCCCCGGAATCGCCCCGATGCCAACCGCGGCCAGGGTCAGTGGGCGGTAGGACACCGCGAGCCACTGAACGCCAACGAGCAGATGAAGAAGGACGACGACGGGCTGCACTGCCGAGCGCGGATCGAGAACATCTACCGACACACCGGCTTCAATGGGATCGATGCGGGCGACCTGCGGGGGCGTTTTCGGTGGTGGGGGCTCTACACCCAGCGCGCACCCGGGATCGATGGTGGCCGGACGGCCGTGCTCGAACCGCACGAACTGGAGGATCCCTATTTCATGCTTCGGGTCCGGGTCGACGGCGGCCTGCTCAGCACCGCGTCCCTACGCACCATTGGCGAGGTGTCCACCAGATACGCCCGGGGCACCGCCGACCTCACCGATCGCCAGAACATCCAGTTGCACTGGGTGCGCATCGAGGATGTGCCCGAAATTTGGGAGGCGCTGGAGGGCGTCGGCCTGAGTACGGCGCAGGCCTGTGGCGACGTGCCCAGAGTCGTACTCGGCTCCCCGCTCGCCGGGATCGCGGCAGACGAGATCATCGACGGCACCCCGGCGGTGGAAGAGATTCTCAGGGAATTCATTGGCAGCGAAGAATTCTCCAATCTTCCGAGGAAGTTCAAGACCGCTATCTCCGGGTCGCCCCGCCAAGATGTCGCCCACGAGATCAACGACGTCTCGTTCATCGGCGTGGTGCATCCAGAATTGGGACCGGGATTCGATCTGTGGGTCGGGGGAGGGCTCGCCACCAACCCGATGCTTGCCCAGCGACTCGGAGTCTTCTGCACGCTGGCAGAAATTCCGGAGGTGTGGAAGGGCGTCATCTCCATCTTCCGCGACTACGGCTATCGCCGACTCCGCAACCGTGCTCGATTGAAGTTTCTGGTCGCCGACTGGGGTGTGGCCCGATTCCGTGAGGTTCTCGAAACCGAATACCTGCACCGCCGGTTGACCGATGGACCGGCGCCGGCCATCTGGGACGGCCCGCGTGATCACGTCGGAGTTCATCGGCAGAAAGACGGCCGCTTCTACGTCGGAATCGCCCCGACGGTCGGTCGGGTCAGCGGAGAATTGTTGACCGGCATCGCCGATCTGGTGGAAGCGCACGGCTCGAAGCGAGTCCGGGCCACCACCGAACAGAGCCTGGTGATCCTGGACATCGAGCAGGAGCAGCTGCTCTCGTTGCAGGCGGGTCTGGCCGAGCTGGGACTATCCACAACTCCGTCGACTTTTCGCCGGAACATGATGGCCTGCACCGGTTTGGAATTCTGCAAACTCGCGATCGTGGAGACGAAGGCACGCGGCATCGCCCTGGTGGACGAGCTCGAGTCGCGCCTGGGCGACCTGGACGTACCGCTGACCATCAACCTCAACGGATGTCCGAACGCCTGCGCGAGAACGCAGACCGCCGACATCGGACTCAAGGGCATGATCGTCACGAACGCCGACGGCGACCAGGTAGAAGGTTTCCAGGTGCACCTCGGTGGCGGTCTGGGACTGGACGCCGGGTTCGGCCGAAAGGTCCGTGGCCACAAGGTGACCGGTGAGGACCTCGCAGACTATGTGGAACGGGTGGTCAACGCCTACACGGCCGGCCGGGAATCCGGTGAGCGGTTCGCCACCTGGGTCGCGCGTTCGGAAGAATCGGTGCTCCGATGACAATACGAACGGTGGGCCGCGATCAATATGTCCGATAACCGCGCTCCGGCACAATACTGCCCCTACTGCGGCGAGACGAATCTGTGGCCGCACGAGGAATCGCACGGGGCCTGGAGCTGCCGGGATTGTCAAAGAGTCTTTGCCGTCCGATTCATCGGGCTCACCGGATCGGTCGGCGGGAATATCGCGGGCCAATCGGTTGTCGTTGCTGCGGACTCCGAAGTTCCGCGTACGGCGACGACAGGGATGGTTCCATGATCACGATGGTGCGTTCGCCGGAGGCTCTTGCGGCTGTTGCGGCTGCCGCGGCCACCGCTTTGGAAGGCGCGACGGCGGAAGAAATACTGAATTGGGCCGGCGACGAATTCGGCGCCGGTTTGGCAGTCACAGCCTCCATGCAGGACACGGCTCTGACCCATCTTGCTGCCAGAGTGCGGCCCGGCATCGATGTTCTCTTCCTCGACACCGGTTACCACTTCGTCGAGACGATCGGAACGGCCGACGCGGTCGAGCTGTCCTACGACGTAAATGTGCGTCGCCTGCTTCCTTTGCAGACCGTCGCCGAGCAGGACGCCGCGCACGGACCGGAGCTGTTCGCCCGCAATCCTGACCTGTGCTGCGCACTGCGGAAAGTCGCACCGCTGAATGCCGCGATGGAGGGTTACGAGGCCTGGGCGACCGGCGTACGGCGCGCAGAATCGGTGGCGCGAGCCAATACACCGATTGTTTCCTTCGACGTGAAGCGCGGCCGGGTCAAGATCGCTCCGTTGGCCGCGTGGTCGGATGACGAGGTGGATCGCTACATTTCCGAGAACAACGTGCTGGTCAATCCCCTGCTGTCCGACGAATATCCATCGATCGGTTGTGAACCCTGCACGCGCCGCGTGGCCTTCGGGGAAGACTCTCGAGCAGGTCGGTGGGCCGGTCTGGCGAAGACCGAATGTGGGTTGCACACATGACGAGCACCGCGCAGCTCGACCTTGTGCCGTCCTACCGCAACCACACCGGTGCGACGATCTGGTTGAGCGGGCTGCCCTCCGCAGGAAAGACGACGCTGGCGCTCGCGCTCGCGGAGCGGTTGCAAGCCGGTGGTGCGCGCGTCGAAGTCCTCGATGGTGATCAGGTACGAACCCACCTGTCTGCGGGCCTTGGATTCAGCCGGGCCGATCGGGACGTGCACGTCGACCGGATCGGCTTCGTCGCCGAATTGCTGGCGAGCCACGGCGTCCTGGTGCTGGTTCCGGTGATCGCGCCGTATGACCAGGCCAGGGAGAAGGTGCGTCAACAGCACATCTCCAACGGTACGAAGCTTCTGCTCGTCCATATCTCCACCATGCTCGAGGTCTGCGCGCGACGGGACGTGAAAGGCCTGTACGCCAAGGCATTTCGTGGCGAGATCAGCTCCATGACCGGCGTCGACGACCCGTACGAGATCCCCGAGGACCCTGACCTGCGAATCGATACGGCGACGATCGACGAAGCCGCCGCAGTCACGCAATTGCTCGATCTGCTCACCGATGAAGGAGTACTCGGATGACCGCAAGACTGGACGTCGTCCCGGAGGTGCTGTCAGCGGCCGGCCACGCCAGGGGCCACCTGCGAGCATTGGAATCCGAGGCCATCCACATCCTGCGCGAGGTGGCCGGGGAATTCGACCGACCGGTCATCCTGTTCTCCGGCGGCAAGGATTCCATCCTGGTACTACACCTGGCGCGCAAGGCATTTCATCCGGCTCCGATCCCGTTCTCACTGCTGCACGTGGACACCGGTCATAACTTCCCTGAGGTGATCGCCTACCGGGACGCCGTCGTGTCGGGCAGCGATCTCCGGCTCGACGTGGCGCGCGTACAGGACTGGATCGACGACGGCCGGCTCTCCGAACGTCCGGACGGAACTCGAAATCCGCTGCAGACCGTACCGCTGGTCGACACCATCGCCGACCGACGATTCGACGCCGTCATCGGCGGAGCCCGCCGGGACGAGGAACGCTCGCGCGCCAAGGAGCGCATCTTCTCCCTGCGAGACGCGTTCGGCGGGTGGGATCCTCGGCGCCAACGGCCGGAATTGTGGGATCTCTACAACGGCAAACACGCGCCCGGTGAGCATGTCCGGGTCTTTCCGATCTCCAACTGGACCGAGCTGGACGTGTGGAACTACATCGAAGTCGAGCAGATCGTGCTGCCGGACATCTACTACGCCCACGAACGCGAGGTCTTCCGGCGGGGGGGAATGTGGCTGACACCAGGGGACTGGGGCGGCCCGGTCGGCTCGGAAGTTCTTCAGCGCCGTCAGGTCCGATATCGCACCGTCGGCGACATGTCCTGCACCGGGGCGGTGGAATCCGGCGCAACCGACGTTGCGGCCGTGATCGAGGAGATCATCGCAACCAGAATCACCGAGCGCGGCGCCACCAGGGCCGACGACAAGCTCAGCGAGGCCGCCATGGAAGACCGAAAGAGGGAGGGGTACTTCTGATGAGCGAGTTGACCATCGCTTCCACAACCGGGACACCGGAGGTGAATGCAGCGCCGAGCGCGGTTCGCGGGTTGCTGCGGTTCGCGACCGCCGGTTCGGTGGACGACGGCAAGTCGACCTTGGTCGGCCGCCTGCTGCACGATTCGAAATCCGTGCTGTCCGATCAGCTCGACGCAGTCCATCGAACTTCGGCTGCGAGAGGTCTTGACAGCCCTGATCTTTCGCTGCTCGTCGACGGGCTCCGCGCGGAGCGTGAGCAGGGCATCACCATTGACGTCGCCTACCGATACTTCGCCACCGGAGTACGCAGTTTCATTCTCGCCGATACACCAGGTCACGTGCAGTACACCCGCAATACGGTCACCGGAGCCTCGACGGCCGATCTGGTGATTGTTCTGGTGGATGCGCGCAGCGGTGTGGTGGCGCAGACCCGGCGGCACGCCGCTGTCGCGGCCCTACTCGGTGTGCCGCACCTTCTGCTGGCGGTGAACAAGATCGACCTGGTCGATTTCGACGAGCAGGTTTTCGACCGCATCGCCGCTGAATTCGACCGGTACGCGGTAGATCTCGGTATCGGCGAGGTCACCGCAATTCCCATCTCCGCGCTGCACGGCGACAATGTCGTGATTCGGTCCGAGCGCATATCCTGGTACAACGGGCCGAGCATCCTCGAGCATCTGGAGCAGGTCGAGCTGGCCGATAGCAGCAGTGTCGGCCAACTGCGCTTCCCGGTGCAGTACGTGATCCGCCCGCGCTCGGAACGGTTCCCCGACTATCGCGGCTATGCCGGCCGGATCACGGCCGGAACGGTCCGCCCCGGCGATGAGATCGTTGTGCTGCCCTCCGGCCGGCGCTCGAGGATCGCCGTCATCGACACTGCCGACGGTGCACTGGAAATCGCGAAGGCCGGCGATTCGGTCACCTTGCTGCTGGAGGATGATGTCGATCTTTCCCGGGGTGACCTGATCGTCGGGCTCACCGGGGCGCCGGAAGCGGTCACCGAGTTCTCCGCCACGGTCACCCAACTCGCCGAGAAGGGGATTCGGCCGGGAATGCGGGCGTTGCTGCGCTACGGCACAGCAACCTGCCGAGTGGTCGTGGCCGACATCGAGCACCTGCTCGACATCGACACCCTGGCCGAGCGCGAGGCGCCAGACGTACTGCAATTGAACGATATTGCGTATATCAGCCTGCGAACCGCCGAAGCGGTCCCCGTCGAAGCGTTTCGGCCGGGCGGGGGAGTCGGTTCGCTTCTGATCATCGATCCTGCCGACGGAACCACGCTTGCGGCCGGAATGGTGGGGAACCGACGGGTGGCAGTTCGCGGCACCTCGGGCTCAGCGAATGGCGACGGCAACGGGATTCGATGTCCGCTCCCCGATCTCCGTGTGCCCGGCACTGCAGCCGACTCACCCGGCACTGCAGCCGACGCCAGCGAGGCTGCCGTGCCCTCCGAAAGCTTCCCAACCCCTGGTCCGTAACGGATCCGGCCCGAAAGGTCAAACCGTGCTTCGCTTCTCGCGTTACAGACCCGCCGTTGTTGCGGCCCTTGCCGGTGCCGTGGCGCTGAGCAATGCCTGCAGTTCCAGTTCGACGGGCCCATCCTCCTCCGCCGGCTCGGTGTCGGTAGCCGCCGCGGCCTCTGGTGGATCAGGCAAGACTGTCGGCGCCGCAACGCTGCGTCTCGGGTATTTCGCCAACGTCACCCATGCCGGCGCAGTTCTCGGCGTGGCCGATGGCACCTTTGCCAAGGCGCTGAGTCCGACGAAGCTGGAACCTCAGGTGTTCAATGCGGGGCCTGCGGCCATCGAAGCGCTGAACGCAGACGCGATCGACGCAGCGTTTCTGGGTCCGAGCCCAGCGATCAATTCCTTCGTCAAATCGCACGGCGACTCACTGAGGATTGTTGCCGGCGCCACCGAGAACGGCGCCGCTCTGGTGGTCAGGCCCGGGGTCAGATCGGCGGCGGACCTGAAGGGAAAATCGATCGCCTCACCGCAACTGGGTGGCACCCAGGATGTCGCGCTTCGAGAATACCTGCTGCACAACGGCTTGAAGGTCCAGACGAACGGCGGCTCGGACGTGGACATCATCAATCAGGACAATGCGCAGACCCTGACCCTGTTCAAGTCTGGCCAGATCGATGGCGCCTGGCTGCCGGAGCCGTGGGCGTCCCGGCTGGTGCTCGATGCCGGCGCCAAGGTGCTGGTCGACGAGGCGACCTTGTGGCCTAACAAGCAATTTCCGACCACGATCCTGATCGTCGCGAAGAAGTTCCTGGACGCGCATCCGGATACGGTGACGGCGTTGATCAGCGGGGAATTGGGCGCTGTCAAGAAAATCACTGCCGATCCGAAGGGGTCGGCCGACGCAGTCAATACAGCTATCGGGAAGCTGACCGGCAAGAAGCTGTCCGACGCCGTCGTCTCGAATTCGTTCAAGCAGATCAAGATCACCTACGACCCGGTGGCCAGCACCTACAACACCTCCAGCCAGCACGCCGTCGACAGCGGCCTGCTCAAGACGGTGCCCGATCTCAAAGGCATCTTCGACCTTCGCATTCTCAACAAGCTGCTCAAGGCCGAGGGCAAGAGCCCGGTCAGCGCAGCGGGACTCGGGCAGGAGTGAGATCGTGACGACACTCGCTGAAATTGCAAATCCGCTGGATGAGCTGGATTTTCACGAGGACGATCCGCGAGTGGTGCCGCTGGCCCCCGAGTCACATTCCGAGATTTCGCCCGGCGTGTCGATCAAAGGCGTCAGCAAGGTCTTCCGCGGTCCGAGTGGAAATGTCGCGGCGCTGGACAACATCAATCTGTCCGTCGCCCCGGGCGAGTTCGTCTGCCTGCTGGGTGCCTCCGGTTGCGGAAAGTCCACGTTGCTCAATCTGATCGCCGGTTTGGACAAGCCAACTGCGGGAGCCGTTTCCACTGCCGGTCGGCCGGCGCTGATGTTCCAGGAGTCGGCGCTCTTCCCTTGGCTGACAGCCGGCGCGAACATCGCTCTCGCCCTCAAACTTGCCGGAGTGCCGCGATCCCAGCGGCCGGATCGGGTGGAAGAGCTCTTGACTCTGGTTCGCCTGTCCGGGACCGCCGGCCGTCGCATCCACGAGTTGTCCGGCGGACAGCGGCAGCGGGTGGCGCTGGCCAGAGCGCTCGCCCAGAGTGGCCAGGTGCTGCTGATGGACGAGCCGTTCGCCGCGCTCGACGCGATCACCCGCGACGTGCTGCACGACGAACTCACCCGGGTCTGGAAGCGGACCGGCAACAGTGTGGTGTTCGTGACGCACAACGTCCGGGAGGCCGTTCGGTTGGGGCAGCGGGTGGTGCTGCTGTCTTCTCGTCCCGGTCGGGTGGTGGGCGAGTGGCGGGTGGACATCAAGGGTCCCCGCACCATCGAGCACCCGGAGGTCTCGGCGCTGGCCGCCGAGATAACGGTGCGCCTCCGCGAAGAGATTGCCAGTCATGCCCGCTCTTGACGTCCGACCGGGCGCCGGGCAGACCGCCGGCCGGCTGCCGACCAGCTCGGACGAGTCGGACGAGCAATCTGAACGCGAGGACACCGCCGCTGTAGGTGCCGGACTGGACGCGTTGGAGCAACATGCGGTCACGACGAAGCCGGCATGGCGTCGATTCGTCGGCGGGTTCTATCCGCCCCTGATCGCGTTGCTGGCGCTGCTCGGGTTGTGGCAGTTCGCCTATGCGCAGAAGTGGAAGCCCGATTATGTGCTGCCCGCGCCGGCGAGCGTCTGGACGACCTTCACCGCGATGGTCTCGGACGGTTCCGCGCTCGAGGTGATCTGGACCAGCGTGAGCCGCGGATTGATCGGCTTCGCGGCGTCCATCGTGCTGGGAACCGTCCTGGGTCTGGCGCTGTTCCGCTTCCGTTGGCTGCGGGTGTCGTTCGGCCCGTTGGTGACCGGGCTGCAGTCGCTGCCCTCCGTTTCCTGGGTTCCGATGGCGGTGCTCTGGTTCGGTCTGTCCAACGGGGCGATCTATGCGGTGGTCTTGCTGGGAGCTGTGCCGTCGATCGCCAATGGGCTGATCGCCGGCATGGACCAGGTCCCGCCGTTGCTGACCAGGGTGGGCAAGGTACTGGGCCTCGGGCAGTTCGGCCTGATGAAGGATGTGCTGATTCCAGCGTCCCTGCCGGGTTACCTGTCCGGGTTGCGGCAGGGCTGGGCCTTTTCCTGGCGCTCCCTGATGGCGGCAGAGCTGATCGCCACCTCGAGCAAGTTGGGACTCGGGCTCGGGCAATTGATGAACCAGGGCCGTGACCTCGGGGACGCGCCGACCATGTACACCGCGCTGATCCTGATCTTCCTCGTCGGCATCGGTATCGAGCTCGCCTTCTTCCGGCCGGTCGAGCGGGTCATTCTGTCGGCCCGCGGCTTGACGCCGGGCGCTCGGTGACAGCAGCAGGATTAGAGTCCCCGCGCGAGGATTCGAGCATTCCGCTGGTAGGCCTGGCGCACGGCAGCAGGGATCCGAGGTCGGCTCTGGCAATAGGCCGACTGATGAGTGCAGTCGCCGCGCTTCGTCCAGGTCTGCAGACATGTTCGGCCTTTCTGGACCTGTCTGAGCCCGACCTCAGGACCGCAGTCGCCGCACTCGATGTGGACCGCGCCGTGGTCGTGCCGCTGCTGTTCGCCCAGGCGTTCCACGCTTCCAAGGACGTTCCCGACGCCATTCGGGACGCGGTCCGCAGCACCGGAAAGAATTTGTTCGCAACGGAGATTCTCGGTGTCGGCCCGGACGTGCTCGAGGTACTGCAAAAGCAGGCCGGTGCGGTTGGCATCATGGACGAGCAAGAAATCCTGCTAGTGGCCGTCGGTACATCGGACCCGGTGGCCAACGAGGCGGTCGACAACCTCGCGCAGCTGTGGTCCGCCGCCCGCCCTGGTGGAGTTCGAGCCGTCTTCGCGACCACGACGCCGCGCGCACTGGACGTACTCGACCAGCCCTGGGACGCACTGCCGGCGGTCGCACCTCTGTTCCTTGCGCCCGGCTTACTGCTCGACCAGGTGGCTCGGCGAGCAGCGGAACTGGGAGTTGCTGTCGCACAGCCGTTGTGGCCGACGATGGCGCAGGTCGTTCTGGCCCGTTACGACTCTGCGTTGACAGCGACGCGCCATCTTCCGGTCCTTCCTGCGAGCTGACCTCGACCACGTCGGCGCAGCTTGCCCGGCCGTCCGATCAGGCCGCCTCGTGGTCCAGCAGCCAACGCTTGGCCGGAAGGCCCCAACGGAA
>JBPCPG010000382.1:0-6176 GCA_050999445.1 Nakamurella sp. | reverse complement strand
GCGCCAGCCGCCAGGACACCCCATGACGCCGGCCTGGCCGCGACGGCGATCGAGCTCGGCCTCGTCGACGAGCTGGGCATGTTCCGCAATCCGGTCGTCGTCGGTGGCGGCACGCCCTTCCTGCCGCCGGTCACCCAAGACGTTCGGCTAGACCTGGTCGAGACCAGGACGTTCGGCTCGCGCGTGATCTACGAGCGCTACCGCTGCGCCCGTGATGCGTCGGACTGACACCGCGGTTCCGCTCGCCAGCGCGCCGGCGGCTTCAGACCCCAACTACACCCTCGATTGCGAAGAGCCGCTTTGAACCCGGCGCACGGGCCCGATGTGTTCCCGCCGTCGTAGACCTGCGCTGTCGGGGCCCCTAACATCCCGGGGGGTGTACTGCAATCGGACATGCCAGGTCGCCGTAGCCCGATACGGTCTGGAGACCGTTACGTCCTGATCGGAAGGTACCGCAGGTGCGCGTTCGTCTCCTTGGTGTCTTAATGGCAGCCACCGGTCTGTTGATGGCTGGCTGTTCCGCTGCGAGGCAGCCGGCAGCGAGTTCTCCGGTCTCGGTGATCAGCAGTACCTCCAGCGCAGCAGCCACCCGGGTGGTTGGCACGCCGACCACCCGACGCTTGAATTTGTCACGGTTGGTTGGCCCCGGGATGTCAGGTTTGGTAGGCCCCGGCTAGTGGGGGTGGGCGTTGGTGGGGCTGACGTGAATGGTTGCGGCGGTGACCCGGGAGACATCGGCGAGCAGGTGGGCTTCGGCGTGGTGGGCCAGGTCGTGGGCTTGCTCGACGGTCAGGTTTGGGTCGACGGCGAGGTCGGCTTCGGCGCGCAGGGTGTGTCCGATCCAGCGGATGCGTAGTTCCCGGACGGCGTTCACTCCGGTGACGGAGCTGAGCGCGGCGGTGGCTTTTTCGACCAGGCCGGGGTCGACGGCGTCCATCAGGCGGGCGCCGACCTGTCGGATCGCGGAGCGCAGGACGCCCAGGATGGCGACGGTGATGAGCAACCCGACGACGGGGTCGGCCCAGTGCCAGCCGATCGCGACGCCGGCGGCGCCCAGGAGCACGGCGAGGCTGGTGAATCCGTCGGTGCGGGCGTGCAGGCCGTCGGCGACCAGGGCGGCGGAGCCGATCTGCCGGCCGACACGGATGCGGTAGCGGGCCACGATTTCGTTCCCGACAAAGCCGACGAGGCCGGCGGCAGCGACAGCCCAGAGGTGGGTGATGGTCTGCGGGTGGATGAGCCGGGCGATGGCGATGTAGGCGGCCAGGATGCTGGACAGCGTCATCATGGCGATGACGAACAGTCCGGCTATGTCTTCGGATCGGCCGTAGCCGTAGGTGTAGCGCTTCGTCGGGGGGCGGCGGGCCAGCGTGAACGCGATGAGCAGCGGCACCGCGGTCAGGGCGTCGGCGAAGTTGTGCAAGGTGTCGCCGAGCAGCGCGACCGATCCGGAGATGAGCACCACTCCAAGCTGGATCAACGCGGTGACCAACAGCCCGATCAAGCTGATGATCAGCGCACGGCGGCCGGCGGAGTCAGCTTCCAGGGCATTGTCGATTTGGTCGGCGGTGTCGTGGGAATGCCCGCCCACCATCTCCGACAGCCCGTGCCGCAGTTTCGCCCACCACGACGTGCCCGTGAGAGTGGTCATGACCCTCAGCGTGCTCGTGGTCGTCGGGCCCGTGCTGATGACCCGCATCGTGGTCGTGGTTGGCGTGGTCTCGGTGGGTGGGCTGGCTCATGGGATGGCACCGATTCGGCTGGAGGGGGGATGAGGCAATCCCCCCCATCATAACGTCGCCTTCATAGTCGTGAAGGTGTGTAGGTGGGTGGTTAGAGTGATCTATGACCTCTGTGGTGACTTCCGACCAGGTGGTGGCGGGCGGTGCGCACCCGGAGGAGCCGTCGCCGGCGCAGGTCGCGTCGGCGGTGACCTCGTTCGCGATGTTGGCCGACCCGACCCGAGTGCGGATCTTGTGGGCGCTGCGGGGCGGCGAGTTGGACGTGACTAGTTTGGCCGCGGCCGCCGGTTGCAGCCCGACCACGGCCAGTCAGCATCTGTCGAAGTTGCGGCTGGCCAGCCTGGTGGACGGGGTCCGGACGGGCCGGCGGGTGGTGTATCGGCTCCGCGGCGGTCACGTGCGGAACCTGCTGCGAGAAGCCATGTTCCATGCCGATCACCTGGTCACCGGGGAACCGGTCCACGACTGACAGCGCGGTTTGTCAGATCGACGGCGGGCTGACAGCGGCCAGGCGGGTGTCCTGTAGGTGGTCAGCTGGCTCGATGGGCTTTGGTGTGGGCCAGCGGGTAGGAGTCGGTGCCGGTTTCGATGATGTTGCCGCCGAACGTCAGCCGGTCGCCGATTGCTGGGTGAGGTGGATGAGGTCCGCGCCGAACCGGCAGCGGTCGCGGGGCGGCGGATCGACAACGCCGGGATCGTTGCATATCCGCACCGGGAAGCCGGCGCTGAGGTCGGGATACGCGCCGGCGACGATCAACGACGCCCTGTCCGCGGCCGGAGAGTTTGTGCCTTCTTCTTGTCTTACCCCGTCGTCAGGCCGGTGCCAGGGGTGGGGGTGTCGGTATTCAGGCCAGGGAGAGGAACATCTTCTCCATGGCCGCGGTGTCGAGGGTGTCCTGTCCGCCGGATTCCAGCAGGCACTGCTTGAGCCCGATGGCGATCACGGCGAATCCGGCGCGGTCGATCGCCCTGCCGACAGCAGCGAGTTGGGTGACGACGTCCTGGCAGTCGCGGCCCTCTTCGATCATCTTGAGTATTCCGCCGAGCTGTCCCTGCGCGCGGCGCAGTCGGTTGCAGACAGCGGTCATCTTCGCTGGTGCCAGTTCGACCATCAGCTGTCTCCTCGTCGTGAAAGGGGTGCTCCCGGAGCGAAACCCATATGCGCGGGAGAGGTCAGCCGGCAGCCGTAACCGGCGCATCGTCGAGGGAATCCAATGCGGCGCGCAGCCGTGTCCCGGCCTCCGCTGCCACGGCCTCGAGACCGTTGTTCTCGGTGATGCCGACCATCACCTGCGGGTCCATCGCCTCGACCGCAGTGGATGCAGCACCCAGCGCCCGGACGACGACATTGCACGGTAGTAGCAGCCCGATGGACGGCTCGGCCTGCAGGGCCGCGTAGGCCAGTGGTGGCCGGCAGGCACCGAGGATGATCTGCGCCGGGACGTCGACGCCGATTTTTGCCTTGAGGGTCTGCTGGATGTCGATTTCGGTGAGTACTCCGAAGCCCACGTCGTCCAGTGCGTTGCGGACCTGTTCCAGGACGGTGGCGAACGGTCGGGGGACCGTGGTGGTGAGGGCGTAGGACATGTTCTCTCCTGGGGGTCGATGACGGGTCAGATACGGATCGATGAATGGCTGCAGCAGATCCCAGCGTGGCCGACGTCGTCAGTGCGGCTGGGCACCGGCACTCACTATACGCCCAGGGGTATATAGTTGCACGGTACGGCTGACTCGATCGAAGGGTTGAACTACCTGTGCAGAGCCGTGAGGTGTCGGCAGCGCGGGAAGAGGACGTGGGCCGGTTGCGGGCAGCACGTCCAGTCGGTGCTGCGCGGCGTTCACCGCGCGGATCGTTGCCCAGGACACACGCAGGAGGTATCAACGCCCGGCGTCGTCAGGCTCTCTGCCAGTATCTTCGGCCGGTGATCGCTCCTGTCCGCCGGGTCTGGTCGACGTCCGGTCCTGCAGCAGCAACAAGGGCCGAAGGTCATCGGTGTCCAGGGTCGACGATCGAGGATCAGAGTCGTTGTACCGCAGCCCTGCCGGGCTGGTGATGGTGTGCTAAATCCATGTTCACATCTTCGATGACCCGACGGCCTGGTGTCCTTTCCCTGTTGCTCGTGCTGGGTCTGGCGATGCCGGCTGCGGCGGCGGCCAAGCCGCCGGCAGCGGTCAGTCAGCCGGTCAGGGTGGCGCAGGAATGATGGGCGCGAACTCGACCGGCCAGCAGGGCTGGCCAGGGATGATGGCTCTGGTCCGGGCTATTCGAATTCGCGGTTGTCCTGTGGCCCCGAGTTCGCTTCCAGGGCAACGGGTGAACGTGACATTGGCCGACATGGGCATGACGCGGATGATGGGCGGTATCGCTCCGATGGGCTTCCGGATGGTGCTGCACGCCGGTCCGGCTATCGTCGCGGCGGGCCAGATCAGCCTGGTGGCATTGAATGTGGGTTGGCGCACCCATGAGCTGGTGATCCTCCCGCTGAGCGCTGGTGCCACCGCCGGTCAGCGGATCGCAGGGTCCGACGGCAACGTCCCCGAGACAGGCAGCCTGGGCGAGGCATCAAGTAGCTGCGCCGCGCAGTGCGGGTCAGGGAATCACCGCCGGTCAGGCGGCTGGGTCACCGTGACGCTGACCCCCGGCCGTTACGAATTGGTGTGCATCCTGCAGAATCATTACGACGATGGGATGCACCAGGAGTTCACGGTGAGCTGAGCTCGGCGCTGTTCGACGGCCGCTGTTCGACAGCGAAAACAGCTGCAGGCAAATGTGTCCGGTGCTATCCGTTGCGGTCGGCGAGACGTTGGCCCCGTTGAGTACAGCGCTCGCCGCCGGCACCGCGACCCTGATCGGCACCACGTCGGTAGCGATCAACTCCGACACCGCGGGCATTCAGGTGCAGTGGTCCGAAGCCGTCGGCGACGACTTCAGCCGCAACCTGATCCGCGCCCGATGCGAAGACAGGTTCGACGTGTCGGTGTTCCAGCCGTTCGGCGTCGCCAAGATCACCCTGCCGCGGGTCCACCCGGGTAGGGGCGTCACCATCACGGGCAGGTAGGGTGCCGGACATAGCCGCCGGCAGTGACCGATCCCCCCGACCTTCCGTTCCACATTGAAAGCTCCAGGGGAGGCGTCCGGTGACACTTGCTGAGGCTGCCGGAACCGGTGATCGCCTCCCCGCGTTGAAGGCGTTGCGGCCGCCCGTAGCCTGACCGCCACCCGGCCCTGGGGGTGTCGGTCGGTGGCTGCCCCTGGGAAACTGTCGCAGGGGCATGCGCGCCCGCGCGCCGGGGGTCCTACAGACGGCGCAAAGGTCGATGAACGATGCATATCCGATGCATCCGAATCGCTAATCAGCGTTTCCGCTGGTCAGACTGGTGGGCGATACTGGGATTGAACCAGTGACCCCTGCCGTGTGAAGGCAGTGCTCTCCCGCTGAGCTAATCGCCCGGGCTTTACCCGGATACTGCTGTTTGTGCAGGGACAACTTTACCCGATGGAGCAGCACACGACCGCCGCTGGGCGCTAACTGCCAGTGACTGATCCGTACGCCATGCGTGGGGACGTCCGGCTGCCGCCCCCTCGGAATGGACCGACCGGGTGAAACCCATGTTGTCGTCGTGACCGCCGCCCAGCTCGGTCGTCTTGCTATCCGAAGTACCTCACGGCCCTTTTTCCGGGAGCGTTCAGCAATGGGAGACACCATGTCGAGTTCAGGATTCGCCGGCCAGCAGACGATCCTGGTCGAGACCGCGATGACCCTGATGTCGGATCCAATGCCGCCGACAGTTCAGGCGTCATTTCACTACGCCGCCCAAGAGCCGTTCGCGGTTCGTTTGGCGCTGAGCTTGGACGATGCCCCCGCGGTGCAGTGGGTGTTCGCCCGGGACCTGATCGTGCAGGGCGTACGGGTACCGTCCGGCCACGGCGACATCCAGTTCTACCCGACATCCGAGGGTGTCGTCATCGAGCTGCACTCCCCTGATGGCGATGCCCATCTGCTGGCCGACGAGGCCATGCTCACTGAGTTCGCCGACGCGATGGAAGCCCTCGTCCCGAGCGGCCGGGAGAGCGATTTCTGCTCGATGGAGCAGGAGCTGACCGAGCTGCTGTCAACGGTCGATCACAGCCAGACGGACAGCTGACCAGCGACGCTTTCGGATCCCTCAGCCGGTTTGGTGGCGCTGGGCCGCTCCGATACAGTTGCCGAGTACCGCGCGGTTCGCCCTGCGGTATGCGGACGTGGCGCAGTTGGTAGCGCATCACCTTGCCAAGGTGAGGGTCGCGGGTTCGAATCCCGTCGTCCGCTCGATGAGCCCCTCGTCCGCGCCGGGGTTCTCGACTCGGTGGGATGGCCGAGAGGCGAGGCAACGGCCTGCAAAGCCGTGTACACGGGTTCGAATCCCGTTCCCACCTCGACTTGGCAGATCTGG
>JBPCPG010000340.1:0-15596 GCA_050999445.1 Nakamurella sp. | reverse complement strand
TTCCGCTGCGGCAACTGATTCGGGTCGCCGGCTGGAGGTGGAAGATCGAGGAATCGTTCCAGGCCGCGAAAGGTCAAGCCGGACTTGACGAGCATCAGGTCAGGCGCTGGTGCTCTTGGCACCGGTGAGTCACCCTGGCCATGGCCGCGATGGCGTTCCTTGCCGTGGTCACCGCCGCCGAGCATGATCAGTCACCGCCCACGGGCGACCTGATTCCATTGACCCTCAACGGACTTCGCCATTTGTTCGACGTCCTCGCGGCCGGCGCCATCGCCACCACCGCACGACTGATCAGCTGGTCGATCTGGCGTCGCAAACACCAGTACCGAGCCCGCCTGAGCCACTATCACCGCAGGTCACAGGCCCAAGATCATGATCTACTGCTGTAGTACTAGAACGGAACTTCGTCGTAACCACGGCTTGACTGCGAAGGGTTCTGGGTGGGCGTGTCTGGCCGCTTCTAGCTGCCGGACAGGATTACTGGCCAATCCCAGAACGGCAGCCAAGTCTCGGCGCGCAGCTGCTCCCGGGTGATGGACGTGCCGTTAAGCATGGGCAGCAGCCAGATGAAGTTGGCCACGACGTCCGACGTAGAGCGCGACGATGCCGATGGATAGGTGGCGGCGTTCCACGCCCATCCTGGCGCTGCTCATGATGTCCCCAGCACCAGTTCGATGCCGATGACCAGGAACGGTGCGAGCGGCGTTCACACCATCGGCGCCCACTACAACTCCACGTCCCGGTCCGCGGGGATGTGGGCGGGCGCGATCGGCTGGATCGTGCAGGACCGGACGGCTGCCAACTCGATGATCGCGACGTAGCCCGAATGCGCCGTGGCGCCGGGGTAGTTGATCTTGAGCAATTGTTCAAAGACATTGCCGACGTGTATCCGAGACGACACGGTCCCCGATCCCGACCACCGCGGTTGGCCAGCAGGCCAACTGGGTGATGCAGCAGCTCGCCGCATCATCCGGTCCGGCAGCGGCGGACGCAGGGCAGCACTTCGATGCGGTATTCTTGAAACAGGTTCCAGCGCAGCAAGTGTCGGTTATCTTCGCTCAGCTCCGTGTCGAGGGTCCGTATGCGGTGAAGGGTTTCAGCGAGAGCGGCACGGCACCGCGGCCGAGGCGTCGCTGACCGGCAAGGGCGGTCAGCGATTCCTGATGTCGGTCTCGGTGGACGCTGGCGGGTTGATCTACGGGCTGCAGGTTAAACCGGGCAAGGCTCTGCCGACCGTCAATTCGGTCAACGACTTGGCCAACGCGCTGAAGTCGTTGCGGATCAACGCATCTGAGTCGGTCTTCACCGTCAGCGCTACCGCAAGGGCGCCAGTTGCACATTTACCCACCGTTTCGGCGACCAGGGTGCATACCCGCTGGGATCGAGGTTCAAGCTGTACGGGCTGGGCGCGGTGGTCCAGGCGGTGGTCGCCGGCCAGCTGACCTGGAAGCGGCAGTTGACCGTCACCACCGGCGTGAAATCGTTGCCGTCCCGGGCAGTTGCAGGACTTGCGGGATGGCAGCAGGGTCACTGTCCAGCATGCCGCTGAACTGATGATCTCGATCAGCGACAACACCGCCGCCGACATGCTGATCGGCGCCGTCGGCCGGCCGGCCGTGGAGAAGGCGGTCGCCGCGATGGGGGCGAAGAATCCGACGCTGCTGACGCCGTTTCTCAGCATCAGGCAGATTTTTACCCTCGACGGTGACGCCACGCTGCGGACGGCCCGGGCCGAGACCGAAACCGACCTGATCGATCCGCAGACCGGGGCGGTCACGCCGCCGTCCGCCGCGCAGGTCATTGCCCGCAAGAAGTTGCTGGCCAAGATCCCGGCCAGCATGCCGGCCGTCGGCGCCCTCGGTGGGCAGCCGGGTTGGCTGGGCGGTCTGGAGTGGTACGCCTCCGGCGCCGACCTGTGCAGGGCGCACGCAGCGTTGCAGGCCATGGCGACCACACCCGCTGGGCGGCCGGTGCGGCAGATCCCCTCCAAGAACCCCGGCCTGGATCTCGGAACCGCTTGGAAATACGCCGCCTCCAAAGGCGGCAGCGATACGGGGGTGCTGGGCGGCTCGTGGTACCTGCAGGCCAAGGACGGCAGCGGCCGCGTCCTGGTAGTGCAGCTCTCCTCGACCGACGCCGCCAAGGTCCCCGATGACCAGTGGTTCGCCGTCGCCCTCGGCGGGGCCATCCGCAGCCTCAAAACAACAGTAACCACCGCGTGACGAGCATCTGTTCCTGATCGCCGAACCAGCCCGAGAGCCTCGATGTTGATACTGACGCGTGAGAACCGGTCAGCGTCAACAGGATTCGGCGGCTGTCGGACGGCGGCGGTCCGGATCAGGGTGTGCTGGATCCCGGTCGAGGACCGAGCCGTAGCTCAATGACGCCGCGACCTGCTCGGCAGTCCAGCCGGCTTCGGCGAGGTGCGCGCGGCATCAACGTCTGCAGGTCGGGTAGTGCCGGTAACGCTGCTGTCACCAGCCCCCATCGATGACTTCTATCAGCGAGGTCGCACAGCGTTGGGTTCGCCAGCTCACTGCACAGCGCGGTAGAGGTGGACCGTCCGACGGAGAAGAGTTCGGCGAGCGCGGCTGTGGTGTGTTGGCCAGCGCGGTAGAGCCCGACGAGGTGAGTCTGTTGGGCGGAGCTGAGCTTCGGGACCTTGGCGCGGGGTCGGCCTTTGGCCAGGATCGGCGCTTTCGCACGGTCCGGACCGCCCGCAAAAGGATCCGTCTACGACACTAGTTGATCACCCGCCTCGTTACATGTAACATCGGGGGATGGCTGGTACACGCGAACGGGTACGTGAACATCGGGAGCGGTTGCGCGCTCAGGGTTTCCGGCCCGTTCAGATCTGGGTGCCCGACGTACGGGCGCCAGAATTCGCTGCCGAAGCTCACCGCCAGTCGGCTGCCATCGCTGGCAGCGAGCGCGAGGCCGATGATCAAGCATTCGTCGACGCCATTTCCGTCGACTGGATCGACGAGGAACAGCCCGTCAGGTGAGGCGGGGCGACATCCACATCGCTGTAGCACGAGGGGCCTATACCGGCAAGCCCAGACCCGTCGTCATCATTCAGGACGACCGCTTCGATGCAACCGCCTCGGTCACGATCTGTCCGCTGACAACCGATCTCGTCGAGGCGCCGCTGCTCCGGATCGCCGTAGAGCCGACGGCGGCCACCGGAATTGAGCTGCACAGCCAGATTATCGTCGACAAGATCACGACGATGCCGCAGGAGAACGTACGCGATCCTCTCGGCCGTCTCGCGGATGAAGACCTTGTCCGGCTTGACCGTGCAATCTTGGTCTTCCTCGGACTTGCCGGATAAGGAATGACGCGCCCCCGTCCCGATCAGGGTTCCCGTTGTGGAACAGGCGTCAGGCGATGAGCTTGACCAGTAGGCCGACGTCGGACGCGTTGCGGGCAAGAGGGCCATCCAGAGTCCACACGTCCGTGTCGAGCTGTTGCGCCAGTCGGATGTATGTCGAGTCAGTGGCGTGGCGGCGCCGTAGCTGCGTGGTGATTGCGGCGACGGGGGAGCCGTCCCCGTCGAGGTCGAACGGGTGGAGCTCAAGGTCGAGGGCTACCAAGTCCAACCAGATATCGATGATGTCGTCGGCTCCTAAGTCGCCGTCGAAGGCCAACCGCGCAAGGACGTTGGCCACCTCGTACGGCAACACCGCCGGTGCGTGCAGCTCCTCACCGGAGTCCACCCAACGCTCGAGATGAGCCTGGGCCCCTGCTTGACGTTCGTCGGCGACCAGCAGCGCAACGATCAGGCTGGCATCGACTACGACGCTCACCCGCGTGTGCCGAGAGCGGCACGGGCATCGCGGGCCAGTGCTACGGCGTCGACTGGTGGTCGCTGCTTAGAGCGTCGCACTAGCCGAGCTATGGCCGCATGGGCGTCACGTTGTAAGGGCGCGCCTTCACCGAGGCCGGCGTGGACGAGCATGCGTGCCAGCGTGCCTGGCGCTACCCGTAGCTGCTCGGCCTGCTGGGCCAACGCCTCGTGATCGGCGTCATCCAGGTGCAACGTGATGGCCTTCGCCATGCCTTCACATTACCTGGGCGGGATGCATAACGATGTGTTGTGCACGCCGTCTCGGTAGTCGAGCGTCAAAGCGGACGGACGAGCAGCGATTCAAGCCCAGACCGACCAGTTGCCTGTCAACTCGCAGCGCGAGGCTGCCCAATCGTCCTTAATGACGCGCCTGGGGGCGTCGGAGAGCGACCAGTGGCAATCGAAGATCCGGCGTCTGAGGACGCTCGCCAGCAGTGCGTCCGCACGAGCGTCGGCGCGGTGCATGTCGACGGCGCCCGGACCGTCGACGACGTGGCCGAGCAGCTCGCGGACGTTTGGGACTGCCCGGTGAGCGATCGCTTGCGGACAGGTTCAGTCCGCCTCGCAGCTCAGGTTAGAGGTTGCCGCGGGCTTGGTTCACGCCGCGCATCTGCCGGCACTTCCTCCGTTGTAGCGGCCGCCCGCGCGGACGAAGGCTCCTACGGAGTAAAGGAATCCGTAGCGGCAAATGTGGTGCAGGAGACAAAGGTGTTCCCACCGCCGACGTGCAGGAGATCGAACGGCTCGAGGTTGCGGTCGTGACCTTCCGGGGTCGTCCAGGTGGTCACCTGCGGCGACAGATGCAGCTCATCGAGCGCGGCGCGGAACCATGGGTCCGCGGTATCCAGCACTCCCGCGGAAAGAGCGAACGGCCAGTAAAGCACCCGATCGACACTCTCGTAGGCATCGCGCCACACTTCACCTTCATCGGCAGGACTGCCTCCACCACCCAGGTACACCGTTCCGACCACACAGGCCATGATCCCACCGGTGGATCTCGGCCGTACCACCCCGCGCGGTCACCCGTTCATTCAGGCGGCAGACGGTATGCGCGCGATGAACCGTGCCTTGACGTCTCGGAACCTCACCGCCACTACTTGTCGGTCGATGACAGCTTCCTTACCGTCATCAAGTCGATCAGGTCATGGCCGGGAACACCGCAGTGCCGTCGTGGCGCGCCACCGCGGCGAGCCGGTTGAAGCGCAAGGCAGAATGCTCATCCAGCACCGTCAGCCAACGGAAAGCAGGATCGTGTCCAGCCCGGAAATAGCGCCCGAAGTCCCCAGCACACCGATCGCCTCGGTTCCCAGCCGTATCGCCGCCGAATTAGGAGTCCTGGAGTGGCAGGTCGTCGCTGCGATCGAAATGCTGGACGGCGGCGCAACCGTGCCGTTCATCGCTCGCTACCGCAAGGAGGCGACCGGCACCCTGGACGATGCACAGCTTCGGGACCTGGAGGAACGACTGACCTACCTGCGCGAATTGGATGAGCGTCGGGTCGCGATCATCGAAGCGGTCCGGTCGCAGGGGAAATTGACGATCGAGTTGGAAAAGCGCCTCGCAACAGCGGATTCCAAGGCGCGACTGGAGGACATCTACCTTCCCTTCAAGACCAAACGGCGGACCAAGGCGCAGATCGCCCGGGAGGCCGGGCTCGAACCTCTGGCGGACAGCTTGTTGAGCGACCCGAGCGAGTCTCCCGAGCGGGCAGCAGCGCGCTACGTGAATCCGGACAAAGGAGTGGCGGACATTGCCGAGGCGCTACTGGGAGCCCGATCGATCCTGGTCGAGCGGTTCGGCGAAGATGCCGACCTGGTGGGCGGGCTCCGCGAACTTCTCTGGACCCGGGGCAGACTGGTCTGCGCGGTGCGCGCCGGCAAGGAGCAGGACGGCGCCAAGTTCAGCGACTACTTCGACTTCGCCGAAAAGCTGACGACGCTGCCCTCGCACCGGGTCCTGGCCATGTTCCGTGGTGAGAAGGACGACGTCCTGAGTGTCTCTGTCAGTTCCGATTCGTCCGACCCAGACCCGCTCGACGCGACGCCGACCGACTACGAGCGCCGGATCGCGGCGCGCTTCGACATCGTCGATCGCGGCCGCCCGAGCGACAAGTGGCTACGCGAAACGGTGCGCTGGGCCTGGCGCACGCGTTTGTCCGTGTCATTGGGAATCGATGTGCGGATGCGCTTGCGGCAGAGCGCCGAGCAGGCTGCAGCCGCCGTCTTCGCCGCAAATCTGCGGGATCTCCTGTTGGCGGCGCCGGCCGGCAGCAGGCCGACGCTCGGACTCGACCCTGGCTTCCGCACCGGCGTCAAGGTAGCCGTCGTCGACGGCACCGGAAAGGTCGTCGCGATCGACACCATCTACCCGCACCAGCCCCACAATCGATGGGATGCAGCTCTGGCGACGCTGCACAAGCTGACGGTCGACCATGCCGTCCAACTGATCTCGATCGGCAACGGCACCGCGTCCAGAGAGACGGACAGGCTCGCCGCCGAGCTGATCAGGCGGGTACCCGGCGTGACGAAAATCGTCGTTTCCGAGGCGGGCGCCTCGGTCTACTCGGCGTCGGCGTATGCGTCCGCAGAATTGCCGGACCTCGATGTCTCGATTCGCGGGGCGGTATCGATCGCCCGACGTCTGCAGGACCCGCTCGCCGAACTGGTGAAGATCGATCCGAAGTCCATCGGCGTGGGCCAGTACCAGCACGATCTTGCCGAGTCGATGCTCGCGAAGTCGTTGGACGGTGTGGTGGAGGATTGCGTCAATGCCGTCGGCGTCGATGTGAACACCGCTTCGGTGCCGCTGTTGGCCCGGGTTTCCGGCATCACCACGACCCTCGCCGAGAACATCGTCGAATACCGGGACGGCAACGGGCCCTTCGGCTCTCGCGGCGCACTGAAGAATGTTGCGCGTCTGGGGCCCAAGGCTTACGAGCAGTGCGCGGGGTTCTTGCGCATTTCAGGCGGAGCCGACCCTCTCGACCGGTCGAGCGTCCATCCCGAGGCATATCCCGTGGTGCGCAGGATCCTTCAGAGCACCGGAACCGGACTGGAGGATGTGATCGGCAACGCCGCACTGCTTCGCAGTTTGGCGCCGGAGAAATTCACCGACGCCAGGTTCGGGGTGCCCACGGTGTCCGACATCCTGTCCGAACTGGAGAAGCCGGGGCGTGATCCGCGTCCGGCGTTCACCACCGCGACCTTCGCCGATGGTGTCGAGAAGATCTCCGATCTGCGCGAGGGCATGGTGCTCGAGGGCGTCGTCACCAACGTCGCCGCATTCGGGGCGTTCGTCGATGTCGGCGTCCACCAGGACGGATTGGTTCACGTCTCGGCAATGTCCAACCGCTTCGTGAGCGACCCCCGCGAGATCGTCAAATCGGGCCAGGTGGTGAAGGTGAAAGTGATGGAGGTGGATCCGGCCCGCCAGCGGATCGCGCTCACCTTGCGTCTCGACGACGAGCCGGGGACAAAGTCGTCGGGGACCTCCGGCGTTCGGGATCGGAATCGGAATCGGACCACCACTCGGGCAACGCCGACCACTCGGGCAACGCCGACCGGTCGGAGTAGCGATGACCGTTCCCCGCAGCAACGTCCGGAGTCCCAGCCGGCAGCCGGTTCGCTGGCCGACGCGTTGCGAAAGGCCGGGTTCGGAAAGTAGACGACCGGCAGGCCGGGCGGGTCGCCGTTGGCGCCCGGGTTACCTCGAGTCGTGGGTAGTGACCTTGGTTTCGTGAGCAGCGTGACCTGCGGTTCGTGAGGAACCTGCGCTCGGGTCGTGGGCAGGGTCACCTCATCGCCGACGCGGTTGGCGAGCCTCCGCGCGCGCACGCCGGTAGGATCGGAACACGTGATCACCGCAACCGGCCTTGAACTGCGGGCCGGAACCCGGATCCTGCTCGCCGACACCACTGTTCGCCTGCAACACGGCGACCGGGTGGGTCTGGTCGGACGCAACGGAGCTGGCAAGACGACCACCCTTCGGGTCCTTGCCGGCGAGGGCGCGCCGTACGCGGGCCAGCTGTCCCGGACAGGCCCGCTGGGCTATCTGCCACAGGATCCGCGCGAAGGCGATCTCGACATGACGGCACGCGATCGGGTTCTATCGGCCCGTGGCCTTGACGTCATGGTGGCCCAGCTGGAGAAGGTTCACATCCAGATGGCGGAGCTCACCGGCACTGCCCGCGACGAGGCGGTGGACCGCTACGGCAAGCTGGAGGAGCGGTTCTCGACGCTCGGCGGCTACGCAGCCGAGTCCGAGGCCGCCCGGATCACGTCGAACCTCGGTCTTCCGGATCGCATTCTGGAACAGCAGATGCGGACCCTGTCCGGCGGTCAACGCCGGCGGGTCGAGCTGGCGCGGATCCTGTTCGCTGCTGCAGATGCCGGAGACGGCACGATGTTGCTGCTGGACGAGCCGACCAACCACCTCGACGCCGATTCGATCACCTGGCTTCGAGACTTCCTCAGAGGTTTCAGTGGTGGGCTGGTCATCATCTCCCACGATGTGGAGCTGCTGGCCGCCGTCGTGAACAAGGTCTGGTTCCTCGACGCGGTGCGCGGTGAGCTGGACATCTACAACATGACCTGGGGCCGATACCTGGAGGCCAGGTCCACCGACGAACAGCGACGACGTCGCGAGCGTGCGAACGCCGAGAAGAAGGCGTCCGTGCTGATGACACAGGCGGCGAAGCTGGGCGCGAAGGCGACGAAGGCGGCCGCCGCTCACCAGATGGTCAGGCGCGCCGAAGCTCTCATCTCCAATCTCGACGAGGTCCGGGTCTCGGACAAGGTGGCGAAGATCCGGTTCCCGGAGCCGGCGCCCTGCGGTCGGACGCCGCTCACGGCGAAGAACCTGTCCAAGTCGTACGGTTCGCTGGAGATCTTCACAGGCGTCGATCTGGCTATCGACCGAGGCAGTCGCGTCGTGGTGCTGGGGTTCAACGGCGCCGGCAAGACGACGTTGCTCAAGCTGCTCGGCGGCCGGGAGAAGCCCGACACCGGCGCGGTCGAGCCCGGTCACGGACTCAAGCTCGGGTATTACGCACAGGAGCACGAAACGCTCGATCCTGACCGCACCGTCTGGGAGAACATCCGCAGCGCCGCTCCCGATGCCGGTGCGCAGGAGCTGCGCAATCTGCTCGGTACGTTCCTGTTCACCGGCGAACAGCTCGAGCAGCGAGCGGGCACGCTCTCCGGTGGGGAGAAGACCAGGCTGGCGTTGGCCGGACTGGTTTCGTCGGCCGCGAACGTCCTGCTGCTCGATGAGCCGACCAACAACCTGGATCCGGCGAGTCGGGAGCAGGTGCTCGACGCGCTGCGCCGGTACGCGGGGGCGGTGGTGCTCGTGACGCACGATCCCGGTGCCGTCGCCGCATTGCATCCGGAGCGGGTGATCCTGCTGCCGGATGGCAGTGAGGACCACTGGTCGACCGACTATCTGGACCTGGTCGAACTCGCCTGAACCGGCGACGGCGGCCTTCACCTCTGCGCCGGCGAGAGCCTCGAGGTCGACCGGTCGTTCGCCGCGTTACGGAACTCGAGAACCAGCGGTGGCGGGGTTGGACGTTCTGCTTGATCATTGGAGAACATCCATGCCGGTGCCGTGCCGCGCCTTCGGTCAGGGCCAACGTTGCGCCGACTCGAGCGAGAACGAAAGGTGCGGACGTGATGGCAGAGGTGCAATCGATTCCGGCACGCTCCGGTTCCGGCAAGGCCGGGATGCTGCGCAAGGGTGCCAGGATCACCGGGTCCGCGAGAGCCAAGCTGACCGCCGACCTGCGCCGAAAATACGAGAAGGGCCAGAGCATCCGGGCCCTTGCGGACGGCACCGGACGGTCATACGGGTTCGTGCATCGATTGCTGGTCGATGCCGACGTGCCGCTTCGCGGCCGAGGCGGAGCCACTCGCACGAAGAAAAAATAGAACTGCCCAAAAAAGTAGATGGGGCGGCAGGTCCGTCCCGGCGATGAACGAGCTGTGCAGGGACGTGGGACGGTTCCCCGGAGTCTCCCCATCGCGATCTGGTACCAATGTCCGGTGACGAACATCCCTGAGTCCCCTGCGCCCCCCACCGTTGCCCAACCCTTCGATTCTGATCTGTTGACGCGGGGTCGGTTGTCCGTCGAGCAGCTCGACGAGGTGCTCACCATCACGCTGGAGCGTCCCGACATCCACAATGCGCAGCTCCCCGATACCTGGGAAGCTCTGGCCCACATCGGGTCTCGGCTGCCTGGCACGATCCGCGTCGTTGTGGTTCGCGGGGCAGGCGCGTCGTTCTCGGCAGGTCTTGATCGAAGCGCCTTCGAGCTGACCGGCGACTCGATGCTCCTGCGGGTGGCGTCTGCCCCCGATGCCGTCGCGCACAACATGATCGCGCGCTTCCAACAAGGTTTCACCTGGTTGGCCGACCCGGGTTTCATCTCGATCGCAGCCGTTTCCGGCCATGCGATCGGGGCTGGGTTTCAGCTCGCGCTCGCCTGTGACCTGACGCTGGTCGCCGAGGATGCGCAGTTCTGCATGGCGGAAGTCGGTCTGGGGTTGGTGCCGGACCTGGGCGGCACCGGACCGCTGGTCCGTGCAGTGGGGTATCAGCGGGCATTGGAGATCTGCGCCACCGGGCGCCGGGTCGGCGCGGCCGAGGCCGTCCGCATCGGTCTGGCCCTGGCGAGCGTTCCGGTCGACGAGCTGTCCGAGGCGGTGTCGGACCTCACCGACGCACTGCTCGCCGCCCCTGTCGATGCGGTCAGGGCGGTGACCAGATTGTTGAGCGCGGCGCGGATGTCGACGGCGGCCGAACAACTGCTGGCCGAACAGGCGGAACAGCTGAATCGGGTCCGGGAGGTCGCTGCGGCACAAGACCGCCGCTAGCTTTCGACCGGAATCGCAGTTGACGATTCCGAAACCAGGACACCCGTCAACAGTCGAACACCGACCAGCAGATCTTGTTGCGCAACCGCTGATCGTCCAGGACGAGTTCGCGAATCGCATCCGGGAGCTGTTCGCGCTGCCAACGGCACTCGGGTCGGCCGGCGCTCTCACCCTCGCACCCCGGGGCCGCCGCACATCGGGCCTTGATCGCGTAGGCCGCAGCACCGAGCTCGTGCGCGGCGACATGCGCCACCACTGCCGCCTGGCCGGCAGCAACTGCGGCGTGCCTAGCGGCTCCGCTCAACTCTCTGGCGGCAGCCATGGCATTGCCACCCGCCGCGCGGGACTGGGACATCCTGATCTCGCCGCGCGCCCATGCCCGAATTTGCTCGATCGCGTGGCGGGGCCGTGGATCGAAGGGCTGCACTGACTCGAACAGGTGCAGGACGTGCTCTGCGCACGCGGCCGCCCACAAAGCCAGCAGCCGATGGTCGGCGTCCGTGAGCGTCCCACCGCGGCGGATGGTGATCAGGCGGGGATCGCGGTCTGTGGAGAGGATCACGATCGCATGGCTCGGAAGTGCATCTGCCCAACCTAGCCACTTCGATCTGAGAGGGCGGCTGGTCGGGTTGGAGTGGCTCGGCTGTCAGCTCCGGCGCACGGACCGCTCGACCATGTCGAGCACCGCCGACATCGCGTCGCTCGGCAGCCCTTGGGCCAGGTGCGTGACCAACCCTTCCAGCACCAGCTCCAGGTAGGAGGCGAGGACTTCGAGATCGACGTCGGTGCGCAGCACGCCCGCCTCGCGCTGCCGAAGCAGCCGGGCTCTGGTCGCAGCTCCGACCGCTATCGACCGGGCGGCCCAGGCGTTCCGGAACCGAGGGTCGGTCCGAGCGCGACGGGACACTTCCAACTGGGTACCCAGCCATCCGGCATCCGGTGCGGCGATCATGTCCCGCATCACCCGGACCAGCCCGTCGCGGGCCACGATGTCCGCCATCGCCGCCGCGTCCTGGCCGGCCAGTGCCATGAAGACGGCGTCCTTGTCGGCGTAGTGGTGGAAGATCGCGCCACGACTGAGCCCGATTTCCTCTTCCAGGATCCGGACGGTGGCACCCTCGTACCCGTGCCGTGCGAAGGCGGCACGGGACCCGTCGAGGATCTGCTGCTTCCTCGCCTCGAGATGGTCCGGGCTGACCCGGGGCATCGATGGGCTACTTGGCGGCAGCCAGCAGGTTCCGCAGTACGTACTGCATGATCCCGCCGTTGCGGTAGTAGTCGGCCTCGCCGGGGGTGTCGATCCGGACGGTCGCAGTGAAGGTCACCGGGCGCCGATCGGCGTCTTGGCTGGTCGCCGTGACGGTGACGCTCTTGGGAGTGCGGCCGTCGTTGAGCGCCGTGATGCCCGAGATGGAGAAGGTCTCCGTGCCGGTCAGGCCCAGCGAATCTGCGGTTTCACCCGCAGCGAACTGGAGCGGGATGACACCCATCCCGATCAGGTTGGACCGGTGGATGCGTTCGTAGGACTGCGCGATCACGGCCTTGACGCCCAACAGGGCGGTGCCCTTCGCCGCCCAGTCACGAGAGGATCCCGACCCGTATTCGGCGCCGGCCAGGATGATCAACGGTATGCCGGCGGCCTGGTACGCGGCCGAGGCGTCGAAGATGAACGATTGCTCGCCGTCGGCCAGGAAGTTACGGGTGTAACCGCCTTCGACACCGTCCAGGAGCTGATTACGCAGTCGGATGTTGGCGAACGTGCCGCGGATCATCACCTCGTGGTTCCCGCGCCGAGAACCGTAGGAGTTGAAGTCCTGCCGGCTGACGCCGTGCTCGGTCAGGTACTGCGCTGCTGGAGTGCCGGCCTTGATGTTGCCGGCGGGCGAGATGTGATCGGTGGTCACCGAGTCGCCCAGCTTGGCCAGTACGCGGGCATCGGTGATGTCGGTGACCGGCGACGGATCCGGCGACATCCCTTCGAAGTAGGGAGGCTTACGCACATAGGTGGAATCCGCATCCCACTCGAAAGTCCTTCCCATCGGTGTCGAGAGCGATTTCCACCGCTCGTCACCGGCGAAGACGTCCGCGTAGTCCCTGGTGAACATCTCCTGGTTGATCGCCTGCGCGATCACCTCCTCGACCTCGGTCGGCGACGGCCAGATGTCGTGCAAGAAGACCGGCTGACCTGTCGTGTCCATGCCGAGCGGGTCACGGGTGATGTCGATGTCCATCGAGCCGGCCAACGCGTACGCGACCACCAGCGGTGGAGATGCGAGGTAGTTCATCTTGATGTCCGGGTTGATCCGGCCCTCGAAGTTGCGGTTGCCCGACAGCACGGACACCACCGCAAGGTCGGCCTCGTTGATGGCGGCGGAGATCTCGTCCTGCAACGGACCCGAGTTGCCGATGCAAGTCATGCAGCCGAAGCCGGCGAGATTGAATCCGAGTTTCTCCATGTACGGCAGCAGGCCGGCCCGCTCGTAGTAGTCCATCACTACCTTGGAACCTGGGGACAGCGTCGTCTTGACCCACGGCTTGCGCTCCAGTCCTGCCTCGACAGCCTTCTTCGCCAGCAGCGCGGCGGCGATCATCACCTGCGGGTTCGAGGTGTTGGTGCACGAGGTGATGGCGGCGACGGCAACGTGACCATGGTCGATCTCGAACTCCTGGCCGTCCATCACGACCTTGGTCGGCTTGGAGGCCCGGCGAGTGCTTCGGGCGGTCGGGACCGGCACAGATGGATAGGCGTCCGAGGTCTGGTTCGGATCGTGCGACGGCGCGTCGGAGGCCGGGAAGGTCTCCAGCAGTTGCTCGTCCACCGAATCGTGTGCCACGCCGTTCGTGTACGCCTTCAGCGCCTCACGGAACATCGGCACCGAATCGGCCAGCACGACGCGGTCCTGCGGCCGCTTCGGCCCTGCGATCGACGGGACCACCGTTCCGAGGTCTAGTTCGAGGTACTCGGAGAAGGCCGGCTCGACCGTGGCGTCGTGCCACAGACCCTGCTCCTTGGCGTACGCCTCCACCAGCGCGAGCTGGTCGTCGGGCCGGCCCGTCAGCCGCAGATACCTGATCGTCTCGTCATCGATCGGGAACATGGCGGCGGTCGAGCCGAACTCCGGGCTCATGTTGCCGATAGTGGCGCGGTTGGCCAGCGGAACTGCGGCAACGCCGTCACCGTAGAACTCGACGAACTTGCCGACCACGCCATGCTTGCGCAGCATTTCGGTGATGGTGAGCACCAGGTCGGTAGCGGTGGTGCCATCGGGAAGGCTGCCGGTCAGCTTGAAGCCGGCAACGCGGGGGATGAGCATTGAGACCGGCTGACCCAGCATCGCCGCCTCCGCCTCGATCCCGCCGACTCCCCAGCCGAGCACACCGAGGCCGTTGACCATGGTGGTGTGCGAGTCGGTGCCGACGAGGGTGTCCGGATAGGCCTCGCCATTTCGGACCATGACCACCCGAGCCAGGTGCTCGATGTTCACCTGATGGACGATGCCGGTTCCGGGCGGGACGACCTTGAACTCGTCGAAAGCGGTCTGACCAAAGCGCAGGCACTGGTAGCGTTCGCGGTTGCGCTCGTATTCGAGTTCCACGTTTCGTTCGAACGCGTCCGCGCGGCCGAAGACATCTGCGATCACCGAATGGTCGATCACCATCTCGGCCGGCACCAGCGGGTTGATCTTGTCCGGGTCCCCGCCGAGATCAGCCATCGCCTCGCGCATCGTGGCCAGGTCCACGACGCACGGCACCCCGGTGAAGTCCTGCATGATCACCCGGGCCGGGGTGAACTGGATCTCGGTGTCGGGTTCTGCGTCCGGCTTCCAGTTCGCCAGCGCCAGGATGTGTTCGCGGGTGATATTGGCGCCGTCCTCCGTACGAAGGAGATTTTCGAGCAGCACCTTCAGCGAGAACGGAAGCCGTTCCGCGTTCTCGAGCCCCGCCACACCCTTGATCCCATGGATCTCATAGCTCTGTTCACCGGCGCTGGAGGTCACGGTGAGGGTTTTCCTTGCGGCGAAGCTGTCCTGGCTGGCAGACACGCGTTGCTCCTTCTCGAGGCGGTCGAATGGACCTGCCGCCGAGGATGGCACCCTCGAGGCGCGGTCTTCCGCGGATCTGGTCGGTCCCAGGGGGGGCGTTCTTCTGGGCACCTACGACCGCGTGAGGCAAACAGTACGCTTGTCCTGTTATCGCGACAACAGGGGCCGGGGACGAAGAATCGCTCTTCGCTCCCGGCCCCTGCGTCGAAGTGTTCGCGCTTCGCCGTTTCCGGTTGGATCTACTTCTTCGCCAGCGAGAGGAAGTAGTCGATATCGCCAGGTTCAAGGCCCTTGAGCACCTTCACCAGAATTTCTGCGTACGAACGAACCGGACTGGCGTACCACTTGCCGCCGTCCTGCGTCATCACGACGCCCACGCCGATCAGCTGTTGGAACTCACGACCGATGATGGCGACCACCTGTGGCGGCAGCGACGACGTGGAGGACGAGTTGAGGACGCTCTTGTTGACGAAGCCAACGACGCTGTCCTTGTCCAGCACGACCTTCGGCTCGCCCTGCACTCCGAGCGACAGGGTGTTCGCCGCAGCGTCGCGAGCCACGGTGACGGTCTTTCCACTCGCCGTGATCGTCAGCGTCTTCAGCGATACCAACTTGCCGCCGGGAACGTCGGCGACGTTCCAGGTAGCGTCGGACAGTGCCGCCGAGCCCATCGTCGAGCGACCACCGGACGGTATCTGTTTGGTCATCAGCCTGCCGTAGTCGTGCATCACGCCCATTTCCTGCGGCGGAAGCAGACCGATGATCGCGTTGAAGTCGCCGCTGGTGGAAGCTGCGAGCAGTTTGTTCATCGCATCCTCAGGGCTGGTTCCGCCG
>JBPCPG010000327.1:0-5955 GCA_050999445.1 Nakamurella sp. | reverse complement strand
CGACGGCTCGCGACTCGGCGCAGCAACAACCAGCCGAGGACACCGAGGAGCAACGGGGCCAGCCGTTTGAGGACGGGTGCTCCGGCAGCCCCGATCAGGTTGATCGGCTCGGCAACGCCGGGAACGCGGTGAGCGCCGACCGATCGGTACGGCTGCGTGCTACCCGCCTCCGTGTTCGATGCAGCGGCGACCTCCGCTGCGACGTCGTCCGGATTCACCTCGTTGAGTAGCTCGGCTCCCCCGGCGGGCCGTCCGGAAAGCAGGGTGGAAACGGAATCCGCGAACTGGCTGATCAGCTTGTTGCCGACCTCGACCATGACGCCGCGCCCGAACTTCGCCGGGCGCCCGGTGATGGACAACGTGGTGACCAGGTCGATGGCGGTGCGTCTCGGCGACAGGGCGGTTGCCGTGGCTGTCACCAGCATCGCGGCAGTCGATGCAGCGCTCTTGGCGTCCCCTCCGGTCGCATTACCCGTGGCCTCGATCCGGGCGCGATGAGCAACCGGGTCCTTGTCGAGGATCTTGGCCGAGCCGCGGTAGACCAGGTGAACCGGCCCGAACTTGATTGCTGCGGATCCGCTGAACTCGTCTCCGTCCACCGAATCGAGTGTTGCGCCAGGAAAACATGGGCCGACCTTCGCGATGTCGAGGAAGGTGGACCAGGCGGTCTCGATTCCGACCGGTACCTCGAATCGGTGTTCCAGCTCCACATGTACCTCCGCGCTCGACGCCCGGGTGGTCCTTCTGGGGCCCGGCCTTCCCAGCTGATCGTATTGGTGTGCAGGGCTGCCGGCCACCCGGTGGTCCGAGGTGCGACCTTCGGTCCTCCGACGGTCGGAGGTGGCCGCGATCACGGTGGCCGCTGATTCGTGCCAGTATCTGAACAGGTCCCCTCCGCCGCCTCGCACCGGAAGCGCCGTTCGGGGCTGAAGCTGACCGTCAACGCAGATGCAGCGGCTCGGCGGCCTCACCCATGGGCCGATTCGAACCTCTCATCGGCGCCCACGGCCCCGGCGATCCTGGGGTGGGATCAATTCGACGAGGAGATGCACCGGTGGTCAATCAGCAGTGGATGGACAGCCTGGCCACGGCCAGGGGAGCGAAGGAGCGAGGGGTGGCCGGAGCGGGTGCCGCCCCGGTCGCGGCGGCGATTCCCTCGCCGGCCCAGGTCATCGCCGGCCTCAAAGCCACCGGCGGCGAGGATTCGATACAAATGCTCACTCCGGAGGGCGAATTCACCCCGCATCCGGACTACCCGCTCGACTTCTCCCCAGAGCTTTTGCGCGGCCTGTATCGCGACATGGTTCTCGTCCGCAGGTTCGATCGTGAAGGCAACGCCCTGCAGCGTCAGGGGCAGTTGTCGATCTGGGTGCCGCTCCTGGGCCAGGAAGCTGCTCAGATCGGCGCCGGTCGGGCGCTCGCGCCGACCGACATGGCCTTTCCGTCCTATCGCGAACATGGCATCGCCTGGTGCCGAGGCGTGGACCCGACCGAGCTGCTGGGTATCTTCCGCGGTACCGACCACAGCGGCTGGAACCCGAGGACGACCGGTTTCGCTCCCTACTGCATCGTCATCGGCAATCAGGTGCTCAACGCCACCGGCTTTGCGATGGGTCAGCGGCTCGACGGTGCTGCGGAGGCGTCGATCGCCTTCTTCGGCGATGGCGCGACGAGCCAGGGTGATGTGCACGAAGCCATGGTCTTCGCAGCGGCCTATGACGCCCCCGTCGTCTTCTACTGTCAGAACAACCAGTGGGCGATCTCGGAGCCGGTGGAGCGGCAATCGCGGGTCCCGCTGTTCAATCGAGCGCATGGATACGGATTTCCCGGCGTGCGGGTCGACGGCAACGACGTCCTGGCCTGCCTCGCCGTCACCCGATGGGCGCTCGAGGAGTGTCGGACCGGCAACGGCCCTGTGCTGATCGAGGCCTTCACCTACCGGATGGACGCCCACACCACCTCCGACGACCCGACCCGCTACCGACAGGCCGATGAGGCGCAGGCCTGGAAGTTGCTCGATCCGATCGAGCGGGTGCGGGTGCATCTGGCCCGGAACGGCCTCGCCGACGGGGACTTCTTCGCCGGGATCGACGCGGCAGCCGACGAGCTGGCCGCGAGATTCCGGGCTCACTGCATTGCAATGACCGTGCCGCCCCCGGAACGGATGTTCGATCACGTCTACTCCGAGCCCAATGCGCAGCTGGACCGACAGCAACGCGACTTCCAGACCTACCTCGAGGGCTTCACCGACCAGCCGGTGGCCTCCCGATGAGCGCAGCGATGTCGACGTCGAACGGGCAAGCCGCCGCGGCCGCCCCGACAACGTTGGCGAAGGCGTTGAACATGGGACTGCGGGCCAGCATGGAGAAGGATCCGAAGGTGTTGGTGATGGGCGAGGACGTCGGCAAACTGGGCGGCGTCTTCCGGGTGACCGACGGATTGCAGAAGGACTTCGGTGCGCACCGGGTGCTCGACACGCCGCTCGCGGAATCAGGCATCATCGGAACGGCAGTCGGCCTCGCGATGCGGGGTTACCGGCCGGTCACCGAAATTCAATTCGACGGTTTCGTTTTTCCGGGCTTCGACCAGATCATCTCGCAGCTCGCGAAGATGACATTCCGTAGCCAGGGCATCTTGAAAATGCCGGTGGTGGTGCGTATTCCGTTCGGCGGCGGTATCGGCGCGGTCGAGCACCACGCAGAAGCCCCTGAATCGTTCTTCTGTCATATCGCGGGAATTCGCGTGGTCAGCTGCTCTAATTCCGCCGACGCGTATTTCATGATTCAGGAGGCCATCGACTGCGACGACCCGGTTGTATTCTTCGAACCGAAACGCCGCTATTGGGAAAAGGCACCGCTGGATGTGGCCGACCGCCCGAAGAGCACCTTCTCCGCGATCGTCCGTCGGCCGGGTACCGATGTGACGGTCGTGTCCTACGGACCGTCGATGCCGGTTCTGTATGCGGCGGCGGATGCGGCCGCAGCCGAAGGACGTTCGCTCGAAGTGATCGACCTGCGCACGTTGTCGCCGCTGGATCTTGATCCGGTACTCGACTCGGTTCGCCGGACCGGGCGGCTGGTCGTCGTCACCGAGGCCCCACGCGAGTCCTCGATCAGCGGCGACATCGCCGCTCGGGTCACCGAAGAGGCGTTCTACTCGCTGGCCGCGCCGGTGCTTCGGGTGGCGGGGCTGGACGTGCCGTATCCGCCGAGCAAGCTGGAGGATCACTACCTGCCGGACCTCGACAAGGTGCTCGACGCGGTCGACCGCGTGCTGGCCTACTGAGAATGCCGGGAGTGAACATGAACCGAATCCAGACCTTTCCGATGCCGGACGTGGGGGAGGGGTTGACCGAGGCGGAGATCCTGACGTGGCATGTGGCCGTCGGTGATGTGCTGACGGTCAACCAGATCATCGTCGAGATCGAAACGGCCAAGGCCGCAGTCGAATTGCCGTCGCCGTTCGCCGGACGGGTCAAGGCGCTGCTGGTCGAGCCCGGCGTCACGGTCGACGTCGGCACGCCGATCATCAGTATCGACACCGATCCGGACGCGCGCGAGGAAGATCCGGTGGTTGACGAGCTGCGGGTCGATCAGGCCGGAGTGCCAGAGGCTCTCGCTCCAGGAACAGCCGCCCCAGGAACAGCACCCCCAGAGGCAGCCGCCCCAGAGGGCGACGGCGAGGCGGGCGCGAAGATCGGCGAGATGACGGCCGACGGCCGAATCGCGACGCTGGTCGGATATGTGTCCGCCAGTGCCTCCACGGTCCGCCGCGCCCGCCGAGGTGGGACCAGCCAGCCGGGCGAGGAATCCGATGTCGTCACCAGCGTCGAAGTCCGGCCGTCACCAGTAGAACCGCCGATGCGCGTACCGAGGGCCGCACCCCAGGTTCGTAAGCTCGCGAAGGACCTCGGGGTCGATCTGGCGACGGTCACGCCGAGTCGGTCAGACGGTGTCATCTCACGCGCCGAAGTGGAGACGGCCGCCTCGATCATCGCGCCGTCGCCCCCGATGTCGCCGCCAGCGGGCGGACCGGCCGAACTCGGAGTGCGTGAATACCGGGTGCCGATCAGGGGCATTCGCAAGATGACCGCTCAGGCCATGGTGGCCAGTGCTTTCACCGCGCCGCACGTCACGGAGTTCCTGACCGTCGATGTCACCGCGATGACGGAGCTCCGTGATCGGTTGCGGAAGCGGCCGGAATTCGCGGAGGTGAAACTGAGCCCCTTGGCGTTCGCGGCGTCGGCGGTATGCCTGGCCGCTCGGCGAACCCCCGAGATCAATTCACTGTGGAACGGAGAATCCGGCGAGATCGTCGTGAAGGAGTACGTCAACCTCGGCGTTGCGGCAGCAACGCCGCGCGGGCTCATCGTTCCGGTGATCGCCGATGCGGACCAGCTGAACCTGCACGGGCTTGCGGTGGCGCTCGGAGAGCTGACCGCGAAGGCCCGCGCGGGCAGGACCGCTCCGGCCGAGATGACCGGCGGGACGTTCACCATCACCAATGTCGGCGTTTTCGGCGTTGACACCGGTACGCCGATCATCAATCCGGGTGAGTCCGCGATCCTGGCGCTCGGGTCGATCAAGGATGCGCCGTGGGTGGTCGACGGTCAGCTCGCGGTCAGGAAGGTCTGCCAGCTCTCGTTGTCGTTCGATCATCGCGTCATCGACGGGCAGCAGGGTTCGCAATTCCTGGCCGACGTCGGGGCGCTGCTCGCAGATCCCGCACTGTCCCTGGTTTTCTGAGCGGGGGGTGGAGTTTGCCGTGAAGCTCAAACTGGACCTCCACGAGATCTACAACAAGGGCCAGGACATCGACCGGGCGCTGCGGGCGATCATCGACGAGGCGGTGGCCAAGAAGGCACCGCTGGTCGAGATCATCCCCGGCAAGGGAAGTGGTGCACTGAAGAAGCACGTCCTGCGATTCCTGGCCCAGAAGGAGGTCCGCGCTCTCTACCATCGCGTGGAGAAGGACTCCGACAACTTTGGCCGGGTGTTTGTGCACTTCCGCTGGAAGTGACGCCGGCATTTCCCTCGGCCGGTAGTCGCCTGCCAGCATTGGGGACATGACTGCAGACAATTCCGGCCGCCAGAGCGGGGACACCCCCGACCGCCAGAACGGCGCGTTCACCGTCCTGCGCGCCATCGATCAGCGGGTGAAGCCCGATCTCAAGCGGGCCATTCCGGCCGCCGTCATCGCTTTGGTGTGCTTCGTCGTGGGAGAACGGCTTGGAGGTATCGGCCGGGCAACCGCCGGCCGGTTCAACTTCTTCGGCCGTGAGGTCGTCGTGCGGCCCGGGTACCTCACCGGAATCGTGGTGGTGGTGGCTGTGGTCTTCGTGCTGACCGGAGTGATCGCCACCCGGTCGATCGGACGCGAACTCGCCCGGGTCAGTAGTCAGAAGGCGGGCGTATCGGCGGCGTCGGCGATCCGGCTGATCTGTGTGATCGTCGGCTACGGGATCGTGGCCCTTGGCCTGCTTGCGCTGTTGCAGGTCAATTTCGGGAATCTCCTGGTCGGCGGTGCGGTCACCGGCGTGGTCGTGGGAATCGCGGCGCAACAGACTCTGGGTAACTTCTTCGCCGGCCTGGTGCTGCTGTTCGCCCGTCCGTACGTGCCCGGGCAGCGGATCAAGGTTCGAACCGGGGCCATGGGCGGACCGTTCGAGGGTGTGATCGTGGCAGCCGGGCTGATGTACACGACGATTCTCACCAAGGAAGGACCGATCAGCATGCCCAATTCGGGTCTTCTCGGGGCAGCCATCGGTCCGGCGCTGCAGCCGGAACGTCCGCCGGAGGGTTCCGGAACCGCGGAGATGTTTTAGGTGCTACTGCTGGAGAAGCGCCATGGGCCGGTTATTCGGGTGCGGATCTAACTTTAAACCGACGATTCGACGGCCTGTGATGTGGTTCACCGGCGGATCGGGTAACGAAGCAGCCCTCCCGAGCGTCTTAC